>CALKOC010000012.1 GCA_938091085.1 uncultured Alphaproteobacteria bacterium
GTTATATTTCTAAAGAATTGAAAAACAAAAAAATTCTACTTTTTTTAACATTTGTTCAAGTTGCTTCCGTCTAGTTAATTTGCCTTCTACTCTTTAGCTGGAAAGAAAATAATGAACAAAAGAGCCTCTCGAACAAGTTCAAGTTTGCCTAATGGCGGCGAATTTACGCTACCCAAAGAAATAAATAGTTTTGTGCCTGGAATGCTTCCTGAAGCGGTTCGCGCAATAAATGTGCTTCTCAACGCGCATGAATTTGGGAAAGAATTATTTGAAACCAAAGCACCCCATTATGAAGACTGGATTATGCTGTTTATTCTTATAGCTAACGAAGCTGAGGAAAAATCAACGGTTACAAAAAATTTTGTTGAAGTCACCGGACGTGCGTATGGCACGGTTCGGGCATCCCTCAAGCGTTTTGAGGAAAGAGGCTATATTCACACGCTACAAAAGATTGGCAGATCCGAACTTTATGTCCCTACAGACAAGCTTAAAAAAGCGGTTAATCAATGGGCGCGGCAGCTTTGGCCATGTATTGAAGACTATGAGCGTGCCAATAAATCCAGCAGAACCATCAGTTAGTTTTCATATCGGCAATTGCCAAAAAAATGTCCCCATCAACTTTGAATTGTGGCATGATGAGGCATGACATCTGACACTGAAAAAAAATGGCCTATCCATAAATCGCAAGATGAATGGTTAGAAAAGCTCTCTCCAGAGCAATATTATGTAACGCGCGAAGCGGGTACTGAAATGCCTTTCAAAGGGCCTCACCTCGACGATAAATCTGACGGTGTTTTTCATTGTATTTGTTGCGAAACGCCACTTTTTTCTTCTCAAACCAAGTTTGATAGCGGCACTGGGTGGCCGAGTTTTTTTCAGCCTGTTGACTCAAAAAATGTTGTTGAACATTCCGACACATCGCATGGCATGACAAGAACCGAGGTTCTCTGCAGTCAATGCGGTGCGCATCTTGGGCATGTGTTTCCTGATGGCCCTCAGCCAACGGGTCTTCGCTATTGCATTAACGGAACGGCACTTGATAAAAAAACGGATAATCTTAGCGATGAATGAGCCGCGACCTCGCCCACCGGTTGCAAAAAAAATTAACACCACCAATACACGGCACAAAATAACCAGAAATGATGAATATGCTTGGATGCGGGATGATAACTGGCAGGAAGTGCTCCGCAATCCCGATCAGCTTCGTTCAGATATCCATGAACATTTAGTGTCTGAAAACAACTATACAGATGCAGTTTTAGATACCCACAAAGCCCTTCGCCAAAAACTTTATAAAGAAATGCGCGGTAGGATTAAGGAAAATGATACATCGCCACCCACACCGAAAGGTGATTGGGCATGGTTTTCTAAATATGAAACCGGGCAAGAGCATCAACAAATCTGCCGTCAAAGCAAAAGTTCCGCTCACACGAATAATATCCCTGACATTGTTCTAGACGCCAACAAGGAAGCTGCAGGTCTGGAATATTTTAAATTAGGCGGGACAGCCATTAGCCCGCGACAGGAATACCTTGCATGGGCACACGACCCCAAAGGCTCAGAGTATTTTACTTTAAAAATCAGAAATATTTCAGCAGATACAGATTTACCCGATACCCTTACCAACACCTCCGGGTCTGTAGCCTGGTCTATTGATACGCGATTTATATTCTACATTTTATTAGATGAAAATCACAGGCCAAGCAAAGTCATGCGCCATAAGCTAGGCACTGAACAAGCCGATGATGTTATTGTCTATGAAGAGGATGATGCCGGATTCTTCGTTTCACTCTCTCAATCTAGAAGCGAAGAGTTGATATTCATCTCCGCTCATGACCATGAAACCTCAGAAGTTCATATGATTGACGCAGCTAATCCGGAACAGAAACCTGTTCCAATTGCCCTTAGGCAGCCACATATCGAATATGATGTTAGCCATGATCCCCAACGTAACAGACTTATCATCCTGACGAATAAAGATGCAGTTGATTTTCGCCTAATGTGGGCAGATATCGAGACACCCGATAAATGGCACGAACTCGTTCCTCACAAAAAAGGTGCGCTTATTCTTGAAGTGGCAGCCTATGAGAATTTTATTGTCTGGCTATATCGGGAAAAAGCACTCCCAAAAATTAAAATCTTATCGACGGAGACAAATTCGGTAACTGAAATCGCTTTCGAAGAAGCCGCCTACGATGTGTCTCTTGATACCGGGCTCGAATATTATACGAATATGGTCAGGTTTGCTTACACTTCAATGACCACGCCGAGGCAAATATTCGATTACGACATGTCGTCCGGCGAGAGAAATATGGTCTACGAACAATCAGTTCCATCTGGCCATAACGCTCAGGATTATTTAACAAAACGCCTATGGGCACCAATCGCGAATGAGGAGCAGGAAATTCCAATCACCCTGCTCTACCACAAAGATACACCTTTAGATGGAACCGCCCCTGTTCTGCTTTATGGATATGGTGCCTATGGTATTTCAATTCCGGCCAGTTTTTCGGGTAATCGCTTATCTCTTGTAGACCGCGGCTTTATTTACGCTATTGCCCATATTCGTGGCGGCAAAGAAATGGGTTTTGACTGGTTTTCACAAGGGCGCAAGGAAAATAAAATTAATAGCTTCAAGGATTTCGCTGCCGCGGCACAATATCTCATCGATAACAAGCTCACACAAAAAGGCAACATCACCATTCATGGTGGCAGCGCGGGCGGGCTTCTCGTGGGAGCAACACTGAATCTATCACCGGACTTATTCTGTGGCGCAGTAGCTGAAGTGCCTTTTGTCGATGTTTTAAACACCATGCTGGATGATACACTTCCCCTCACACCTCCAGAGTGGCCAGAATGGGGAAATCCGATTTTAAGTGCTTTGGATTATCAAACAATTTCAGAATATGCGCCTTATGAAAATATCTCTGAAACATCCTACCCCCACATACTCGCCACGGCAGGCCTAACCGACCCGCGTGTAACGTATTGGGAACCAGCAAAATGGGTGGCCAGATTACGAGACAAACGCACGGATGATGGTTTGACTTTATTACGAACTGAAATGTCAGCAGGGCATGGAGGAAAAGCTGGACGATTTAACCAACTCGAAGAACTTGCATTGGTTTATTCATTTGTACTTTCAATCCATGAGATAAATGACTAATTAATCTCCATGCTTGAAAATATCTCACATTACGGATTTGACTCTGAATACCTCAGCCTCGCGCTCAATGATCTATCAACGAAGTATGTTGATAGCGGCAAGCTATCTGGGTTTTCAGTTCTGATAGCTAGAAATCGCGAAATTGCAGGAATTTATCACACTGGCTACAGTGCTATGGGCGATGAAAAAGAAGCTGCATTCCCGCTCAAAGACGACAGTATCTACCGCATCTACTCCATGTCAAAACCAATAACCGCATTTGCGATGATGCGTTTTGTGGAACGTGGGCAAATTAATCTGGATGACAAAGTAAAAGATTACATTCCCGCTTTTAAAGACCCTCAAGTCTGGGTATCGGGCGATACACGTGAGTACACGACACGTCCCTCAGAAAAAGATATCACTGTATTTGATTTGTTGACCCATCAATCAGGCCTGACTTACGACTTTTTAGGGGAACACCCGATAGATGCACTTTATCGACGCAAACAATTAACTGGAGGGAGGGCTTGCCGGCCTTCAGTTGAAGAGTTTGTAAATGAGATTGCGGCAATGCCTATTTTATTTACGCCTGGTGAAAAATGGAATTATTCGTTCTCGCTGGATGTTGTAGGGCGCATCATGGAAGTCATAAGCGGCAAATCTCTCGACAAAATTTTACATGAGGAAGTTTTTGAACCACTCAATATGAAGGACACCGGCTTCACCCTTCCTGCCGATAAAGCCGATCGGATGACACATCTTTATTTTAAAGATCATCGTAAAGACCTTATCCGGTGTATTGATCTTGGGCGGGAAACGACCTTCTTAAAGCCTGCAGAAATGTTAGGCGGCGGCGGGGGCTTACTCTCCACCCTGACTGATTATTATAAATTTTGCCATATGCTTGAAAGCAATGGAACAGTCAATGGTTCGACACTTTTATCCAAACAAACACTGGATATCATGCGGTCAAATCAATTGCCCGGTGGCGCGACCATGAAAGAAAAAGCCGCTTGTAATTTCAGTGAGAGTGATATGGAAGGTACGGGCTTCGGCATTAGCTGGTCCATTATCATGGATCCAACAACTGAAGGTAATTATGCCTCCAGAGGCACTTATTCATGGGGTGGGTTGGGGAATACATATTTCTTCATAGACCCAGTCGAAAAAATCAGTGTTATTTTGATGACTCAGATTGTTCCTTACGGGATTTATCCCATCCGCACAGAATTAAAAGAAATCATATATAAGGCTTTAAAATAAAACGAAGCCAAAAATTTAGATTTATCTAGCTGTAAATTTTTGTTGCCAGCAAGGTTTCTCTGATTAAGTTACTTAAAGATTGCAAGGGAATTAGAAATGTTACCAGATATTTTAAAAGAAAATTTGCGCCTCCCGGTCATTGGGTCGCCCATGTTCATAGTTTCAAACCCAACGCTGGTATCAGCTCAGTGTAAAGCAGGTATTGTCGGATCGTTTCCTGCACTAAACGCTCGGCCTCAATCACTGCTGAAGGATTGGATTAGAGAAATTAAAGATGATCTCGCGGCTTATAAAGAAGAAAACCCAACAGCTAAAGTTGCGCCCTTTGCCGTCAATCAGATTTGTCACATTACAAATGACCGCCTTATTCCAGACATGGAAACTTGTGTAGAAGAAAAAGTGCCGATTATCATTACTAGCCTTCGTCCGCCTCAAGAAATCGTGGAGGCAGCCCATAGCTACGGGGGGCTGGTCTATCATGATGTCATTAATATGCGTCATGCTCGCAAAGCTGCTGAGGAGGGTGTTGATGGCCTGATTCTAGTCGCCGCAGGTGCAGGCGGTCATGCAGGCACGTTAAGCCCATTTGCAATTGTTCGCGAAGTTAAAAAGTGGTTTGACGGAACAATTTTACTCTCCGGCGCAATTGGTGACGGCTTTTGTATAGCCTCAGCCCTCGCTATGGGAGCAGACTTGGCCTATATCGGCTCCCGCTTCATCGCAACCAAAGAAGCAAATGCCGAAGAAGAGTATAAACAAATGTTGGTGGATTCAGCCGCTGATGACATTGTCTATTCGTCATTATTTACCGGCGTCCACGGAAACTACTTAAAACCCTCAGTCAGTAAAGCTGGTTTTGATCCAGATAATTTACCTGAAGCGGACAAAACCACTATGAACTTTGGTTCCGGCGGAAATACGGACGCCAAAGCATGGAAAGATATTTGGGGCTGCGGTCAGGGTATTGGTGGCATTGATAGCGTAGAAACTATTGGTGAAGTTGTTGACAGTCTTGAGGCTGAATACAAAGAGGCTATCGCTGAACTACAAAACAAAGAAGCAATGCTTGGCTAAAGGAAAGGCTTGGCTAAAGAAAAGGCTTGGTTAAGCACAAAGTTTCAATAAAAATCTATATTTTAGAAAAAGCTGGCTGGGGTGGCAGGATTCGAACCTGCGCATGGCGATACCAAAAACCGCTGCCTTACCACTTGGCCACACCCCATTAAGCCTGCGTTTTATAACCTGAGCCGTCGGCTTGGTCTAGTGCAATTATGGGCTTGTTGGAGAGGGTATAATACCTAAAGCATTATTTTGCAAACTTGACAAAAATAACAATCCATTTTTTTCTTTTACATTGGTTACAGCATAAATATCTGAATGCCGAGCATCCAGCGCATGAACAACTTTTCCATTTTTATCCAGATATAAAGCCCAGCTTTCTTCCCAAAGAGGTTCAAATTCAATAAGCCTCATAATCCTAAAAACAAGTTTCCGCATAAAAGATGACGGCATCAGAGTATCAAGTGTTTTATCACGCCCATTTACCAAGGCTATCCAGAAGCCACCGTCAGGAGCTCTTGTAATATTGTCTGGATAGCCGGGGAGATTCTCAACAAACACTTCTGTTTGCCCGGCTTTGGGGCCGGTAATCCAGTATTTTTTAACTCTGTATCGATATGTCTCAGCAACCAGAACAAAGCTTTCATCATCTGCAAGAGCTACGCCATTAGCAAAATGCAGACCATCTAAAACAATCGTGGTTTCGCCTGTTTTCAAATCATAAGTGAGCAGTCGACCTGCCGCAGGCGTTTCCATCGCTTCATAAAGTGTATCATTAAAATCATAACGCGTAGAAGCATCGGAGAACCAGACGACCCCATCACGTGAAATATCCAGATCATCAGCAAACCGAATAGGTGTTCCATCCACCTCATTGGTAAGCGTTTTTAGTTCCCCAGTTTGAGTAAATGCCAAAAGACCCAAAGGCGCATCTGCAATAATTAAATCACTTTGAACACCAGTTATTATTTCTCGTGCGAACTGCATTGCCAATGGGCGTCCACCTGTATTGAAAATATCTGAAAAATCATTGGATTTGGGGTCAATCGCAATTACGCGGCCATCTGCAAGACCTGAAAAAATTAATCCATTATCTGCAATAGCACTACCTTCAGGTCCATAACCATCGAGTTCGATTAATCGCGCATCTGCGAGGCGGTTATTTCTTTCAAAAGGAGCCATACCTGCTGGATTTTTGCCAGGCGTCCATACTTCAGGCGAAATCCCTACAGGCCAGAAAAACAAATACCCGATTGGTAAGGACATCATAATCAATATGGCCCCAAAAATATTTTTTGTTTTTAATGACAATAAGCTCTCCCCTTGCTTTAGTTAACATACATTTTGGTAGTCTTTATGTAACCCCGATAAATTCCCTCTATTGGCAATATTTTAGTCTGCAGGTATAAATTTTAGTAGGGAATATAACATCAATGAAGACAGTAAAGTTTTATGAGGGATAATATGTCTTACGATTTTGAAAATATCGAGAAAATCAAACAACTTAAATACAGATATTGCAGAAGTATTGATAGTTGCAATATTGAAGAGCTTGGGCGAGTCTTTACTGATGATGCCCGCATTAATTATCAAGGCGGCAGCTATACTTTCGAAGCCGAGGGTAAAGAGAACATCCTTACTGCCATGAAATTTGCGTTTCATGACAAGCTTGTATCTTGTCATACCGTTCACATGCCCGTTATTGAATTAACAGGCGATACAACAGCGAAAGGCCAATGGCGGTTGTTAGATTATGCAATGAATCTCGCTGAAGACAACAAAGTCACTGTCGGCGGTGCGGAATATGTTGATGACTATATTAAAAATGCCGACGGGGTATGGCAAATCAAGCAATCCGCATATACACGAGTTTATGAACAGGTCTTCTTACAGAATGACCATAATCTTACCCATTACCAGCTTGGGGGTGGCGTGGTTAAAGGTGAGTTCTCAATATAGGAGCGCCTAATTTATAAGAACCAAGCAATTTAAAAGGGGAAGTCGGATTGGCAATACCTTATGTATTTGAAGATGACATTGAACATGGGGTTTGCAAACGCTTAACCCCGCTCATCAGACGTGTCATTTGCAACAATCCGGGCCCTTTCACTTATACGGGCACCACCACCTTCATTGTTGGCAATGGCGTTGTCGCAATAATTGACCCCGGTCCGAATAATATCTCACATCTTGACGCAATTATTGCAGCTCTCGACCCAAGTGAAGTCGTTAGCCATATTCTGGTTACACATACCCATAGCGATCACTCGCCTCTGGCTAATGCACTTAAAGAAAGAACAGGTGCTAAGGTATGTGGCTTTATCGAGCTTAACGACACCCCGCATACCAAAAGCCAGATAGATACAAAAGTTGCTATAGAGGATGCAAACTTCGTTGAAATGGAAGAGGCCATCCAGCGTGATTTCAACCCAGACATTCCGCTTCAGCATCAAGATGTTCTGAATGGACCTGACTGGACTCTTGAAGCCATACACACGCCGGGACACATAGATAATCACTTATGTTATTTACTTCATGAAGAAAAAACAATGTTCACCGGCGACCATATTATGGGCTGGGCGACCAGCGTTATCGTTCCTCCAGATGGAAATATGGCAGATTACATGGACTCTCTGGAACGTCTATTAAGCTTCGACCTTGATCTTTTACGTCCAACGCACGGACCGGCAATAGAAAATCCAAAAACTTTTATCAACGCCTATATTACCCATCGTCAAAATCGTGAAGAACAGATTCTTGGCCAGCTCGCCAAGGGAACCACACAAATTCAAGATATGATACCTCTGCTATACGCTGACACTGACAAACGACTTTACCCTGCTGCAGCTATGTCAGTTCTCGCACATCTCGAAGGGCTTGTGCGAACCGGCAAAGTTGTCTGCAATAGCGAAATAAAGTTATCTTCAGATTTTCAATTAAAATAAATTAGGCGTCCATAGCGGTAGGCAGAACATAATCTTTAAATTGCTCGCGTAGCGTCAGCTTTTGGATTTTTCCGGTTGCTGTATGGGGGATTTCGTCAACGAAAACCACATCATCCGGCATCCACCATTTGGCGATTTTACCTTCCATAAAGCCCAACACGTCTTCTCGTGATAACTCTGTATCTTCTTTTTTAATTACAATAAGAATGGGGCGTTCATCCCATTTTGGATGAGCAACACCAATTACAGCAGCCTCAACAACATTCGGATGCCCGACAGCAATATTCTCAAGTTCAATAGAAGAAATCCACTCGCCTCCAGATTTCACCACATCTTTGGACCGATCGGTAATTTGCATAAACCCATCAGCATCAAGGGTTGCGACATCGCCCGTATCAAAAAACCCATCAGCATCGAGCACGTCACCACCATCGCCCTTCATGTAACTTTCAATAATAAAAGGGCCTTTGACTTTTAAATTCCCAAAAGTTTTGCCATCACGAGGTAATTCATTTCCATCATCATCCGTGATTTTCATTTGAACAAGAAAGGGAGGGCGCCCCTGTTTAACTTTCATATCCACTCGTTCATCAAAAGAAAGAGTTTGCATTTTTCCTTTCAAAACACCCATCGTTCCCAATGGTGATAATTCAGTCATGCCCCAGGCATGATTAACCTCAACATCATAATCTTTTTCAAATTTCTCAATCATCATGCGCGGGGCTGCTGAGCCGCCAATCACTACCGTATCCAGATAAGGTAATTTCAGATTTTGATCCTCAAGATGTTGCAACAACATAAGCCAGACAGTTGGCACAGCAGCAGTAAAACTTACCTGCTCTGTATCAAGTAGCTCAAATATGCTCGCTCCATCCATTTGCGGCCCAGGATTGACCATTGCAGCACCAACCATAGGGCAAGTAAAAACCAACCCCCACGCATTAGCATGGAACATTGGGACAACTGGCATTACGACAGATTTGCTCCCAAGCCCCATAACATCTTGGCTCACTGCAATAAGAGAATGCAGAACATTAGAACGATGGGAATAAATAACCCCTTTTGGATTTCCTGTAGTGCCGGAAGTGTAACAAATGCCACAAGCATCATTTTCATCTACCTGCACCCAGCTGAAATCACCATCCTGTGAATTGATAAGCGTTTCATAACAATGAACATTATTTAACTTCGTTTGGGGCATTTCATCTTCATCGCAATAAATAATGAAGCCTTTAACCGTATCCAGCTTATCCTGAAGAGCCTCAAGGATAGGCACGAATGTCAGATCGACAAAAATAAATTTATCCTCGGCATGGTTGATAATATAGATAAGTTGGTCGGCAAACAGTCGCGGATTGAGGGTGTGATAAACAGCGCCTATTCCGGTGATGGCATACCAACTTTCAAAATGTCTATGATTATTCCATGCCAGCGTAGCGACAACGTCTCCCTTGCCCAGCCCAAGTGATTGGAGAGCCTGTGACATTTTTCTAGCTCTTAAATGTGCTTCGGAATAGGTTTCCCTGTGAATTTTACCACCAACCAATCGAGAGATAATCTCAATATCTGAATGATAAATATTAGCATGATCGAGAATATCATTAACTAGTAATGCCGATGTCTGCATTCTTCCAAGCATATTTCCCCCACTCACTAACCTTGATTTTTCAATGACATCACTATGGCTTTAAACTGCCACGTAAAGAAGGATTAAGATAAACGTACTAGAAGTGTAATTCAACAACAACAAAGTATGAACTATTGTCGATAAAATGCTTAAGGAAATAACCGAGTTATCTGCCAATCGGAGGTTTCATTGTCACGACGATAGACAATTCTATCATGCAGTCTGAACTCACCATCCTGCCAAAATTCTATTTCTTGGGGTTTAATTAACCAACCGGACCAATGCGATGGACGAGGCACTTCTTGGTCAGAAAATTTTTCTTCAAATTCCTTAACGCGCGCCTCCAGCGTGCCTCTATCAGAAAGAGGTGTCGACTGCTTTGATGCCCAAGCACCAATCTGACTACCTCTAGCGCGCGTGGCATAATACTGGTCCGCATCCTCATCACTGACTTGTTCAACTTCGCCCCGCACCCGCACTTGACGGTTAAGTGATTTCCAATGAAAACCTAAAGCCGCCTTTAGGGTCGTAAATAGTTCATTACTCTTTGCGCTTTCTAGGTTGGTGTAAAACACAAACCCATCATCACTTACACCTTTGAGAAGCACAACACGTACATTTGGCATGCCTAGCTTATCCACTGTCGCAACGGACATGGCGTTGGGATCATTCACCTCTGTTTTTTCGGCTTCAGATAACCACCCGGCAAAAGCAGTAATGGGATTATTCGGCGGAGATTGAAAATTCATGTGAACCTTTCGAATATTTCATTTCTAAAATAGACCGTTTTTTCTTATATTCAAAATTAGAACGAAATGAACTACTCACATTAAAAATATAAGGGAGTTATGACTTTGTTTTCTAAAAAAAACCCACTGATCTGGTCAACTATTATTGCGGTTTCATTAATTCAAGCCGGCTGCGCGGAAAACCCTAACAGACAACAGGAGATAGGTGCGGTGACCGGTTTATTACTTGGCGGTCTAGTTGGCTCACAAATAGGCGATGGTAAAGGCAGAAACGCTGCGATTGTCGCGGGCGCGGTATTGGGCACTCTTGCAGGTAGCGAGATTGGTCGTCGCCTGGATGAAGCCGATAGAGTAAAAATGGGCACAGCAACAACGGATGCGTTGAATAATAATAAGATTGGTAAACCCAGTCGCTGGCAGAGCGACCGACCAGATATTGCTGGCACCGTAACCCCTACCCGCGATTATACCGATGAAAACGGAAATTATTGCCGCGAAATCAAGCAAACAGTTGTTATTAAGGGCGAAACCCAACAGGAAACGGGCCAAGCCTGCCGCGAAAAAGACGGATCCTGGTCATTAAGCTGATCCATAAGACTTAAAAAAACCTGTATATTTCCTTTTCTTGGTTTATGAGGGGGGGCAATCCACCCTATAATGATTGAGTCGTTCATTGCCTTATCTTAACGACACTCTTTTAAGTGGGTGTCTAGATATGCGGTGAAGCTGAAAAAAGGAAAACTAAAATGTCGGGTATGATGCAAGGTAAACGCGGCCTCATAATGGGGGTGGCCAATAAAAACTCTATCGCGTGGGGCATTGCTCGCGCCTGTGCCGATGCGGGAGCGGAACTCGCATTCACTTATCAGGGCGAAGCGCTTGAAAAGCGAGTGTTCCCACTAGCAGAGTCAGTGGGTGCAAATATTGTAGAACCCTGTGATGTAACCGACGAAGCAAGCCTTTCGGCACTATTTGAAAAACTTAAAAAAGAATGGGGCCATCTGGATTTTGTGGTTCATGCCATTGCTTTTGCCGGCAAAGAAGAATTGATGGGACGCTATGTCGACACTTCTTCAAAAGCTTTTGATATGGCTCTGAATATCTCGTGCTATTCATTCACAGCCGTTTGCCGTCATGCCGAGCCACTCATGTCTGAGGGAGGGTCTTTGCTTACCCTATCCTATTACGGTGCGGAGAAAGTCATCCCCCATTATAATGTTATGGGTGTTGCTAAAGCCGCGCTTGAAGCAAGTGTTCGATACCTTGCAACCGATTTGGGCCCCGAAGGTTTACGTGTAAATGGCATATCCGCCGGACCTATCAGGACGCTTGCGGCGGCTGGGATTGGTGATTTCAAGGAAATGCTTAAATGGAATGAAGCAAATGCCCCATTACGCCAAAATGTGACACAAGAACAAGTTGGTCAATCAGCTCTCTATCTCTTATCTGATATGGGTTCAGGTGTTACGGGAGAAATTCATTATGTGGATTGTGGCTATAACACAATTGGTTTGGCAGCATTTGAAAACCTAAAGGACTCAAAACCTGCCGCGTCTGAATCTTAAAAAGTGTCAGAAACTGACGCGCTTAAATTTTTTTAAACTCGAAACTGAAATAAATGTCACATAATTCATTTGGTCATCTTTTTAAATTTACAAGCTGGGGCGAAAGTCATGGACCCGCAATAGGCTGTGTAGTCGACGGTACGCCTGCACGAATACCATTGCTTGAGACAGACATTCAACATTTTCTGGATCGACGTAAGCCTGGGCAAAATCGTTTCACCACGCAACGCCAAGAACCAGATGCAGTCAAAATCTTATCAGGCGTTTTTGAAGACCCGGACACCGGTGAGCAGGTGACAACAGGCACACCAATTTCATTACATATTGAAAACACAGACCAACGATCAAAAGATTATTCAGATATAAAAGATAGCTATCGACCTGGACATGCAGATTTCACTTATACTGCGAAATACGGAATTCGGGATTATAGAGGCGGCGGACGACAATCAGCACGTGAAACGGCAACCCGGGTTGCCGCTGGTGCCATTGCGCGCAAAATCCTCCCCGATGTAGCTATTGTCGGCTCGCTTGTTCAAATGGGGCCGCATACGATTAATCGAAATAATTGGGATGATGCAGAAATTGATAATAACCCTTTCTGGTGTCCCGACAAAGAAGCCGCCACCCTGTGGGAAGACTACCTTGACGGTGTTCGGAAAGCCGGGTCATCTTGCGGTGCGATTATTGAAGTCACCGCTAAAAATGTACCTGTAGGTCTCGGCGCTCCAATTTACGGCAAACTGGATGCTGACCTAGCAAGTGCAATGATGAGCATCAATGCCGTTAAAGGCGTTGAAATCGGTGAAGGATTTGCAGCCGCTGCTTTATCTGGTGAAATGAATGCCGATGAAATGTCAGCTTCCAAAAGTGACCAAAATTCTCCAGAATTTTCAAGCAATCATGCCGGAGGTATTCTAGGCGGCATCTCAACCGGTCAAGACATAACATTGCGTTTTGCAGTTAAACCAACTTCATCGATTTTGACACCACGCAAAACAATTACTTCATCCGGAGAAGAAACTGAAATCATCACAAAAGGACGCCATGACCCTTGTGTTGGCATCCGCGCTGTGCCGGTTGGTGAGGCTATGATGGCTATTGTTCTTGCCGACCATTTTCTGAGAAATCGTGGACAAAACGGATAGAGCTTTCCATGCAATGTCGTTTGTATTTAATTACACCACCGGCCTTCGATTTAGAGAGTTTTCCTGCCCTATTGGACAAAACGCTCGCAGCAGGTGATGTTGCTTGCCTTCAATTGCGGCTTAAGCAAGCTGATGAGACACCTGTTGCTGATAATCTCATTTTACAAGCTGCAGAAAAACTTCTTCCAATTGCTCATAAACATGATGTGAGTCTATTGATTAATGATCGCGCTGACCTCGCCCTGACAGCTGGCGCAGATGGTGTGCATATAGGCCAAGCCGACACGCCATATGCAGAAGCACGGCAGATACTTGGTCAGGATGCAATTATTGGCGTAACTTGCCACGATAGTCGCCACCTTGCCATGGTTGCGGGCGAAGAAGGCGCCGACTATATAGCCTTTGGCGCTTTTTTTCCGACATCTACCAAAACCCCCTCCACCCAAGCCGGACTAGACTTACTGACATGGTGGCAGGAAACAACTGAACTGCCTTGCGTTGCCATTGGCGGCATCACGACTGAAAATGCCCCGACACTTATAAAAGCTGGGGCAGATTTTATCGCTGTCTCTGGGGGTGTTTGGGGGTATGAACATGGACCTGAAGAAGCTGTAAAAACCTTTAACGCGCTTTTTCTCTCCTCAGATGAAAGCTAGGCTTTTTTTTAGAAACTGAAAGTGTTATCAGTGCGACACGATTGATCTTATTGTGATCAGATCTTGAGGAGTTAACATGAAAATCAACGGCAATGAAATCCGCCCAGGCAATGTTATCCAACATAATGGAGAGTTATGGGTAGCGGTAAAACTGCAGCATGTTAAACCCGGAAAGGGCGGTGCATTTGCCCAAGTCGAGCTTAAAAACCTTATCAATGGTTCAAAACTAAATGAAAGATTCCGTTCTGCCGACAAGATTGAGCGCGTCAGACTGGAACAAAGAGATTATCAATTTCTTTATGAAGCTGACAATGCACTCACCTTTATGGACACAGAAACCTATGACCAGATTGAACTACAAACTGAGTTTGTCGGTGAGCGCGCCGCTTTCTTGCAAGATGGCATGATGGTAGTTGTTGAAATCCATGAGGGCAAACCAATTGGTGTTCGCCTTCCTGATCAGGTAACTCTGGCAGTTTCCGAAACCGAACCTGTTGTAAAAGGTCAGACTGCAGCATCATCTAATAAGCCCGCCATGCTCGAAAACGGGGTAAGGGTCATGGTGCCACCTTTTGTCGAAGCAGGTGACAAGATTGTTGTTGAAACAAATGAAGTCGTTTACCTGAAGCGTGCCGATTAGATGCCTGCTACATCCCCCACACTCAATGTTATGATACTTGCCGCACGCAAGGCAGCCAGAGATTTACGCCGTGATTTTGGAGAAGTTGAAAACCTTCAAGTCTCAAAAAAGGGACCAGGGGATTTTGTATCCAATGCCGATTTGAAAGCCGAAAAAACAATCTTTGAGGAGCTTTCGCATGCAAGGCCTGGCTATGGCTTCATCATGGAAGAAAGTGGCGTGCATGAAGGCAAAGACAAAACCCATAATTGGATTGTCGACCCGCTGGATGGCACAAGCAATTTTCTCCATGGCATTCCGCATTTTGCCACATCCATCGCCCTAGAGCGAGAGGGTCAGCTCGTTGCAGGCGTTGTCTATAACCCTGTCACTGACGAAATGTATTATGCTGAAAAGGGTACGGGTGCTTACTTCAATGATAAGCGTATGCGGGTAGCTGGACGTTCTCATCTGTCAGATGCCGTATTTGCCTGTGGCATTCCTCATGGTGAGCGCGCCGGTCAGGATGCTTTTGCAAATGAAATTAGGACGCTACTTCCTAAAGTAGCAGGTG
Source organism: uncultured Alphaproteobacteria bacterium (assembly GCA_938091085.1). GTDB lineage: Bacteria > Pseudomonadota > Alphaproteobacteria > RS24 > RS24 > Micropelagius. The sequence goes on from CALKOC010000012.1 coordinate 15,354, forward strand.
TTCGACGCTTTGGCGCTGCCGCATTAGATTTAGCTTATGTCGCCGCAGGTCGCGTTGATGGTTTCTGGGAGCGCGGGCTTTCCTCATGGGATATGGCCGCAGGTATTGTGCTCGTAAGAGAAGCTGGCGGTATTGTGACAGATCTTAAAAATACGTCGAACTCCCTCGAAACCGGCGACATCATCGCTGCAAATGACATTCTGCATGATAAGTTGCTTCCCGAACTCGGATAGTTTGCTTCTCAGATTTATATGACTTTAAGGTTTCCCTTACCTTCACCAAATTGCAGATTGGCGAGCCTTTGGTAAAGGCCTTCCTGTTGGAGCAATTGTGAGTGTGTCCCTGTCGCGATGACCTTCCCACTATCCATCACTATAATCCGGTCAGCTTTGAGAACTGTGGCAAGACGGTGGGCAATCACGAGTGTGGTACGCCCCTCCATTAGGCGTTCTAAAGCCGTCTGAACAACTTTTTCACTCTCGGCGTCCAAGGCTGATGTCGCCTCATCCAATAAGAGAAGCGGTGCATTTCTTAAAACAGCGCGAGCGATAGCAATACGCTGGCGCTGACCGCCACTAAGCGTTACCCCGCGCTCGCCAAGCTTCGTGTCATAACCTTCAGGCAATTGCCTTACGAAATCATCTGCCAGCGCTTTATCAGCCGCGGCATAAACTTCATTAGCCGAAGCTGTGGGACGCCCGAACAGGATATTCTGATAAACCGTATCAGCAAAAATTACAGTCTCCTGCGGGACAATGGAAATCTGCTGGCGTATATCTAACGGGTCAGCTTGCTGAAGGTTTACATCATCCAGACCGACAAACCCCGTAGAGGGATCATAGAAACGCATAAGAAGCTGAAAAACAGTACTTTTACCCGCTCCTGATGGCCCGACCAAAGCAACTGTTTCTCCTGGCGATACAGAGAATGAGAAATTATCTAGCGCGGCAATTTGTGGGCGCGTTGGATAATGAAAAGTTACATCCTTAAAATCAACATAACCGTTAATCCGTTCCGGCATATGAACCGGGTTTTGAGGCGCTTTGATTTGCGGCTCTACCTCAAGAATCTCTATCAGACGTTCAGTTGCACCTGCTGCAAGTTGAATATCTCCCCAAACCTCAGAAAGAGCGGCAATCGCTGTCGAACATAAAATAGCATAAATGATAAACTGGCCGAGCGTGCCGCTGGTCATATCTCCCGTCACCACTTTCTGAGCGCCAAGCCATAAAATTCCAACAACACCAGCAAATACAAGGGTGAATGCCAGCGCCGTCAATAAAGACCGTGCCATCACCCGCATCTTCGCGGTGGCAAAAGAATTTTCAACAATCTCTGAAAATTTGCGGCGATCTTCTTCTTCATGTGTAAATGCTTGCACGACCTGAATTGACTGAATTGTCTCTGATGCCATTGCGCTTGTATCTGCAATTCTATCCTGACTAGCGCGGGATAATCGGCGCACCATCCGTCCAAATAAAATCATGGGTATGATTATCATCGGCAAAATCAAAACTGCGAGACTGCTAAGAGACAGGCTGGTTATGCTCAACATGATTGCCGCCCCGATAAACATAAAAATATTCCGCAAAGCGATTGATGCCGATGAGCCTACGACGGTTTTAATCAATGTCGTATCCGCTGTCAGCCGGGACAGAACCTCTCCGGTTTTTGTTACTTCAAAAAAGGATGGGCTGAGTTTTGTAATATGCGTATAAACCGCCAGACGTAGGTCGGAGGTGACGCGCTCCCCCAGCCACGAAACAAAATAAAATCGTGAAGCACTCGCAATGCCTATCACCACCGCTACAGCCATCATTGCTTTGAAGTATATATCCACCGCCGCAGCATCTGTTCCCGAAAAGCCATTATCAATGACATAGCGTACCGCCACCGGGAGTGTCAGGGTAGAAGCCGCCGCCAGCACCAGCGAGACGAAAGCACCTATCACCCGCCATGGATATTGCAATATAAATGGCATGAGAGCTTTTAGGGGTCGGACGTTTTTGGATTTCTGTCGCCGACGCGCCTGCTCTTCTAATTTTTCTGCTGGATGAACACTGTCTGACATTAATAATCCTTAAGCAAATATATAATATTTTGTTTGTTATGAAACAATTTGGTGTTTGAAAAAACTGTTTTATTCAATTCGCAACGCTTGCATAGACTGCATCTAATCGGTATAAGGCAACATTAATTACGAGACGATTGGTTAGATTATGAAAAAAGATATTCATCCAGACTATCACATGATTACAGTAGTGATGACTGACGGTTCCACTTTTCAGACTCGTTCGACCTATGGTTCTGAGGGTGATAAGCTGACTTTAGATATTGATCCATCGACACATCCTGCATGGACAGCTGGTTCTACCCAGATTGTTGACCGTGCCGGTCGTGTGAGCCGCTTTAACAAGAAATTCGACAGTTTTCTGGGCGAATAAGGCGTCACCTTTTATTCTCTAAGCTTTAAAAAGGGCTTCTGCATCTGCGCGGGAGCCCTTTTTGCTCTCCAAAACAGCTTTGACACGTTCAATTTCAGTTTTGAGCAGAGAAATTCTTTCTTCGAGCTCCTCTAGCCCTAAAAGTTCTAAATCCTCAGTGACCAGAGCAGAAAGGGTATCGCTTTTTGGTACAATTTCTTCTTCCATTACAAGCTAACCCTATCATTTGATTGAATAATCTGGCAAGATACCAAACATGCATAACAAATGCATAAATTTCTTTTCTGAAATCTTAAACTGTCCTATAAAGGCGCATTCCTAACTTTGTGGATTTTTTATCTTTGGAGCCCACCGGTTCTAAAAAAGGAGAAAATATGTCTTTTCCACTCATGCCTAAAGCAACGGCTGTATGGCTAATAGATAACACAGCACTCAGTTTTGACCAGATTGCTGATTTTTGCGGACTGCACTCATTAGAAGTCAAAGGCATTGCAGATGGCGATGTCGCGCAAGGCATTAAAGGTCTTGACCCAATTAGTAATGGTCAAGTGACCCGGGATGAACTGGAAAGATGTCAGAAAGACCCTGAATCACGTCTAAAACTCTCAGAAAGCAGGAGTAATCTGCCTGAGCAAAAACAGAAAAAAGGCGCAAAATATACGCCCTTATCTAAAAGACAGGAACGCCCAGATGCTATTTATTGGCTCGTGCGCAATCACCCAGAGCTGAATGATGCCCAAGTGAGCCGCCTGATCGGTACAACAAAGCCGACAATTCAGTCTATCCGTAACCGAGATCACTGGAATATGGGGAGCCTGAAACCCGTCGATCCGGTCACTTTGGGTTTGTGCAAGCAAATTGACCTTGATACAGAAGTTGAAAAAGCTGCCAAGCGCGTCGCTCGCCAGCAGAAAAAATTGAACAAAACAGCTACTTCAGATGTCACACTTATGCCGGCTGATGCGGTTCTTGACCCTGAAATTCCTACATATGAAGAGGATAAGCCCCTACCGAGCGCAGAGCCTTCAGATGTCTTTGGCGAAAGCCCGACCCCAGAAAGCCCGCCCGCAGAGGAAGAAGCCCCGAGCGCGGAGTCTGTTTTCGGTAATTTCGGCACCTCAACGGATGAAGAAAACTAGACTTTTAAACGTTCCATTTCTTCTTTGATGCGGAGTTTCTTGAGCTTCAGGTCACTCAGCATCATCTGATCCGGATTTGGCCGATTTGTTTCGTTTTTGATTTTACTTTCCAATTCTGCATGACGTTCATGTAGTTTGGAAAAACGCGCTTCACTCGTCATTTACAAACATCCTATTCATCAAAATAGAATGCCAGAGCAATTTCGTCTTGTCGAATCTGGCTGTGGATAAACTTTTCACTCTGGGCAAACGTCAGAAAAACTTGCCAAAAAGTAATTTATACTGTTAATTCCGTCTTTCTTCTGAAACCGGAGATGAACTATGTCGCAAGCACTTGTTTCAATCATTATGGGCAGCCAGTCTGATTGGCCGACAATGTTGCATGCTGCCGAAACTTTGGAAGCCCTCGGCATTCCCTATGAAAGCAAGATTGTTTCGGCTCATAGAACGCCCCAACGACTTTATGACTTCGCGCATCAGGCAAAAGATAGAGGCATAAAAGTCATTATCGCAGGTGCTGGTGGTGCGGCGCATTTGCCGGGTATGACTGCGGCGATAACCCCTTTGCCCGTTTTTGGTGTTCCTGTTGAAAGCAAAGCTCTCAGCGGACAAGACTCCCTCTATTCAATTGTACAAATGCCTGCAGGAATTCCCGTCGGCACACTCGCTATCGGTAAGCCTGGCGCTATTAATGCCGCTTTATTGGCTGCATCTGTCTTATCTTTATCCGACGATACAATCTCGAAAAAACTGGATGCCTGGCGTCAGGAGCGTACAGATATGGTTGCCCTCGAACCTTCTAACGAGAAATGACAAAGCAAGCGCCCCCTCTTCGCTCTGGCAGTATTATAGGCATTTTAGGTACCGGACAGCTTGGACGAATGCTGAGCCTTGCGGGCGCGAGACTGGGGTTTAAAACACATATTTACGGCCCGGAAGAAAATGCCCCGGCCTCAGAAATTTCATGGCAGACGACAACTGCTGACTATAAGGATGAAACTGCGCTGGCACGTTTTGCCCAATCAGTAGATGTAGTGACTTATGAGTTTGAAAACGTCCCTCAGGAAACAGCGAATTTTCTGTCTCAGTTTGTTCCCGTTCGCCCGCCAGTTCGCGCTTTAGAGGTCGCACAGGATCGCTTAACCGAAAAAAACTTCCTTAAAAATTGCGGACTATCAGTTGCAGATTTTCAAGATATCCAAACTTATGAGGACCTAAAGGCTGCTCATCAGCACTTTGAAGGTAAAGGGATTATCAAAACCCGTCGATTTGGATATGATGGCAAAGGTCAGTGGCGCATGACCCCAGAAACTGACTTAACAGCCTTGTTTCACGAAATTGATGACCGCCCAGCTATCTGTGAGGCGTTTATTCCATTTGATGGCGAGGTCTCAGTTGTGGCAGCGCGTGGCGTATCGGGACAGACTGCAACCTTTGATATGGCTGAGAATATTCATGAAAACCACATCTTGCGTCATAGTTTCGTACCAACTGGACTGGCGGAAAACTTAAAACAACAGGCCGCTGATATGGCTTGTCACCTGTTGACGGAACTCAACTATATTGGTGTGCTGACATTAGAAATTTTTGTATGTCAGGACAAATTACTGATTAATGAAATTGCACCAAGAGTTCATAATTCCGGTCACTGGACAATTGATGCGTGTGCGACGGACCAGTTTGAACAACATATGCGCGCCGTTGCTGGTTGGCCTCTTGGCTCCACTCACCGGCAATATGATGCCGTTATGACAAATTTGCTAGGTTCTGAAATCAACCATATTGGCACTCTGTCAGAAGATGAAATGACTAAAATTCATTTTTACGGAAAGCATGAGGCCAAAGCCGGGCGCAAAATGGGGCATATATCCAGGCTATTCGAAGCTGGGCAAAGACCGAATATTGAGGGATATAAATTATTTTAGCGGTATCGAAATTTAGCCAGCGTCTCTAATGGATTGCCAAGCTTATCTTGAAATTCTCTAAATCGAGCTTTCCCTTTTTCAATCTGCATAACATTTTCAATCCGGCGATCGAGGAAGGCCCAGCTATCCTGCGCGTCCGTACTGTCATCATTTAACCAAAATAGCCTTGTTGCGCTATAGACGGCTGCAAGTGTTGCGCGTTTTGTATAAAAGTTAAAATCCGTACTTTTATCGCCTGTCGCTCGCCACATTACATCTACTGTATGTGCAAGGCATATGCTTGCGTCTTTGGCATTGCCGGGTAATGCGAGCATATTAAAAGCACGGCGAGCAATCTCTTTATTTTCCGTATCGACTTCTAATCTGGTTTGAACGGCAGTTTTGATTCGTTCACGGATTTTCACGCTTTCAATATCAAGCGTGGCCAGTTTAGCTTCCATCTCAGCAACACCATCACGCACAAAATAAATTGCTAAATCTATTCCACCCCGTGGGAAAGCAAGAGCCACTTCTGAAGGTTCAATACCTCCAGATTGCCCTGCTTTCTCGACCACAGCATCTGTGAAGCCGTCAAAAGCAAGGTCAGCCAATGCTGCTTGCAAAATTTTTGCTTTAACCGTTTCTGATATCTCGTGATGATCCATAAGTTATATATGGCCTCTCGAATGCGTCCCGACAAGATGAAAATACTTCGCCAGCTATAACAAAACGCTTTTTCCTGTTTTTTGCACCTGAGACTAGACAGGTGAGGCGTTATTTGCTATCCACAGCCTTCATATTCAAACACTTTGAAATGGGGTGAAATAGGTGCAGGTATCTGTCCGAGATAATAACGTAGATCAGGCTTACAAGGTTCTCAAAAAGAAACTTCAGCGTGAAGGTGTATTCCGTGAAATGAAATTACGGGACCATTATGAAAAGCCCTCGGAAAAAAAGGCACGCGAAAAGGCTGAATCAATCCGCCGTGTTCGCAAGCTGGCACGTAAAGCTGCTCAACGCGAAGGTATGGTTACCGGTCGACGTAAGCGCTAATCGCCTTATTATCCAAAATAAAAAACCCCGCTCCAAAGAGCGGGGTTTTCTCGTTCTGAAGTCTAACTGATTACATCGCTTTAACGATGTTCTCGACCATTTTCTTAGCATCAGCAAACAACATCATTGTGTTGTCTCTAAAGAATAATTCGTTTTCAACACCGGCATAACCAGACCCCATGCCACGCTTGATAAACAAGACAGTTCCAGCTCTTTCAACTTCCAGAATTGGCATGCCATAAATTGGGCTTTGCGGATCAGTTTTAGCCGCAGGGTTAGTTACGTCATTCGCACCGATAACAAAGGCGACATCTGCTTGAGCAAATTCACTGTTGATGTCTTCAAGCTCATAAACCTCGTCATAAGGCACATTTGCTTCAGCCAATAACACATTCATGTGACCCGGCATTCTGCCCGCAACAGGGTGAATAGCATATGAAACTTTAACACCTTCGGCTTTTAGAGCATCCGCCATTTCACGAAGCGCATGTTGGGCTTGCGCAACCGCCATACCATAACCTGGCACGATAATGACTGAACTGGCATTTTTCATAATAAAGGCGGCGTCATCAGCACTACCTTGCTTTACCGGGCGTTGTTCAACCTGTCCACCGGATGTAACCACACCACCATCCCCGCCAAAGCCGCCAAGAATAACGGAAATGAAGGATCTGTTCATGCCTTTACACATAATGTAGGATAGAATTGCACCCGAAGAGCCGACAAGAGAACCAGTGATGATTAACGCCATGTTGTTCAAGGTAAAACCAATACCAGCCGCCGCCCAGCCTGAATATGAATTCAGCATAGACACAACAACCGGCATATCAGCCCCACCAATCGGGATGATGATCAAAAACCCGATAATGAAAGACATGAGCGTGACGAGCAGGAATAATCCAATAGTCTGATTAGACGGATCGAGGCAGAGGATAACTATGCCACCGACAATACCAACAAACAGAAGTAAATTAATAAGATGTCTCAGCGGCAGAATAATCGGCGCACCGGACATAGTTCCTTGAAGCTTGGCAAAAGCAATAATGGAACCGGAAAATGTGATAGCTCCGATTGCGACACCAAGAGACATCTCAATCAGACTGGCGGTTTTAATATACCCGTCTGGTGCGATGCCAAAGCTTTCAGGCGCTAAATAAGCGGCCCAAGCCACGAGAACAGCAGCAAGACCAACCAAGGAGTGGAAGGCCGCAACAAGCTGCGGCATCGCCGTCATGGAAATGCGTCTAGCAATGATGCTACCTATGACACCACCAATAACGATACCGGCAACGACCAATTGAACGACTGAGGGGTTACTCATATCGATACTCGGGTCGAATAGCGTCGTGGCGATAGCGATTGTCATACCGACAATACCGAAATAGTTTCCTTGTCTGGATGTTTCAGGAGAACTTAATCCCCTCAGGGCCATTATGAAAAATACGCCTGAGACGAGATATAAAATTGCAGAAATATTAGCGTCCATCTCTGGCCTCACTTATCTTTTTTACGATACATCGCCAGCATGCGCTGGGTTACAAGAAATCCGCCAAAAATGTTAATGGCAGCCAGAACAACGGCACCAAAACCTAGCCAACGAGCGACAGAATTTTGAACAGCGTTAGGTCCACCATCATCAACACCCAATGCGATGAGGGCACCCACAATAATCACAGAAGAAATTGCATTTGTGACTGACATGAGAGGCGTGTGCAGAGCGGGCGTCACTGACCAAACGACGTAATATCCAACAAAAACGGCAAGGACAAAAATACTAAGTAGATAAATTATCGGTTCGATATCCATAATGACTATCCTTTCGATCCGGTTTTACTGGTTGCAGCCTTACGCGTTGCCGGCTTTTTTGCTGCTGGTTTTTTAGCTGCAGGTTTCTTTGCCACAGGCTTCTTTGCAGCTGGTTTTTTAGCTGTAGGCTTTTTAGCTGCTGGTTTCTTTGCAGAAGTCTTCGCTTGCGCAAAGCCGCTATGAACGATTGAGCCTTTATGGGTTAATTGTACCCCTTGAATGATTTCGTCATTACGATCAAAGACAGCTTTTTTACCTTCTCTATCGAAAAACGCCTCAACGAAATTATACAAGTTACGCGCATAAAGTTCTGAAGCATTAGCAGGTAAACGACCCGGAACATTATCATACCCAATAATTTTCACACCATTGGCAATTACAATCTTACCCAACTTGGACAAGGGGCAATTCCCACCTCGCTCAACAGCGAGGTCAATTATCACCGAACCCGGGTTCATGCTGGCAACCATCTCTTTGGAAACAAGTTCTGGCGCAGGTCTTCCAGGAATAAGTGCTGTACAGATAACAATGTCCTGTTTCGCAATATGCTGGGCGACAAGCTCAGCCTGACGCTTTTGGTAGTCCTCGCTCATTTCTTTTGCGTAACCACCTTCGGTCTCGCCCGATTCACCTTCATCTGCCTCAACCATAACAAAACTGGCGCCAAGACTTTCAACTTGCTCACCCGCCGCCGCACGCACATCTGTCGCACTCACAACGGCACCCAGTCGCTTGGCAGTCGCAATAGCCTGAAGGCCAGCAACACCTGCGCCCATAACAAAAACTTTAGCCGGAGCAATAGTTCCCGCGGCAGTCATCATCATCGGTAAGGCACGACCAAATTCAGCTGTGGCATCAAGCACCGCCTTATAGCCAGCCAAATTGGATTGAGAAGAAAGCACATCCATAGACTGTGCCCGGGTTATCCGAGGCATGAGTTCCATAGACATGGTTTCAATGCCAGCCTTGGCATAACTGTCTAGCGCTTTTTGATCATCATACGGGTTAAGCATGGCAATCAAAGTTGCACCCTTCTTAAAGCTTTTAAGCCTGATAGAGGCAGGCGCGTTGACAGAAAGTACAATGTCGGAGTCTTTTAAAAACGCTGAGGTTTTAGCAATCACCGCTCCCGCTTCTTCATAAGCTTTGTTTGTGAAACCGGCTTTTTTACCAGCATCAGCTTCAATTGTTACGGAACACCCAAGTGCGACGAGTTTTTTTACTGTCTCGGGAGACGCGGCCGCCCGAGTCTCATTGGTTTTGCCATCCTTAAGAACGGCCAATTTGGTTGACATTGCTAATTACTCCTGATTGGAAAACAGCCTAGAAATATACAAAAAATAGAAGAAAGCCGAGAATGGCTGTGACTGCTACGCTTCCCCACTTAATGAGACCAAGAAACAGATTATAGGTATTACTGTGTTCGGAGCTATCCATCTCCTCGCCCCAGTCATCTGTGTCATGAGTATTTTCCATTACATTCCCCTCGATTTTTAGCTTTATATCAGGCCTGACATACGAATTAAAGCCTGCTTATTGGTTTTCAATGCAATTTTTAAAATTATTTCCAGTATATGAACCTAAAAACTTTCTTTCGGCACAAATTGGGTCTGTTTCAGCAGTAATTAAGGCATTTGCTAGAAAAGGAACCCAATACTGACAATCAACATCACGCATAAGACAATCTTGTCTCAACTCGATTAAAGCATGGGGCAATCCATTCTCTGTCCCATGCCGGTATAAGCAATCATTCTTTAGTCTACCTGAATAAGGTTGATTATTACCAACTAGTTTTTCACTTTTTGAAAGCGCGGTAAATAAGTGTTTTGCTAACCTGTCATCCTTATCCCACAACACAGCCGCCGACCAAGGTCTATCTTCACCTTTAAAGTTCGGGGTGAATGAGTGCACAGAAAGAATGATCGGCACATGACCATCACTCAGGGATCTATCCAGAGCAGAAGCGATTGCAAGATGATAAGGCATATAGAATTTGTTCACCCTCTCTTGCCACGCAGATTTATTATTATGTTGATCAACATCCAAATTACCGGGGATAATACTCCCATCGGAAAGCTTCATAATCAGTGTCGGATCATCCAGTCCACGATTAGGGTCAATCAGCAATCTTGAAAAGCCGCTTAAAATAGCGGGACACCCCAAAGTGTCTGCAAGATATCGCGTCACCTCAGCCGCTCCCATATCCCATGCAACATGGCGTTCCAATTCATGAGCCGGCAACCCCAGTTGCGCGTAGTCATCCGGGATGGCGTTGCTGGCATGATCGCATATAAGCAGAAACCGTGATGGATTGCCCTCATTAAGAATTTCATAGGGTGAAGTGTAAGGCATTGGCATTATTGTATTTTTTCAGATTGTGTGTCCAAAAATTCTATCTTACCTGGTGTTAAAGCTTCACCTTTTGACATCCGCCGAATTTTATCGACCAGTATTTGTGTTTGGGTGTGATGCGGCATATGCCCCGCACCTTTGAACAGCATATATTCAGATCCTGCAACCTCATTATGAAGCCGTTCAGACTGACTTTTAGAATGCACAATATAGTCTTTGTCACCCGCTACAATTAAGAAAGGTGTGTTTATGTCATTATATTCCTTGGACATTGTCTTTAAATGCCGTCTCAAATAATAGGAATAATATGAGTTATTAATGATTGTTGACGGGCGCAAGATAATTTCTGCCTGAGCGCCCTCTCGGTAATCGCTTCTAGCAAGCTCAGGTTCAAAAATAGAATTGATAGAAAGCGGGACATAAAGCTGACCTATTTTATTCAAAAAAAGACGGGTGAAAATATGATTGATCACAGGCGTCGTTAGAAGGTTATCATACCACCCGTTAGGACCTTTCCAGGGATAAGCAACTCCAGCAAGCGAGACGACGCCACTCACCTCATCTCCGAATTTATTTGCATAAGCAATTGCAACCGCCCCGCCCCAGCTGTGTCCAACAATTATAGGTTTATCAAGTTTAAGTTTTTTCACCGCCATATGAATGGCTTCGGCTTGCTTCACCGGATTGGACATTTCGAGGGGGGAGAGTTTGGTTTTGCTCCATCCTATGCCGGGACGGTCAACCGCATATAAATCGATGTCATCTGGGAATGTATCGAAAAAAGCAAGCTCCATATCAGCCGATGACCCACTTGAACCATGTATCAAAACGACTGGTGCGTTTTTTGAATTTTTAGTTTCTGAGACTTTTTTTCGGGTTACAAAGTGGATTTTTGCCGTTTCAACATCAACAAAATCTCCTCTTGGAGGATATTTGCGCTCAATCGACCACACCATAAGAATTTCATGGCCTACTAAAACCACAATAATAAAGGTGAAAACTGTCAGCATGCGAGACATAACCACTATTTAAATCAGATTTTCTTTGAGAAAAGTCTTCAGAGAAAAATATGAGTTTAAACTTAGTCTAGCCCTGACGTGCCTTGAAGCGTTTATTAACTTTGTTGATAACAAAAAGACGACCACGGCGGCGAACGATTTGATTTTTCTGATGTCTATCGCGCAACGATTTCAGAGAATTTTTGACTTTCATAGCCCCGTGCTCCAAGCCTTTTAAAAAGACCTTAATGGTTAATAAGCCGGTTAATTATACGACATACCGGTATCTGTCAAGCCGTGGTCATGCCTTAAAACCGCTCAAAGTATTGGCGTATCTTGAGATAAAACCCGGTTCATATGCCTAAATCCAGCACCACAGACCAAGAAAAGCATTAAAGCTGATACGATAAGACCTAAGATATATGGAGCAATCGGGGCGACATAACTGTAAAGCGCCATGGCCGTTATCGGAACAAATATGATCCCAATGGCAGCCGTGGCACCAATAAGACCTGCAACTGCCCCCTGCTCTTCAGGCTCAACAACCAACGACGCTCCCGCCGCTGTCCCTGTTCTAATAAGGCCAAACCC
>CALKOC010000013.1 GCA_938091085.1 uncultured Alphaproteobacteria bacterium
TTTTAGTAGAGCCAATTAAAAATGATATGGGTCTCACAGATGTCCAAATCAGCTATTTGCAAGGTTTAATCTTTGTTGTTCCTTATGTGATTCTAAGTATTCCGATTGGTCGGCTCGTTGATGTATTTTCGCGTATCTATGTCATCATTAGCGGCATACTTGTATGGAGTGTTGCCACCATGGCCGCTGGTCTATCAGGAAATTACACCCAACTCGCCATCGCACGCGGGTTCGTCGGCGCTGGTGAAGCGTCTCTGACACCCGCTGTTTGGTCTATGTTCCCAGATATTTTTAATAAGTCGCAGCTTGCCGTCGCTATGAGTATATTTTCCATGGCGCCTTATTTAGGGGCGGGTATCGCTTTGATTGCAGGCGCGCAGGTTATTGAAATATCACAATCCTCGCCCCCAATTGATCTGCCAATTATTGGTATTTTGCAACCTTGGCAGGTCACATTAATCATTTGCGGCGCTCCAGGAATTCTTTTCGCATTAATATATGCCTGTATCAAAGAGCCAACTAGAACAGCAACAGAAGCAGAGACTGATGAGGCAATGCCGTTGTCTGAAGCTATCGGTTTTATGAAGAAAAATTGGAAAGTCTATCTGGCCTTCCTTGGTGGCGCACCTTTTCTAATTATCATGCTTTACAGCATTCAAGCATGGTCGCCGACTTTGCTCATACGTGTCCATGAATGGGATATTTCTTATGCAGGGCGGGTCTATGGTGTCGTCGCGCTGGTGACAGGTAGTCTGGGTGTTTTATCTTCACCCGTTATTGCGCGGGTGATGAATAATCTCAATCTCAAAGGCTATCCCCTACTTATGCTGATGATGAGTACGGTTCTGACAGCATTATTTTTGTTTATCGCCGGCCTGCAAGAAGACGGCATGCGCTGCTTAATCTTCCTCGCCCTGGCAAGCTTCTTTGTTACCATTCCCCTGCCACAATTGGCGGTGACATTACAGACAATATCGCCGAATAAAATGCGTGGGTTGGTGGCTGGAATCTTTGTTGTCACCGGCAATGTTTTGGGCATGGGGCTAGGACCAACTTTTGTTGCCTTTTTTACAGAAAATATTTTCAAGGACCCGATGAGTGTTGGCATGTCTATGGGATTGCTCGGTCTGGTGTCAGCGCCTATTGCCCTTGTCATTTATCTTAACGGCTATCGTGATCTGCTTGTCATCACTAAGACAGAAAAATAATGAAAATTTGTGTTATTGGCGAGACTGGCCAGCAAGGTTATCAGCAAGTTCTTGCCTGTCTTGAACAAGGTCATGAGGTCGCGCGCCATCTTTCAACACGACTGGGACAGCACCTCGCCTGTGGAGGCTTTCGAGGTGGACATGCACCCTCTAATTGATAAATTAGGTATAGAATTTACAAACTTTTCCCAATGGGTTCAAAAAGCAGACTGGGTTACAAATGATTAATATCGGGAATATCGTTACCAAACAAGCAAGCCTTAAAGCAAATAAGCTGGCGGTTTACGACCAACCAAATAATAAAAGAGTTACATTTTCTGAACTCAATAATTTGGTCAATAAGATTGCCAACACCTTTTTGGCCTCTGAAATAAAAAAAGGAGATAGGGTCTCAATCTTATCGCAAAATTGTGTTGAATATTTTGCGCTCTTTTTTGCCTGCGCCAAAACCGGCGCTATTTTGCAAACCCTTAACTGGCGGTTAGCGGATCAGGAAATTACAAAAATTATGTCCAATGGTGACCCAAAAGTTTTCATCTATCAGGGACAATTTTCGAACACGGCCGAGTATATAAAAAGCACTGAAAACAATGTTGCCCATTGGCTGGGTTTCGGCCCGGAGTCTGACAACTCTTTCTACACATCAATCGAACCAGCCAGCACAAATGAACCAAAGCCTGACTGGACTGTTGGTGGCGAAGACCCGCTTTTTATTCTTTATACCGGCGGTACAACAGGTGAGTCGAAAGGCGCGTTGCATTCGCATCTATCTGCCTATTTCGGCATGCTGAACCAGACTGTTGCCGAAGGCATTGGCCCGAACAGCGTTTATATGCTCACCGGTCAGATGTTCCATATTCCGGTGCTGCTTGCGGTAAATTATACAGCCCATGGATGCCCAGTCGTTTTGATGAACTTTGATGCAGAGCTGGCGCTTCGCCTGATTGAAACCGAACGAGTTTCAGGCTTTCTGGGCATCACGACCATGTTGAACTGGATGATGGCAGTTGAAGGCTTCGAAAAATACGATCTATCGAGCCTCCAATGCGTGCAATATGGCGGTGGCCCGATGCCATCTCGTGTCATTAAAGAGGTGGTTGAGAAACTGCCTTGCCGTATTATCCAAGGCTATGGTCAAACCGAAGGTACGACCATGACCTTCCTCTCGCATGAGGATCACATTAAAGCCGTTGTGAATGGCGAAAATACGGAACGTTTACTGTCATGCGGACGCGAAGGATTTGTGACGACGGTACGTGTAGTTGACGAGCTCGGCAATGATGTTCCCCTTGATGGCGAAACACCCGGTGAGATTATCGTCAGATCACCTGCCAATATGCTTGGCTATTATCTACGCGATGACTTAACCGCCAACACTATTAAAGATGGCTGGATGTGGACCGGCGATATCGCGACCATGGATAGCGAACGCTATGTATTTATCAAAGACCGCGCCAAGGATATGATTATCTCAGGCGGGGAAAATATTTATTCCGTTCAAGTTGAGGAAGCTATCTGCAAGCACCCTGCGGTTCTGGAAACAGCTGTGATTGGTATCCCGGATGATGAATGGGGTGAGTCTGTTAAAGCCTATGTTGTTTTAAAACCAGAGACAAAGGCTACCGAACAGGAAATTATTGATGAAGCCAAAAAGAATTTGGCTTCTTATCAAAAGCCCAAATTTGTAGAATTTATCGATGAGCTTCCCAAAGCACCAACCGGGAAGATTTTGAAACGCCTTCTGCGCGAGCAGAATTAATTGGAGGGTAACATGACGACACCTAGAGACCTTGTTAACAGTTTTTATGAGTCAATCATTTCGGGCGATATGGATTTATACAAATCTATTATACATGATGAGTATGAAGTATCCGTACCAGCTAAGCGCGGCGTTCTCAGCGGCACTTACGGGCGCGAAAAAGTTTTAAACGAGGTTTTCCCAACCGTCGTCGGTAAACTGAACCTTGAAGACTTCACATTCTGTAAGAACTTTAAAATCATGTGTGAAGATGAAAACTGGATCGTCGTGATTTGCGAAGCTGAAGGCACTTCCGCAAATGGCGAACGCTACGATCAAACCTATGCGCATCTGTTTAGTTTTCAAGATGAAAAAATTCGGCGCTTGATTGAGTTTCAGGATACAGCTCTGGCAGACCGCGCCTTATGGGGCAATGACACACCATTTGTTGAGCCGGATAGCCCATTTACTTATTAACTTCTGATAACTCAAAACAGGCTTGGTTCATCAGGACGTAGACCTAAATACCAATCCACATATTCATGGAAGAACTGGTTGCCACGCTCATTTTTACCAAAAATCACCGTGTCATGCGCGCCTGACTCCAAACCAGTCTGGATATGGTTGCCCACCCAATAATCTTCATCGCGCACAACCTTGTAAAGAAAGTCCATCATTCCCTCAAGCGCCTCTTGTGCCTCTGTATCAGGCGGCGGTTTGCGAGTGAAATAATTCAAAACGGTAATATTTCGATCCGGTGTTGGACCTGGAAAAAGTTGAGCCAGTTGAGTAATTTTATTCGCCACAAAAACCGAGACATTAGGGAATAGTATTCTGATGAAATCAAATCCCTTATGTTCCATGTCCCCCCATTGCTCCGAGGGCACGGGATTTAAATGCTTGCTGATATTAACTTGTGGGAACCCAATCCGCAGATGTGGGCCAAAAGCCTGATAATGAGCAATATTTGAGGGTGTTCGTGGCGCAACTGTTTTGGGATGTAAAGCTGCAAAATGATAAGCTTCCATATAACCGTCAAAGGCAATTTTCCAATTCGCCCCCGTGAGCACTCTACTCCCGAGAAAATGCCAGTCAGCAAATCCAAGCTCCTCAAAATCATCAAGAAAGCCTTTGAAAAAACCATCAAGATCAAATGTCTGCCCGGGCGTGAGACAGACAAATATCAACCCGTTTTTTTCTTCGCACGGTAGCTCTTTTAGCCCCTTGGCAGATTTGTCTATATCACCGAAAGTATGTGCATCAGCCACACCGATAAGTTTTCCGTCAAGATCGTAAGTCCAGCCGTGATACTTGCAACTCATGCGCCGCACATGGCCACACCCTTCAGCAACCACGGGAGCACCACGATGTGCGCATACATTCAAAAATGCGCGGACCTTACTATCCTTCCCACGCACCATCAGTATTGGCTTACCAAGCATATCAGCAGCTTTATAGTCTCCAATGTCACGAAGCTCTGCTGTCGTAGCGAGACAAAGCGGGAGCTTTTCGAAGATCTCTGACATTTCTTTTTCCCACCGGTCAGCATCGGTAAAAATTGAGGTCGGTAGCGTGATGATTTTATCTGTCAGGAAAGTCTTGCTATTCTCCACATACTCAAGCATCGCCTTAGCTGACTCTGCGTATGATTTTCTGGTTTTAACTTTCACATCATCCATATCAGTCATTGCACTCATTCGCCTCTACCACTTGAGCTGTATAAAGCTCCTCACCCATATCGTTATAAACCGCCAAAGCATCCCCATCATCATGCCGAACGCCTTGAACATGAAGTGTCTCATTAACCATGGCTGAGCCATTACAGCGTAATTTAATATGTTTTAGTGTTTTGCCTGGATTGTGGCTCTGCCAGCAATTTAAAATTATGCTAGTCTGAATAGGCCCGTGAACAACTTGGTCTGGATATGCCTCAACCTTTTGTGCATGCCGGGGATCAAAATGTATCCGGTGCGCGTTAAAAGTAATGGCAGAGAAACGGAACAATTGATGCGGGGAAAAACTAACACTTTGCGCGTAGTCACATGCCGGGCGCGGCACGACAGATTTTTCCGCAACTTCTTCCGACTCTGATCGTTCCGGCAAATATATAAGCGTGAGTTCTTCACTCAAACAATGCGAACCATCAACATAATAATCATTCACCAAATCGACAAATATCATCTCGCCTAATGAGCCTGACTTATTTTTTTGATCAACGATTTTAGTTGTACGGCTGACTTTGTCACCAATGCGTAGAGGGTTAATAAATTTTAAACTTCCCCCGCCCCAAACTCGTCGCGGCAAGTCAATAAATGGCAGAGCCTCATCTTCATAAGCTAAGCCATCCGGCCGCAACTGATCGTTCTTGATAATATCTAGACACAGCATCAAATAACTATTGAGTGGTGACGGCGCGCCAACCTCAAGACCATTTTCAGGCACAGCCCAATCCATAGTCGCATATAGTCGCGCGACCATGCTGGCCGTCAAAACATCGTCAGTTTTAACAGATAAATTATTACTCACGATAAACGCTAAACTTTCGCTAAGAAGCCACCGTCAATCGTAATGCCTTGACCGGTGATAAAGGATGCTTCCTCAGAGGCTAAAAATAAGGCACCATTTGCAATATCTTCGGGCATGCCCATGCGTGGCAGAACCGAAAAGCTTTCGAACAAGGCTTTCGTCTCTGGATCATCCATAAGCGGACGGGTCATGCCCGTAAGAATCGCACCGGGGCTGATAAAATTCGCCGTAATTTCATCCGGCCCAAGCTCTACAGCCATGGTTTTGGTAAGGCCGGCAATCGCATGTTTAGAAGCCGCATAAGCCGCAAGTCCGGGAGCCACAACATAAGCATTAATCGACGCAATATTGACAATTCTGCCGCCGCCACGCTTCCGCATTTCAGGAATAACGCGCCGACATAGCCGGAATACTGCATTCAGATTTACATCCATCGTGCGCTCCCAATTGTCATCACGCATGATTTCAGTGTTTTCATATTCCACAACACCCGCGCAATTAACCAGAATATCTGCCGCACCAAAGGCGGAAAGCGTTTCACCAATAATTTTTTCATCCGCATCATCTGCGGTAACATCAATATCCATCAGCTTGATTGAATTTGTTGCAGCGCCATGTGCTTCTTTTAATTTCTCGGCATTTAAATCCACACCAAGAACTTGCGCCCCCTCAGCGGCGAAGAGTTTGACAATGGCTTCACCCATGCCGTCTGCTGCTCCGGTAACAATCGCAACTTTATCTTTTAGTCTTTCCATAATTTTTGTCCTGACATTTCGTTAAATTTTAGGCATTGGTTTTGACTTGTCATTTGCCATGTACCAAGCAAGACATTCGTGGAAAAACTGATTACCTCTTTCATTTTTACCAAGAACAATCTCGTCATGTGCGCCTGACTGCAGACCTTTTTGAATAAGATCACCAATCATATAGTCCTCTTCTTCAACCACCTGGCGCAGCCAATCCATCATGCCTTCCAAACCTTCGCGGTCAGCATCATCTTTGGGCGGGTCGTTTCTGAAGAACATCAGCACCGTGCGGTTCTGATCAACTGTCGGCCCGGGGAAGAGTTGTGCGACCTGCGTAATTTCAGGTGCCAGGAATATCGATACATTCGGAAACAAGATACGCACAAAGTCATATCCATTATTTTCCATCTCACCCCATTTTTCTTTCGGTTCAGCGCCGAGTTTCTCTTTAATACCCGTTTGGGCAAACCCGATGCGCATATGGGGTCCAAAATTTTCATAGTGGGTCAAATTTGAGTAAGTACGCGGGTGAATGCTCTCAGGATGCAACGATGAGAAGTGATACCCCTCCAAATAACCGTCAAAAGCAATCTTCCAATTAGCGCCAGTAATTACTCTTTGTCCGATATAAGCCCAGTCCTTAAAATTATAATAATCGAGATCATCAAGCATACCGTCCAAAAATCCATCCAGGTCCATTTCTGCACCCGGCGTTAGAGTGACAAAAATAAGCCCAGATTTTTCTTCACAAGGCAGCGCGGTCAAACCGCGTGTCGATTTATCAATATCACCAAATGTGTGCGCCTCAGCGACACCCATCAACTTACCGTCATTTGTGTATGTCCAGCCATGGTATTTACAGGTAAATCGGGATTTATGCCCACAGCCCTCATCGGCAACAGGGGCGCCGCGATGGGCGCAAACATTCAAAAAAGCATGCGCCTGTCCGTCTTTATCGCGCGTTATCAGAATTGGAAGGCCAACAGCTTCCATTGCTTTGTAACTTCCCGGCTCAGGCAATTCGGCACTTGCAGCCAATGCGAGGGGAAGCTTTTTGAAAACCGTATCCATTTCTTTTTGCCACAAATCCGCATCCGTATAGACACCCGACGGAACAGTTGTGATTTTATCGGTCTGAAAAGTTTCGCCGTTTTCAGCATAATCAAGTAATGTTTCGGCAATTTGAGCCAGATCTTCGCGCATGGTTAACCCTCCTATTTCACAATATCCAACCACTCTGGATTAATGTATCAAACTGAGACTAATAATAGGTTTTCATAATTTAACCTTAAAGCAAACTATGTATACAGACATTCTAATAGGATAGGGTCAAAATAATGGACAATTCCACCCGTTGGCGCGAGGCCAAAGAGCGCGCCAATCATCTGCAAAAATATAAAGGCAGTTCAGTTTGGTGCAACGAAACCATCGGGCAGATGGCTAAACAATTAGCCGAAGAAAAGCCCGACATTTCAGTATTTCCCAATATAGAAGGCGACTGGTCCTATAAACGCATTTATGAAGATGCGCTTGCCCTTGCCCGTGGTCTTAACAAAGCCGGCGTTCGACCTGATGATGTCATTAGTTTCCAGACCCCTAATTGGCCCGAAGCAGCAATCATCAATGTTGCTGCCGCGCTGGGCGGGTTTGTTATCAGCCCAATTGTTATTATTTATCGGCATGCGGAAGTTCGTCACATGTTGCAAGACAGCCGTTCCAAAGTGATGTTTATTTGCGAAAGCTTTAATAAATACGACTTTGCCGGCATGATGGAAGATATTCGCTCTGAATGCCCTGATCTGCTTCACGTATCTCATGTGCGCTCTGACAAGCCCGGTAATTTGCAAGAGATGATTGAGTCTGGTCGCGACCTCAACACATCTCTGCCAACCCCTGACCCGGATGATGTGAAGCTGCTTCTTTATACCTCCGGCACAACGGGCCGCCCCAAAGCGGTCTTACACAGCCATAATACTCTGGCACGCGCTTCATTTTGTGCGCGCGACCATTGGGGCATGGAACCCGGCGCACATATTTTAATGCCGTCCCCCGTTTCACATGTCAGTGGTTATGCCAATGGGTTGGAACTGCCCTTTCTCTGCGATACAAGAACTGTGTTGATGGAAAGCTGGAATGCTGAAAAAGCAGTCGCACTCATCGAAACCTATAGCGTTGCCGGCACTGTCGCAGCCACACCTTTCCTGCAAGAACTTTCTCGTCTCGCTGAGGAGAAAGGTACCCGTTTGCCCAGTCTGAAATATTTTGCTTGCGGCGGCGCGGCAGTACCCCCGGAAATTGTTTATTCGGCCAACCGCCAATTTGCTGAAACATGCTGTTTTAGGGTGTTCGGCAGTTCCGAAGCCCCACTGGTAACGCTCGGCTATCAAGGCGAATCCAATACCGATCTCGCCGCAACAACCGATGGCGAAGCCGTGGATTACGAAATCCGGATTGTAGACGATAATGGAAACCCTATCGCACCCAATTCAGATGGCGAAGTTACCGATGGTGAGATAGAAGTGCGCGGCCCGGCCATGATGATTGGTTATGCCGATGCAGGTGACACCGCAGATGCCATAACACCGGATGGGTTTTTTAAAACCGGCGATATCGGATTTATTAACAGTGAAGGGGCGCTTTGTATTTCCGGGCGAAAGAAAGACCTCATCATTCGCGGCGGGGAAAATATTAGCGCTAAAGAAATTGAAGACGTATTACATCTTAGTTCTGCCGTACGAGAAGCCGCCGTTGTATCCATGCCTCATGAGCGGCTTGGCGAAGGTGTTTGCGCCTTTATAATTTTGACGGATACCGCACCAAAAGACTCCGATGAGGCTATATCAACATTGCTGGAGCAAATGGCTGAGTCCGGCCTTGCAAAACAGAAGCGGCCTGAGAAATTCATTTTTGTTGATGATTTCCCACGTACAGCCTCCGGCAAAATCAGAAAAGATAAGCTCAGAGAACAGGTCAATGTGTGAACTGGCCAAGTCTGCTGACTATGACCCCATATGCTTAGCGACGCTCTCCTGAATGTCTTTATTCGTCGGGTTACCGCGCAGGCATAGCCCACCATTAACCTGCAGGTTTTCACCCGTCATGTAACATTCATCACTCGAAAGCCAGACTGCGGCGGCTGCAATATCTTCTGACGTATTAATGCGCCCCAGCGGATACCCTTTGTCAAAGGCTTCAAAAATTCCCGGCGTTTCCTTAGCAGCCGCAGTCATCGGTGTGTCGGTGAGACCGGGTGAGATGGAATTGGCTCTAATGCCCTTTTCCCCAAATTCATGGGCAATGCATCGGATTACGTGATCCGTACCAGCTTTCGTTCCCATATAAGCCGCGTGGTCGTTAAGCATGATTTTTGCGGTTGCAGAACTTATCTGGATAAGCGATCCGCCTTCACCCATAACCTCAAGCATGGCCTGATAGAAGAAAAACGGGCCGATATATTGAAGTTTAGTCATTTTCTCAAGATCTTCTTCGGTATTTTCAAGAAAAGGCTTTAACAATCCCCAGCCAGTCGAATTAATGGCAATATCAACCTTACCCATTTTCTCAACAGCACTTTTAGCAAGAGCAAAAACTTGATCGCGATTGGTAATGTCACACAGCGCGTAATGGCCGCCAATCTCGCCAGATATATCTTGTAGAATATCTTCATTTCTGCCGGCCACCAAAACCTCGGCACCTTCAGCCACAAAGCGGCGCGCCATGACCTGACCCATATTGTCTTTGCTGGCAGCGCCAAGTATGACGGCACATTTTCCCTCTAGTCTGCCCATAGTCCCCTCCTGAGAAATATCTTTCATTTATACCCTGCCCATAGCATGGCTTTGTCCCCTGGCTATCAACAACTAGCGTGATTACTAGGTATAAAATTCATATCAAGAGGTTAGCCTATCACAAACAAATTTAGGGGGTTATTATGGATCTTGGTCT
>CALKOC010000014.1 GCA_938091085.1 uncultured Alphaproteobacteria bacterium
CTTACTAAAACCTCAACTTACCAATTAACCCGTTTTACTTTGGTAAGTTTCTCTCTTCCCATTTATTTATCTGTAAACCTGTGTGTCACCTTCCCAGTACTGGGTTATGAAATCGTCACGTCCACACCTTGATCGGTAAAAATTATAACGAATGGGATTCTTTTTTGAGTAGTCCTGATGATACTTTTCTGCTGGATAAAACGCCTCAGCTGCTAAAACTTTTGTTGCAATAGGTTTTAAAAACTTTCCTGACATATCCAAAGCAACGACTGATTTTTCAGTTTCCATTTTTTGACGTTCAGAATCATAAAAAACGACACTGCTATATTGTTGACCTCTGTCACAGAACGAACCGTCTGCGTCAGTAGGGTCAATCATGCGCCAAAAAGCTTGCAAAAGATTCTGGAAACTAACTTTCCGATCATCAAAAACAACTTTTACAATTTCATAATGTCCGGTCGTGCCTTTAGTAACATCTTTGTAAGCAGGGTTAGCAACATGACCGCCCATGTAACCGGAAACGACATCGCGCACACCTTCAATTTTTGCAAAATCAGCTTCGGTACACCAAAAACAGCCGCCACCAAAATAGGCGGTTCTTTCGGTTGCTGAAGTTAATTGAGGGAACAGTGTAATTGCTACAAATAGCAATGTGAAATAGAGGGAGGTTTTCATTATTTTCTCTAGGTTATCTAAATATGTTATCTTTTGTTATTATTATTACTGTTAAATAAGCATATGAAATTACTGCTTGTTATAAACTGGAATCCAGTTTCTTGCCAATTCTTTTCCTAATAACCAATTATTTTTTATCATATTATTTTCAAGTTTCTTAATTTTAGCTTCATCAATTATTGGCGCCCCAATTTGAAGTCTTAACGGATTGGTAAGATATAGATGAGCCCACATCGCGCCCTTTACGTGAGTGTCATGCATTTGCTTTAACTGGTCTTGATTTAACTGATCTTGCGTCGCGTCTATAGCACTATAAGAAGGTGCTAAATTATCCGCATATAGAGATACGAGGCTCGCTTGCGCTCTAAAATGCCCGGCATTTGCAGCTCTTAATATCCAGTCGAAGCCCTTTCTAAAATTAACATTCTTGATCAACTCTTGTTTTTCCTTCTTCGTCGGGGAAGAGGAGGTTAATCCGGCAAGACGGAGCATACACAGACCAGCTGCTAGTTGAGCATCCTCGAATCCATGACCTTGACGGGCCAGGGGAACTAATTTTTTTAATGCTTCTTCGCACTTATCAGCATGCTTTAATTTAAAGCCTTCCCAATAAGGAGCGCTGTAATATCTTGGTGTTTTGGATGGGTTGCCTGAAGACTGCTGCATTTGGGCATGCAATGGGGGAATATGCGCGGTGAAGACAAGGCTAATAAATAAAGCACAGCGAAGCGATAAAATCGGCAATATATTTTTTCTATATTTTTGCATGCATTTCAACAAAATAGAATGAACTATACTGGACTTATACTCCCATTTTATTAAATATTTTAATAGTGGTGGTTTATGACAAATAGTAAGCGGGTTAAAGGGCTTTAATGGACGAACTGAAACAGTGGATGAATGATTCGGCTTATACAGTCGTCTTTACGGGCGCAGGAATCAGCACAGACTCAGGTATTCCCGACTTTCGAAGCCCTGGAGGCTTGTGGAGCAGGCTGGCTCCTATAGATTTTCGGGATTTTATGGCCTCGGATGAAATGCGCGTGGAAACTTGGCGACGAAAAGTCCTTCTCGACCAAGAAATCGGTAAACCCCGGCCTAATAGCGCCCACTATGCTATCTCTCAATTAGTGAATATCGGGCAAGTGAATAAAATCATTACTCAAAATATTGATAATCTTCACCAGAACTCAGGGCTTTCAGAAGAGCAAGTTATTGAACTTCACGGTAATGGTACTTTTGCTAAGTGCTTGAGTTGCGACGAAAAATACCAAATCGACCTCGTTAAAGAGCAATTTCAAAAAGATAATCTTGCACCTGTATGCGCCTGCGGAGGGTATATTAAATCTGCAACGGTCTCTTTCGGGCAATCCATGCCAACTGAGGCAATGCAAGCCGCAGAAGAGGCGAGCCTAGCGAGTGACCTGTTTATTGCAGTGGGGTCTTCTTTAAAGGTATTTCCTGCGGCTGGATTTCCGCTTCTTGCCAAGGAAAATGGTGCAAAGTTTGTTATAATTAACCGTGAACCTACCGATCTTGATGGGTTCGCTGATTTGATTTTGAATAATGAGATTAGTGAGGTTTTCGGCTCTTTAGTTCAAAAAAATTAGTAATTTTAAGGCCCGATTTTGCTGTATTTGTAGTTCCGGTATTGTTAATGTCATGTCACTATTTTTTTCTTCCTATTATCTGAGGGTATGATGCCTAAATTCTTCTATGGACTTCCGGCCATTGTTCTTATGGCTTTAATGTCGTTTCCGGCTATGGCAGCTGAAAACGGGATTCTTAATCTTGAAATGACTACTTCCGCTTATGCGATTTCAGCGATTTTCGTATTTGTTGCTGCTTATGTGCTTGTGATGGTGGAGGAAGTTACCCACCTGAGAAAATCAAAGCCTGTATTGCTGGCAGCCGGTATAATCTGGTTTCTTGTAGGACTGGCGGTTGGTCAAAGTGGATACGATACCCATGTAACACAGGGTGCTTTCAGGCATGTGTTCCTTGAGTTTGCTGAACTCTTTATGTTCCTTTTGGTTGCGATGACCTTCATCAACACAATGACAGAACGGAATGTGTTCGAATATCTTAGAGCTTGGCTTGTTGCGCGTAATTTCAGTTTCCGAAAGGTTTTCTGGATTACGGGTGTCCTATCCTTCTTTATCTCGCCAATCGCGGATAATTTGACAACAGCGTTGCTTATGTGTGCGGTCGTTATGGCTGTAGGCGTTGGACATAAAAAGTTTGTTGCACTTGCGTGTATCAATATTGTTGTCGCGGCTAATGCAGGTGGTGCGTTCAGTCCATTTGGCGATATTACAACTCTTATGGTCTGGCAAAAAGGGGTGATTGATTTCTTCGGCTTCTTCCAGATTTTCATACCTTCAGTCGTAAATTATATTGTCCCAGCGGTCATAATGCATTTTGCTATTCCCGATGAACAACCCGAGGCAATGTCAGACACCGTCACGATTAAAATGGGTGGTATCCCTGTCATATTCTTATTCTTGGGAACGATTGCATTTACAGTTTCCGGTCACCAGTTTTTCCACATTCCGCCTACTTTCGGAATGATGACTGGCCTTGGTGTTCTTGGTTTTTATAGTTTTTATCTGAAATATTCAGGTGAGGTTTTTACCAACGGCAAGAAATTCGATATTTTTGAAATGGTCGGTGGCGCAGAGTGGGATACGCTTCTTTTCTTCTATGGCGTGCTGTTGTGCGTTGGTGGTTTGGCAACATTCGGATATCTGACACTTGCCTCTGAATTTATGTACGGCGATTTGGGTGCGACGACAGCTAATGTGCTTGTTGGTATACTTTCGGCAATTGTCGATAATATTCCTGTCATGTTTGCTGTTTTGACAATGTTCCCAGCTATGGATGAGGGGCAGTGGTTACTTGCGACTCTGACAGCAGGTGTTGGTGGTTCCATGCTTTCTATTGGCTCTGCTGCAGGTGTTGCACTAATGGGACAGGCGCGTGGAATATACACATTCTTCTCGCATCTGAAGTGGACTTGGGCCATCGCTCTTGGATACGCAGCAAGCATTGTTGCGCATCTATATGTAAACAAACACCTTTTTGACAATGTTGCTTTAACATTGAAGTAAAAATAAGCTTTTAAAATTACTGGTTTATTTACTTATTTTAACCGCTGAAGTGAATTAACTATTCCTTCAGCGGTTTTTATTATGCTATACCCAAGAAAGTTGCACGTAGCATAATTCTTGGTAATGCCTCATGGCACATATAGTGGCCTAATAATAATAAAGTGAAGAAAGTTACATGCCAGATAACGATACAGCAGATAATAATGAAAGTAATAATGTGAAGGAAAGTCAGGACAACCTTGTCGCCGGTCAACCGGAGGTAGGGGGGTATCCTCACGCAAGCCATATAGGAATTGCGGAGGCGCCAATGGTTGCTTCACTCACACCTGTTAAAACTGAAGGATTTATTGTTGAGGGAACCGTCAAGTGGTTCGATCCTAAAAAAGGTTTTGGTTTTGTCGTACCAGATGATGGGAGCGCTGATGTGCTTGTGCATCAGACAGTTCTGAAATTTGCGGGACACGATATAATTTATCCCGGCGCAACATTGAAATGTTTGGTTGTTAAGCGCAATCAGGGGCTTCAGGCCGAGCAAATTATCGCGGTAGATAATTCGCAGGCTCAAATCCCTAAACCGCCGCCCAGACCGACATCAATTTTGCCGGACATTGAGGAAATCAGTGAACTACAACCAGCTCAGGTAAAATGGTTTAACCGTATAAGAGGGTATGGGTTTGTGAATGTCGACTCGGGAGAGCCTGATATTTTCATGCATATGGAAACACTCAGAGATGCGGGAATTTTTGAAATTCAGCCGGGTGATAGACTACTTGTTGCCTATGGCCAGGGGCCTAAAGGCCTCATGGTCACGCGGGTTCAAATCATCGAACCAAATCTCTTTGCAGGTCAAAACGAGATTATTTCTGAATGATGTCTTAAATTCGCTTGATAATTGTCCGGCGAAAAGGTATGTGAACCAGATGTTGGCGGGGCTTGGCGCAGTCTGGTAGCGCACCTGGTTTGGGACCAGGGGGTCGCAGGTTCGAATCCTGCAGCCCCGACCATTATTTTCCTAACCCCCGACCATTATTTTCCTATCCATAGTGTTTATTGTCGAGTTGATTGCATTTTCAAATGGCTTTTATGGATACGCATGTTCTCATAGAATGCATGAGGTGCTATTTAGGCTATAATGATGTCATCA
>CALKOC010000015.1 GCA_938091085.1 uncultured Alphaproteobacteria bacterium
CCGACTTCAACATTTGGTGAGGAAAGGCGTTCTAATCCTTTTGTGTCGGATATGGCTCTCGGTCACGTTTCTTAAATATTTACTTAACGTCGTATTCGGAAAAATCTGGCTTGCGCATATTTAACATATAACGTGTTGCAGACATTGGCCATATGGTGAAATTCTGCCCATCGCTATCTTTATACCAGCTTGAACAACTTCCCTGCCAAACTGTACCTTTGAGCTGTTCTTGAACGAAAGAATTGAATTTCTCTTGGCTCGCCGGTTTTGGGTCTAACGAGGTCCAACCATTTTTACGCATTTTCTTAAGGCATTTGACGATATAGTTAACTTGCGCCTCAATCATCAGAATTACTGAATTATGCCCTAAAGCGCTGTTGGGGCCGAGTAGCATGAAGAAATTTGGAAAACCTGAAACCGCAACTGTTTTGTGAGACCGGATATTTTCCTGCCAGCACTCTGAAAGTGTTGTTCCGCCGGGTCCTTTCACTTCCATTGATGAGAGAATGTTAAAGGGGTTAAACCCTGTGGCATAGATAATCACATCAAAATTACGGCTCTTATCATCGGCATCAATAATGCCGTTTTTTGTGACGGCCTTAACGGCCCGGTTAACCAGTTGCACGTGATCTTTTTGTAAAGATTGAAGATAGGAGTCTACAAACAGTACCCGCTTACATCCAACAGAATAGTCCGGTATCAGTTTGCTAAGAAGCTCGGGGTCTTTAACTTCTTGTCGGAGAAAAGCCTCAGCTCTCATGCGCGCAAGCTTTTGCATAAAGCTGTTTTCACGAAAGGCAGGATGGAGAACAAACTCAGCCCAAAGGAAAATCCTTAATCTTTTTAATAAAGGTATAATAGGGAGTAATCGCATAAGTTTTAGGGCTCTTCCCGAATATTCCTTATTGTTCCTATCCATCATCCAATTGGGTGTGCGCTGGAAAATGGTGAGTGAGGCGACTTTATCGTCAATCTCTGGAACAGCCTGAACGGCGCTAGCGGCATTCCCGATAATGGCAACGTTCTTATCGGTCAAGTCGACATTATGGTCCCATTTAGCTGTATGGAAAGAAGCTCCCTTGAAATCTTCAAGTCCTGGAACGTTAGGATAGGCTGGGCTGTGTAAGCCACCTAGACCAGAGATAACATAGTCAAATTTTTCTTCTTTGTTGTTCCCTGCTGCGTCAGTGAGGCTGACAATCCATGCATCATTTTGATAAGTAGCCCCGGTAATTTCTGTGTGAAATTGGCATAAGCGAGTTATGCCTGATTTTTCTGAAACATCTTCAAGATAAGCCTGAATATCTGCGCCGCCGGAATATAATTTTGGCCAATCAGATTTTTGTGCGAAAGAAAACGAATATAAATGGGATGGCACATCACAAGACACACCGGGATATGTGTTTTCGCGCCAAGTGCCGCCAACACGATCGGCTTTTTCATAAATAACCAGATTTGAAAAACCTGCTTCTTTGAGCTTAATGGCCATACAAATGCCCGAAACGCCGGCTCCCAAAATGGCTATGCGAGGGTTATCTGTCGTCACAATCTAGCTCCTAGTTATTTGCTTTAAGTTTAAATGACCTAGTATTAACTAGATATCAATCAAATAGAGACTGTAAAGACCAATGAAAAGTTTTCTACCAAATTTTCATGCTGTTGTTTTTGGCGCCGGCGGTGGCATTGGGGCGGCCATGGCATCGCAGTTAGTCGCTACACCAAATTGCACTCGGTTGACCTTAATGGGCAGAAACATTTCTAAAATACAGGAGAATGTGAACACCAATGGCGATACTGACATACAATTACTGCAAGCCGATATTTGTGATGAGACGTCGATTGCTCATGTCGCGGCGCAACTTGGTGAGTATCTAAATAATGAGGCCCCGCTTCAGTTATTTGTGAATGCCAGTGGAATTTTGCATGATGAAGAAAACAGCCTTCAACCGGAGAGAAGCATCCGGCATTTGTCTAATGAGGCATTCCAAAAAGTCTTTGCGATTAACAGTTTCGGCCCTGCATTATTGATAAAGCATTTTTTACCTTTTATGCCGCGCGACCATAGGTCTGTCTTTGGCTCTCTTTCTGCACGGGTTGGCTCTATATCCGATAATAAGATTGGCGGATGGTATGCCTATCGCGCCTCGAAAGCGGCACATAACATGCTCATCAAAACAGCCTCGTTAGAAGCGCGCATGAAATATAAACAAGCGGTGATTGTTGGCTTACATCCAGGGACAGTTGCAACAAACCTATCAGCTCCTTTTAGAGGGAATGTGTCGCCTGAAAAACTTTTTACACCATCGCAATCAGCAGATTATCTCCTTGGCGTGATGGATAATCTGACAATCGAGCAAAGCGGATCCGTATTTGCCTGGGATGGGCAGGAGATTCCAGCTTAGAATAGCTTAAGCTAAACCTGAAGGTGGTGAGCTAACATCTGCCTCCTGAACAGCCTCCAATGCTGCGAGAGTAAGCTCTTTCGCCAAATTAGTGGTTACTTCTGGGTCAGCCACAATGACACGGGCTCTTATCGCAAGTGCCATAGCACAGGCTTGGAGAACGTCACCATTTGCCATTCCATCACGCCGTGCCTCCCGACTGACTACGGCGAGTATATCTTCAAGTAATTGATGCACCCGCATCGGGGCTTCTGTCGCCTCATGAAGAGGGAAATCTACATCAAATTTGTCGCCGGTATCGGTGATGGCGGTAAAAGGTAAGGGGCGTGCCATAATCATCTCCAGAAAGGTTATTTGCTGTTGCGACATCTGACTGAGCAATATTTTACTTGTTCCCAGTCCTTTATCCATTTTTTTCGCCAGACAAAGGGCCGTCCGCAAACCAAACATGTTTTTTCCGGAAGGTCAGATTTTTTTCGCATCTTCATAGAATGTATTTGGCTTGAAATTCAGAGATGTCAAATATTTGGAAAATTAAGCCACGACTTCCGAAAGGAAGCCGTGGCAAACCGGCTGAGGAGGGACGTTCGCCGGCTTGCGTGGCGTAACTAAACAATAATATACGCTACGGGACTTGCAACTTCACACAACTTAGCCACGCTTAACCAATGTAAAGATAGGTTAAAGTCAGGTTCAATAACTTTATGATTTTTATGGGTTTGTTTGTTCAAGCGTTGTCTTTTCACAACAAAATAGTGGTATTTCTATCTGTGGTTGTGCAGATTTTGTCGATAGGTTGTCATATATGTCAAAATTTTGTTAATTAGATATTCAAATGGGGCGCTCATTCGTTTTTTAAAGAGCATCTCAGATCATATTTCAGGAGGGTCGGATGGATCATAACAAACAATTTTATATTAATGGTGAATGGGTCGACTCAATTAATGGTCAATCTCATGATGTTGTTAACCCTGCTACTGAAGCGGCCTGCGGACAAATTACTCTCGCCAGTGTGGAAGATGTAGATAAAGCCGTCGAGGCAGCAAAAGCTGCATTCCCCGCTTTCTCAAAAACGTCACGTGAGGACAAGCTGGCGTTAATTGATAAAATTATTGAGGTTTATTCATCACGAATGGATGACCTGATTGCGGCAGTTATGATGGAAATGGGTTCGCCGAGAATGCTGGCGGCAAAAGCACAGGTTCCTGCCGGGCTTGGTCATTTTATTCAGATTAAAAAAGTGCTCGAAAGCTTTGATTTTGGCGGTGATCTTGGTGGTGCTAAAATTATCCGTGAACCTGTCGGTGTCTGTGGATTGATTACACCATGGAACTGGCCGCTCAATCAGGTTGCCTGTAAAGTTGCACCCGCGCTTGCCGCCGGTTGCACCATGGTTCTCAAGCCTTCCGAAGTATCGCCTTTAAGTGCAATCATATTCGCTGAAATTATGGATGAAGCCGGTGTTCCTGCCGGGGTATTTAATATGGTTAATGGTGATGGCGCTATAGCTGGGTCACATTTATCATCTCACCCTGACATTGATATGATGTCATTTACGGGGTCAACACGCGCCGGTGTGCTTATTGCTAAAGCTGCCGCAGATACAGTCAAACGCGTCTCACAGGAACTTGGTGGCAAATCAGCTAACATTGTTCTCGATGATGCAGACCTAGAGCGCGCTGTTAGGCAAGGTGTCATGACATGCTTCACCAATTCAGGTCAGTCTTGTAACGCACCTACCCGTATGCTGGTTCCGGCCTCCAAGCATGCCGAGGCGCTGGAAATTGCCAAGGCAACTGCTGAGAAAGTTGTTGCTGGTGAGCCGGATGCAGAAGGCACGACTATTGGTCCGGTATCTAATAAGGTTCAATTCGATAAAATTCGTGGGCTGATACAGGCAGGAATTGATGAAGGCGCCGAATTAGTTTGTGGCGGCCCTGATATGCCTGAGGGTGTAGATAAAGGATATTACATCCGCCCAACGGTTTTCGGAAATGTGACCAATGATATGCGGATTGCCAGAGAGGAAATTTTTGGCCCTGTTCTTTCTATCCTCCCCTATGAAACAGAAGAAGAGGCCGTTGAGATTGCCAATGACACGATTTATGGCCTCGCGGCTTATATCCAGTCCGGCGATAGCGAACATGCTTATGAAATTGCCGCGCAATTACGTGTCGGTAATGTCAGTGTAAACGGTGCAAGCTCGGATATTGCTGCCCCATTTGGTGGATATAAGCAATCCGGCAATGGACGCGAGTGGGGCGTCTATGGGCTGGAAGAGTTTCTAGAGTCTAAAGCTGTTGTCGGGAGCTAGCCTCTAAGCGCACTGATTTAGAGTTTATACAACTTACGGGTTGCCACAAAGACAGGAATAATCCCTACCCCGACAATAATTAGGGCGGGGAGGGCGGCTTCCTCAATCTGTCCGAGAGATGCATAATTATAAACTTGTGTCGCTAATGTTTCGAAATTAAACGGTCTCAGAATAAGTGTTGCCGGAAGTTCTTTCATCGTATCCACAAAAACGAGGACTGATGCTGTTATGAGTGCCGGTCGTAACATTGGTAGATGGACAAGTCTGAGAAGTTGAAATGTCCGTGCGCCAAGTGTGCTGGCAGCCATATCGGTAGTTTTAGGGATACGAGACAATTCAGCCTCGAATGTACCAAATGAAATTGATAGGAAGCGAAGTGAGTAAGCAAAAATTAAGGCAAACACACTGCCGCTTAAAATTGGTAAAAATGATAAATTCAGAAGCTGGAATGAAAAATTATCAAACTGGGATAGCACAATCAAAACACCAAGCCCTAGGACAGTTCCCGGGATAGCGTATCCCAATGCGGCAGTTTGAATTGATCTGTTCAACCATCCCGGCGGATTTATGCGCGTTAGAAATGCCAAGAAAAGTCCAATGCCAACAACTATGATGGCTGTTGCGCCGGCCAGCAGAATGCTTCTTGTGGCTGAAGAGAATAGACCCTCGGCATTCTCAAAACGTCCCAGAGAAAAGATGATAAGCAAGACAACCGGCAGCACAAAGCCGATTAAAAACGGCAGGCTGCTTATTATAAGAATGACGCCTTGCATGAGGGGTGTGGGTTTATGCAAAACGGGAGCTATGTTGTGTTTGGATTTTTGTTCAATATCACCCGCCCGCAGATATCTCTCTACGAGTAATAAAAGTGCCATTAAGCCAAGCAACAGCATTGCAATTCTGGCTGCGCCCTCAAGACTGCCGCGTGATAACCATGTTTCATAAACCCCGACAGTAAGGGTTTTGACCCCAAGATGCTCAACGGCGCCGATATCATTCAGACATTCCATTAGCGCAAGGGCAACACCGACAATTATCATGGGTCGAGAAAGAGGAAGAGCAATCTGACGAAAACTCATCCATTGCGACGCCCCCAACACGCGCCCGGCCTGTATTAATTCTGCAGATTGATTTATGAAGCCGGTTCGCGCCGACATATAAACATAGGGATAAAGCACAGCAGATAGGGTAAAGATGGCACCGCCAAGACTGTTGAGTGACGGGTACCACGCATGGTCTCCAAAAATTGAAACCCATAGCTGATAAAAAGGTCCGGCTTTATCAAGAAATTCTGCGAACACATAAGCGGCGATATAGGTGGGCATTGCCAGAGGCAGTAATAGCAACCATTGCAAATGCTTACGTCCGGGAAAGTCGATGAAAGTAACAAACCATGCTGCCGGAACGCCGGCCAATAGGGTGACAACTGCGACGCCCAACATGAGGCCAAGAGTTTGTCCGAATTGGTAAGGCAATATAGTCGTCATCAAAAATGACATTAAGCCATCATTTGCGCTGTCGGATATTTCGGGTGGGGCTATGGTGAGCCATGCAATACCTAAAATTGGCGCCAGCATGGCAAGGACAATCAAAAAACCGAGAAGGCGTGCGAGTGGTTTTCCAGTCACCCGCTTTTGTCCTTAATTAAAGCGATGGCAGCAAGTAATTCCCGCGTGATTTCTTCAGCCTCG
The DNA here is from genome assembly GCA_938091085.1 of uncultured Alphaproteobacteria bacterium. Classification (GTDB taxonomy): domain Bacteria; phylum Pseudomonadota; class Alphaproteobacteria; order RS24; family RS24; genus Micropelagius. The sequence goes on from CALKOC010000015.1 coordinate 6,408, forward strand.
TCGGGCGTAAAATCCATCGGTAAGTCAATTTCCTCGGAGGTTATATAAATGCGCACCATTCCCTGATCGGTAGGCCCTATACTCAAATCCGCTATGATTTCTGAAGGCGTGTTAATACCCATGCGTCATCTCCTGATGGTTTTATACTCACTTTATAAGGCTTATTTATGATTTTGGGCAACTCTATCGGAAATTCAAATTATCCGCTTGAAACATTCGGCTTTAAGGATTAATTTCCCAACACTTTCAGTAAGTCATGAAAGCAGTGCAGATGTAGCTCAGTAGGTTAGAGCGCCTGATTGTGGATCAGGAGGTCCCCCGTTCAAATCGGGGCATCTGTACCATTTTTCCTTAAAAAAACTGTCATTAAAAATGTTATGAATGCTTTCATGAAAAAAGCTGGCAGAGAGGAAGGGATTCGAACCCTCGATGGGCTATTAACCCATACTCCCTTAGCAGGGGAGCGCCTTCAGCCACTCGGCCACCTCTCTACGCAGAACTTCTAAATAGAACAGCATGGCGGTTTGGTCAATGGAGAAGCTCAAAGAAGCAGGCTTTCCGTTTGCATGAGGCTTTCGTTGCGCACAGATGCTAAAAACCGCACCTCCCGTTGGTGGCTTTTGTTGTCCAGTTAGGTGGTTAAGGTTGCCACTCGCCTATTTCAGCATGTATAAAGAGGAACAAAGAAAATTATGAAAAACTATATTTTATAAGCGTTGTAGGTTTTGGATGTCCTCTAAATCATTTGACCCTTTTGGGGGGATAAAAGGTGATGAAAAGTTTGCCGAAGAGTCAGCTAAAAAGCTTTCGCCAATGGAAGTTGATAAGCAACAGGCTTTAAAAGACATTCAGGCTTCGATTGATTTATGGGACGGTAAGATGCCACCAGAAATCGAACGTGCTTCATTACTTGAGCGTTTTAGGGCAAAAACCAGTTTGCTGGGTAAAGAGCCACCGAATTGGAGTTACCTCAAACTGAATGACAAGTCTTTTGCTGACGTTCATTTCAGATGGTCTGGAAAGAAAATCGAGACTATTTATAAGGTTCCTAAACGTGAGGTGCGTGTAGCACTCGTCGGATTGCAGGCTTTCTACAATAAGATTGATCCATTTGAACCTGATTTGACACATCCAGACATTATCAAATGTTTCAATGAAACCGCTGATAATTATAATTTAGATCCATTTATACCCGGCTCTGATTTAACTTATGATCGAAACAGACATCTTGATCCTTTTGCAGGTGTTCGGGGTGAAAACCCTGGCATGAAATTTAATGCATTTAAAAAGGATCTTGACGTGGCACTGGAGGAGTTAATTTTTTCTATTGAATTTTTGAATCAAATAGACGTGCCGAGTTATCGCAAAGAATATACAATTAAGAAAACCAGCCCAAAAAATCTTAAACAGACCTACAAAACGTCCACCTCCCATTTTGATGTATTTCTTTGGTGGCCAGGTGGCGTGGTTGACAAAATTGAAAATGTTCCGCAAAAGCGCGCGCTCATGGCTTTGGGCGCTATGCGTAAATTTTTTGAAGATATTGATGAAAGCCAACCAGACCTGGAGAATGAAAAGGTTTTGGAACTTTATGAGGTAACCAAGAAGCGAACGCGCCCCAAGAAAGGTAAAAATAATTTAAAAGAATTGCTGGCGGAGGAAGAGGGCGGTACGAGTTATTGGTCAAACCTTACCCATCGTTGGGTGAAAGGAAGTTTTGACAAAAAAACTTCAACCTTTAACCCGCCTGCAAAAGGTAAGTAATTTTTTATCCAAGACGTGGCTTATGCATGTGTTAGCTGACATGTTCTAGCAGTACGCTTGAAGAAAAAAGCAATTTGACTTAGGGTGCGCGTCAACAAATACTCGGTGATATATGCCGCCGATGAGATGTAATATCGAGACACAATATAATGTCAGACATGATGAATTCAGACCATAGGGTCGCAAAATTTAATGGTTCCAACGTCGCTTTGATTACGCCGTTTAAAGACGGAAAGCTTGACGTTGAGGCTCTTGTTAAGCTGGTGGAGCATCAAATTTCCTCCGGTACTCACGGGCTTGTGCCTTGCGGTACGACTGGCGAGTCGCCAACCTTAAGTCATGAGGAACATCTTCAGGTTATTGAGATTGTAATTGAAGCCGCTGCTGGGCGGGTGCCGATTATAGCGGGTACGGGCTCGAACTCGACTTCTGAAGCCCTTGATTTCACCTGCCATGCCGAAAAGGCCGGAGCAGATGCGGCACTGGTTGTTACACCTTATTATAACAAGCCAACTCAGGCAGGACTTATCGCGCATTTCACGGCCATTAATGACGCTGTCGAGAGTCTGCCTATTTTTATCTACAATATTCCCGGACGGTCTGTCATTGACATGACGGTTGAGACCATGGCGGCTTTATCGAACTTGCCGAATATTGCAGGTGTTAAAGATGCAACCGGCGACCTTAATAGGGTTAGTCTGCAAAGACAGGCTTGTGGTGAGAAGTTTATTCAGCTTTCAGGAGAAGACGGCACGGCGCTGGGTTTTAATGCGCATGGCGGTGTTGGGTGTATTTCCGTAACCGCCAATGTGGCGCCAGCTCTATGCGCTGAATTTCAAACAGCGTGTCTTGCGAATGACATGTCCAAAGCGCTTGAGCTTCAAGATCGTTTAATGCCGCTCCATCATGCGTTGTTTCTCGAAGCGAGCCCCGCACCCGTAAAATTTGCAGCCGCAGAGCTCGGATTGTGTTCTGAAGAATTGCGCTTGCCACTTGTGCCTGTGACTGAGCCGACCAAAAAAGCGGTTCGGAAGGCTCTTATTCATGCCGGATTGGCATAACGGGGGCTGTGATGTCTGCAAAAAATGGCGGACGCAAAAAAAAGACTGACGGTATTTCAGGTGTTATTTCTGAAAACCGGCGCGCGCGATATGATTATCAGATAGAGGATACAATTGAAGCGGGCCTTGTTTTGCAGGGTACGGAAGTCAAAAGTCTGCGTCAGGGAAAAGCAAATCTTGCACATGCATATGTTCAACTTGACCAAGCTGAGGCACATCTGATCAATGCGGATATTCCTGAATATCATGCTGGTAACAGATTTAATCATAAAGCTACACAGCCACGAAAACTTCTTTTACATCGCCGCGAAATCAGCAAATTAGCAGCTGCTGTTCAACGGGCTGGGGCTACAGTTATTCCCTTGAAGCTATATTTTAACGATAAGGGGATCGCCAAACTTTTAATCGGTTTGGGGACAGGCCGTAAAAAGGCTGATAAACGCGACAATGAAAAACGACGCGATTGGCAACGCGATAAAGCCAGGCTGATGCGAGAAAAAGGCTGATAGTCTTTATGGTGATACAACAATGAAAATCTGGGGTGTTTCCAGTGGGAGTAAAGGGAATGACGTTCAGCTTGAGGCTATAGCTAGAGCCATAAGTGAAGATGTAACTGTCTATCACGCCAATTTGTCTTTCCCGTGGTATGCCCTCGCACCCTATAAGCCAGCAGAGTTGGGTGTTGCGGGTGATGGAAGGTTTAACCCGCCATTTCCCGATATGGTGATTGCTTGTGGTCGCCGTGCTGTGCCGGTTGCGCGGTATATTAAACGCCAGTCAGCGGGTCAATGTTTTACGGTATTTTTACAAAATCCAATCATTCATCCAAGCGCATTTGATTTTGTGTGGGCGCCTGCACATGACGAAGTTGCCGGTGACAATGTCATGACAACAATTCTGGGGCCGCATGGGTTAACCCATGAAAGTTTAAAAAGTGAAGCTTCAAACTGGCATGACCGTCTCACCACGCCAGACGCTGAGGGGAAATGCGTTGGGGTTTTGATTGGTGGCCCAAATAAGTTTTATGATTTTGACCAATCAGAAATGCAAAAGCTTGCGGAAAACCTTCAGTTATTAGCCCAACAGGGGCATCGATTGCTTATCAGTCTGTCGAGCCGCTCCCTTCAAGATTATGCCGATATTCTGAGGCAGACACTCGCTGGTCATGATTACTATTTATGGCATGGCACGGGAGACAATCCCTATAAGGCAATATTGGGTCTCGCTGACCAGCTTATCGTTACGGGCGATAGTGTTAATATGGTAGGTGAAGCATGCTTCGCTGGTGTGCCAGTTCAGGTTTATTTCCTGCGCGGTCACTCGCGTCGTTTTAACCGTTTTTATGAACAACTATTAACACAGGATTATGTAAAGCCTTTTGAAGGAAAGCTTGAGAGTTGGCCGTACGAGCCACGCAATGTCACCCCTGAAATCGTTGCGAAAATTCTTGATGCTTATCATTTGCACCAGAACAAATAGGTTTTTTGGTTTAATCCAGCTCCGCGCATATTTTCTCGAACACATTCTCAAACATCTCAGGGGTCAGTCTGCGGGTATTGGTGTTGTAGCGCGAGCAGTGATAGCTATCGAACATAATCGGTGCTCTGGCGGTGGTGTCTTCTGCGGGGATATCATGTCGATTTGCGTGACCGAAGGGGTAATCTTTTAGGCGCAATCCTAAAGCTGCAATAGTGCTGTCATGTGCGATTTTACCTAATGCGAGAATGACCTTTAAATTTGGTAAGGAATTCATTCTGGAATTGAGAAAAGGCCGGCAAGTTTTTATCTCTGCGGGAGTAGGTTTGTTTTGGGGCGGCACACAGCGAACCGCATTTGTAATCATTACTTTTTTAAGGCTCAATCCATCATCGGGATGTCTATCATATTGACCGTCTGAAAGATTGAATTTTGCAAGTGTCGCATATAGTAAATCACCCGCCCAGTCTCCTGTGAAAGGACGTCCCGTTCGGTTGGCACCGGTTACTCCGGGAGCGAGGCCGACAATTAACACCTCGGCATTCTCCTGCCCGAAAGAGGGTACTGCGCCATTAAACCAGTCGGGATGATCTGTTTGATTGGCCTGACGATAGTCCACAAGGCGAGGACATAGCGGGCAGTCTTTTTCTGCCTCTGGCTTTAAGTTGGTAGGATTGTTCATAATACTTTTTAACAGGCCATTTGAAGATTTGAAACAGCGCTATGCCGCTTTATGATTTGTCTTTGAACTTGATAAGCTGTAAGCGATATTTGTTTATTGGGCCGAAAACGGTCAGCAAAACTGGAAAGTCAGATGATACTAGTGGGCATTGGTTCCAATTTATCAGGCAAAGTGGGCGCGCCGATTGAAACCGTGAGAGAAAGCCTGAACGCTATGCAATCAAACGGGATGAAAATTCTTTCCTGTTCCAATTTTTATAATACACCGCCTGTTGGCCCGCCCGGGCAGGCAGATTATGTAAACTTAGTCGTACGATTGAGCAGTGTTTTGATGCCCCATGGTCTTTTGACCAGACTTCAGGCTATCGAAAATCAATTTGAGCGGCAGAGAAGTGTTAAATGGGGCGCCCGCACGCTTGACTTAGATTTACTGGATTGGCACGGGCATATCATTCAGGGGCGTTTAAACCTTCCTCATCCTGAGCTGACAAAACGTGGATTTGTACTTCGGCCTCTTCTGGATGTTGCACCAGAGTGGCGGGATCCTAAAACCGGCAAGTCGGTAAGCACTCTCTGGAATAGCCTTTGCGTCACAGAACAGCTTAAAATAGTGAAAATATAGGCGTTTTTTCTTGCGAAATGACCAAAATAGAAGTAACTAGACTTCAATCAAATTGTTAATCACTCAAAAACATGTTTCAATGATTGAGCCCTGTTTTTTAAAGACTTAACAAGGCAAGCTAACTTTTTTCAGGAGTTTAAGTATGGCACGTGTGACCGTTGAAGACTGTGTTGACAAAATTCCCAATCGTTTTGAATTGGTTTTATTTTCTGCTCACCGCGCACGCAGTATGTCTTCTGGCGCTGAAATTCTTGTTGAGCGTGACAATGATAAAAATCCAGTCGTCGCTCTCCGTGAAATAGCCGATGAAAAACTTGAGCCAGCTGATTTACATGAGCAATTGGTATCATCCATGCAACGTCAGGTGGATGTTGATGAACCTGAAACTGATATGCAAATTATGGCGCCACAACTTGCCCCTGCGGAAAACGTTGGTGTAGACGGTGAAGCAAGTGCAGACGCATCACAAGAAGTCTCTGCGCCACCAATGGCTGAAGAAGATATTCTTGCTGCTCTCCAGGAAATGGAGCAAATGGCCTCTAAAGGATCCGGCAGTAGTTCCAATCATGACAAGGGTAACGATTACTAAGACTCCTGAAAGCAACTTTAGGAGGACGCCAATATGATGCGTCAATTTGAGCTTGTTGATAAAGTCTCAGGCTATCTCAGTAATCTTGATGAAAACCTTCTTAATCAAGCTTATGTTTTCACCGTCAAAAAACACGGTGACCAGAAGCGCGCGTCCGGCGATCCTTATTTTTCTCATCCAGTCGAAGTGGCGGGTATCCTTACTGAATTAAAGCTCGACGAGCCGACCATTGTTACGGGTCTCCTTCATGATACGCTTGAGGATACGGATGCAACTTATGAAGAGTTGCAAAGGCTTTTTGGTGAAGAAGTTGCCCAACTCGTTGATGGCGTCACCAAGCTTTCTAAGCTTGAGCTTACCGCTGACCAAAATAAACAGGCAGAAAATTTCCGTAAATTATTAGTGGCAACGGCAAATGATATTCGTGTCCTGATTGTCAAACTGGCTGACCGACTGCACAATATGCGAACATTGCATTATATTCAGGATCCCAAACGTAAACAGCGTATTGCGCAAGAGACACTCGAGATTTATGCGCCGCTTGCCGGGCGTATGGGTATCCAATCCTTTCGTGAAGAACTAGAAGACCTTTCTTTTAAAATGCTAAAACCGCAAGGTTATAGTTTGATTTTTGATAAGCTTGTTGCTCTTAAAGCCGAGCGAAGCGATATGCTTGATAGTATCGCTTATGATTTAAAAAACTTGCTTACGGAGGAAGGGGTTGAGGCAGCTGTAGAAGGCCGAGAAAAAAGCCCTTTTTCTATTTGGCGAAAAATGGAAAATAAATCTATCTCTCTTGAACAACTTTCAGATATTTTTGGCTTCCGCGTTATTGTTAATGGAGAAGTTGATTGTTATCGAGCGCTCGGCGCCGTTCATAGGAAATGGCAATTTGTTCCGGGGCGCTTTAAAGACTTCATCTCTGTTCCTAAAACAAATAATTATCGTTCGCTTCACACCACGATTATCGGCCCGAACCGCCAGCGTGTTGAAATTCAAATCCGTACGTCTGAGATGCATACGATTGCGCAAAACGGTGTCGCTGCCCATTGGCTTTACAAGGAAAGCGATGACGAAAGAAGAAAAGTTTTTGAGGACATTAAACCGTTTAAGTGGCTTCAGGAGCTTGTCGACCAGCTAAAAATCGCAAATACAGCCGAGGAATTTCTTGAAGATACCAAAATGGAACTTTTCCATGATCAGGTTTTCTGTTTCACCCCCAAAGGTAGAATTATTGCCTTGCCAAAAGGCGCAACACCGCTTGATTTTGCCTATGCGGTTCACACCGAAGTTGGAAACAGCTGTTCGGGCGCACGGGTGAACGGGAATATCACCCCCATTAGAACGGTCTTGCGCAATGGTGATGAGGTGGAAATTATTCGTGCTGAAGGACAGTTACCCTCGGCAAACTGGGAAAGCATAGTGGTGACCGGCAAAGCGCGCGCGGCTATACGTCATCATCTCCGCGAGAATGAACATCTGGCACATATCCGAACTGGGCGGGAAATCATTGCGAGTGTTTTTCAAGCTGAAAAGAAAAGTAATGATGACAACCACCTTGAACGCGCATTAGTGCCGTTTGATTGCGAAACCCTCGATGACCTTTATGCAATGGTCGGTGGAGGTGAGGTTTCAGGTACTGAGGTTTTCAGGAAAGTATATCCGGACCAAAAATCACCTAGCATGCTCGTGACAGCGTTAAATGCCATTACGTCGAAAGTGGGAAGTGACGGAAAGAAAAACGCTCCGGTTATTGGTGGCGACTCCTTCTCAGCTATAAAATTTGCGCCCGACACTTTTCCTCTCCCTGGAGATCGTATCGTTGGCATTATGACGCCCGGTGAAGGGGTGATGGTTTATCCAATCTCCTCACCTTTGCTTCAGGATTATGAGGCTGAGCTGGATAGATGGTTGCCCTTAAAGTGGGATAATGAGGCCAGTCATGATCGCATGTATGACACACGCCTCTCGCTGACTGTTGCAAATAAGATCGGGGCTCTTGCGATTATTTCTCGAACAATAGGCGAATTTGGAGCGAATATTTCCAATTTGTCCATGAACCAACGAGATGAAGATTTCTGCCTTTTGGAAATGGATTTGCAAGTGCGTGATTTAAATCATGTAAAAGAAATAATCTCCGCATTACGGGGGAGTCGCCTCGTGAATCGCGTTAAAAGAGTTGTAGCCTAACTAAGTCACACTTACACAACCCAGATGAAAGAGCGTAAAATGAAACCAGAAGCCGTATTAAAACTGTTTCGTGACTCGGGGGCGTTGCTTGATGGTCATTTTATTCTATCATCGGGTCTGCATAGCCGAAACTATCTTCAATGCGCTCGCGTTTTAATGGATGCAAAACGAGCGTCGCGGCTATGTAAAGCTCTAGCAGGCAAAGTTAAACAAGAAATTGATAAAGAGATTGATTATGTCGTTTCCCCCGCTATGGGTGGCGTGATTGTCGGCTATGAGATGGGGCGTCAGTTAGGTGTGCCAGCAATGTTCTTGGAGCGCGAGAATGGCAAGTTCACTTTTCGTCGTGGTTTTGGTCTGGAAAAAATTCAGGGTCGTAACCCTAAAGTGCTGATGGTTGAAGATATTGTTACTACCGGACTTTCTTCTAAAGAAGCAATTGCGGCTATTAGAGAGCATGGCGGCTCGGTTGTTGGTGCGACATGCCTTATTAATCGATCAGGTGGTAAGGCAAAAATCGGTGTGAAACTTCTGTCACTCGCCGATTTGGAAATTGAAACCTTCAAAGCACGTGATGTACCCGCAGATCTAAAATCTGTTAAAGCCATTAAGCCCGGCAGTCGGTTGTTAGGGAAATAATGTTTAAGAGACGACGGCCGTTAGATAGTTTAAGTCAGTTTCGTGAGTGGATTTGGCCTCGGGCTGGGTGGTATCGGGCCACGCAATATGTTTGGCACAGATTATTACGTCTCAAAGGGGATGGACACAGCATAGCTCTTGGGCTTGCGATTGGCGCGGGTGTATCCGCTTCTCCTTTTATGGGCACTCATTTTGTGACGGCGGCTTTATTGGCTTGGTTTTTCGGCGGTAACATCATCGCGTCTGCTCTCGGCACTTGGGTCGGGAATCCCTTCACGTTTCCCTTTATATGGTTGTCGACTTTTAACACGGGCAATTTTTTGCTTGGACGGGGGTATGACGACACTGCATTTCCGGTTATGTCGCTGGAAAATATATTTTTATCGCCGTTAGAAACATTCGGTCCCATTATTGTGCCAATGACAATTGGTGCTCTGCCGGTGGGTGTCTTAATTACTATTTTGACCTATATACCTACAAATATTTTGATAGATTTTTACAAAAAGAAAAAGGCATCACGCGAGGTAAAGAAAAAAAACGTTAAATCAGGTCTCTGAAGTGTTAAGAGACATGCTATTAAGAGCCTTGCGAATTAACCCGAGCTAATATGAACAGTCATGAGCAGTTAAATGACAGATGATGCGAAACTTAATGTGAGATTGGGCGTGAATATTGATCACGTTGCGACTATTCGTAATGCGCGTGGTGGGGACCACCCTGATCCGGTAAGAGCTGCCGTGCTTGCGGCTGAAGCAGGTGCAGACGGTATAACAGCACATCTTAGGGAGGATAGACGCCATATATCTGATGCAGATATTGAACGGCTTTCCGCTGAAATTAATTTACCGCTAAATTTGGAAATGGCTGCGACGGAAGAAATGCTCAATATTGCATTGCGTCACAAACCACATGCCGTTTGTATTGTGCCGGAAAAACGTCAGGAAGTGACTACTGAGGGCGGTTTGGATGTTGCGGCTGAGCATAAGGTGCTTGCCCCAATCGTTGATAAGCTCGCGAATGCGGGGTGTCGTGTGTCTTTGTTTATAGACCCTGACCCCGTGCAGGTGGCTGTATCAAAAGCATTGGGTGCGGCTGTTGTAGAGTTGCACACAGGCGCCTACTGCGAAGCACATGCTGCTGGTCAGGAGACAAAAAAGGCGACTGAGTTAGAGCGTTTGATAGCTTCAGCAGCGATGGCGCATCAGGCAGGGCTTGAAGTCCATGCCGGTCATGGTTTGTGTTTTGAAACAGTTCAGCCTGTTGCGGCTATTGAAGGTATGCGGGAGTTAAATATTGGTCACTTCATGATTGGTGAAGCTATTTTTGAAGGGCTCGAAAATGTTATCCGTAAAATGCGGGGCCTGATTGATGCAGCAGACAGCTCTCCTGCCGTGCCGTCCGCGCTCAAATCGGTGGAGCTGTAAAAATGATTTTGGGCATTGGTAGCGATTTGACGGATATTCGACGCATCTCGCAATCCTTGGAAAAATATGAGGATCGATTTGAAAATCGTGTTTTTACCGAAGCTGAACAAATCAGGGCGCGGGCGCAGCAATCACCTGCTGCTTCTTATGCTAAAAGATTTGCTGCAAAAGAAGCTTGCGCCAAGGCTTTAGGTGTCGGGATACGGGGGTTGAGTGGTCTTAAAAACATGCAAGACGCCAAAATAAATGAGGGGTCAACGGCTGCTCCTAACCCGCGCGCAGTTGGTTTTAAAGATATCCTCATTGAAAATGAATTAAACGGGCGTCCTATCTTGAAACTTTCTGGAGAGGCCGAGACCAGACTTCATGAGATGACCCCGACGGGTATGACTCCGGAAATTCATATTAGCCTGTCCGACGAGGGTGATTATGCAATGGCATTTGTCGTTCTTTCTGCTGCGCAAGCATCATATTAATTTTGGGAAAAATGCCTATGTCTGAAGATAATTTGAACCCCTCAAAAAATAAGGAAGATTTTAAGCAAAATTTTTCTGACAATATCTGGATAGCTATTCAGGCACTTTTAATCGCTATATTGTTCCGGTCACTTTTGTTTCAGCCTTTTAGCATCCCCTCTGGGTCGATGTTGCCGACGCTTTTGATTGGCGATTACTTATTTGTCTCGAAATATAGCTATGGCTATTCCAGACATAGTATGCCCTTTTCACCCCCACTATTTTCTGACCGTATAATGGGTAAAGACGTGACGCGGGGGGATGTCATTGTTTTTAAACTTCCCCGAGATAACCGTACTGATTACATTAAGCGAGTTGTCGGCCTACCTGGGGATGCAGTGCAAGTGCAGAATGGGCAACTTTATTTGAACGGCAGCGCTGTGGGGCGCGAAAAGATTGAAGATTTTGTGTCTCCCCAAGCTAATGGGGAAGATTTGCAGATTACGCAATATGTTGAAACGCTTCCCAATGGTGTTAGTTACCGGACGCTTGATTTGGTGGAGAATGGTCGTGGGGATAACACGGAAATATTTAATATTCCGCAGGGCTATTATTTTGTGATGGGCGATAATCGGGACAATTCTATGGATAGCCGCTTTTCGCGTGCTGTCGGCTTTGTACCATATGAAAATATTGTCGGTCGTGCTGAGGTCAAGTTTTTCTCAGTCAATGATCAAGGAGTCTTTTGGAAGGTCTGGGAATGGCCCGTCAATATCAGATGGACTCGTATTTTTGAGGCCGTTGAGTGACATCTGAAAACGTCGGACATAATAAAGCCAAAGACGCGCTCACCAAAAGACTCGCGCATAATTTTCATAATCCAACTCTTCTTGATGAAGCCTTGCATCATTCCAGCATGCTCGGTCGTAATAATGAACGCCTTGAGTTTTTGGGTGATAGGGTGTTGGGGTTAGTGATTTCTGAAACTTTGATGAATAAATACCCTCAAGCGGATGAGGGTGAGTTAGCAAAAAGATTAAGTGCTCTTGTTAGTCGTGAAAGCTGTTCTGAAGTTGCACAGAAATTCAATATGGCCGCGCCTCTTATTCACGATCAGCAAAATGATAATATTATGCTGAGCGACAATGTGATGGCGAATTTGTGCGAGGCGATAATCGCAGCACTTTATTTAGACGGCGGGCTTAAAGTCGCTTCCCAATTTATAAATGAAGCATGGGCGCCTATTCTTGAGACGATGACAGATGTGCCGGCAAATCCTAAATCTGATTTGCAAGAATATACCATCCGTGAAGGGTTGGGCTTGCCGTGTTATAAGTTGATTGATACGGCAGGACCAGACCATGCGCCGGTTATCACAGTTGAAGTTAGCCTTGATAATGGTTCACGGGTATCTGCCAATGCAGGGTCAAAAAAGAAAGCCGAAATTGAAGCGGCGAGAAACCTTTTAGAGAAATTAATGGCAGGCTTTAGGGAGACATCATGACGGAAAAACGTTTCGGGTTTATCGCTGTGATTGGCCCTCCCAATGCCGGCAAGTCAACATTGTCAAACGCCTTAGTTGGTCAGAAAGTGGCCATAGTTACCCATAAAGCTCAGACTACGCGGGCGCGGTTGCGCGCAGTTGTAATGCATGAACAGTCGCAAGTTGTTCTGGTTGATACGCCTGGAATATTTTCTGGTGTTAAGAAGCTTGATAAAGCCATGGTTCAAGAAGCATGGAGCGGCGCTGAAGAGGCGGATGCGGTTCTCGTCGTGCTTGATGCCAGCCGGACTCTGCCGGCTGAAACCGAGCTTGTGCTGGCGGGTGTTAAGGGGACATCCAAACCGGTCATTTTGGTTTTGAACAAGGTTGATGCGGTGAAGCGTGAAAAGCTTTTAGAGCTTACCCAACAACTTAATGAGGCCGCAGATTTTACCGATACGTTCATGGTTTCTGCTCTAAAAGGGACAGGTCTTGACGAGTTGAAAAACTATCTCGCTAATCTGGTACCCGAGGGGCCTTGGCATTATCCTGAGGATATGGCTGCCGATGTGCCATCTTTATTGCTAGCGGCTGAGGTAACACGCGAGAAATTATTTTTGAGAATGCATCAAGAACTTCCCTATGCCCTGACTGTTGAAACTGAAAGTTGGAAGCGGCAAAAAGATGGCAGTGTAAGGCTTGAGCAGGTGATTTTTGTCCGCCGAGACAGTCAGAAAGCGATTGTTCTGGGTAAGCGGGGTCAATCCATTCGTGAAATCGGATCTCAGGCGCGTGTTGAAATGGAAGAGGTGTTTGGTCACAAGGTTCATTTATTTCTGTTTGTGAAAGTACGTGACAATTGGATAGACGATCCTGAGCGCTACAGAATGATGGGCATAGATTATGCCGGAGCCATCAATGCAATGGAACGCTGAGGGAGTCGTTCTGTCATCTCGCCGTCACGGCGAAACCTCGGTTATTATCGAGGTGTTTACGAAAGAATTTGGTCGGTGTGCGGGGCTTGTGCGAGGTGGCACAGGTAGGCGGTTGCGTCCAGTTCTTCAGCCTGGCAATAGTGTGCAAGCGGAATGGAAAGCTCGGCTTTCTGAGCATCTAGGCGTTTTTACTGTCGAAGCAACCACAGCCCGTGTAGCTGGTGCAATGGCGCACCCCGAAACTCTTGCGGCTCTCACATCTATTTGCGCTTTGTTGCGTTTTTTGCCGGAACGTAACGGTTATCCGCGTTTATATGATACGACTTGCACCTTACTTGATAATCTTGAGGATGAAGATGTCTGGTTACCCTTGCTGGTAAGGTTTGAACTTGCCTTATTGGAAGAGACCGGCTTTGGGCTGGATTTGGAAAGCTGCGCCGCGAACGGTTCAAACCTTAATTTGACGCATATATCCCCTCGTTCAGGGCGTGCTGTATCTGCAGAAGCTGCAGAACCTTATCTGGATAAACTATTTCCCATGCCGCAATTCTTTCGGGATCCGACTGCTGCTGTCAGCCTAGAGGATGTCAGAAACGGGCTGACAATAACTGGACATTTTTTAACCGTGCGTCTCTTACATCAGCTTGAACAAAATATGCCCGAAAGTAGGGCGCGATTGATTAATATGCTAGATGATTTAGCGGATTTCTGAGATGAGAGGCGAGCGAATCTTGTTATAGGAAAAGCATGACAAAACTCGATACGCCTGACCAGAATCCGTTGCAATCTGTCAAGCTGCAAGAGGCTTTGGAAAGCCGCTATCTTGCCTATGCTCTATCGACCATTACTAATAGAGCCTTACCGGATGCGCGTGACGGTCTGAAACCTGTTCACAGGCGACTTTTATTTGCTATGCGACAGCTCAAGCTTGATCCTGCATCAGGATTTAAAAAATGTGCTCGGGTGGTCGGTGATGTTATTGGTCGTTATCACCCCCATGGCGATCAGGCAGTTTATGATGCGCTTGTGCGGCAAGCGCAGGATTTTGCGGTACGTTATCCGCTAGTCGACGGACAGGGTAATTTCGGTAATATCGACGGCGATAGTGCTGCGGCGATGCGGTATACGGAAGCGCGGATGACTGAAATTGCCGAACTTCTATTGCAAGACCTTAATAATGACACAGTAGATTTTCGTGACACCTATGATGGTGAGGAGGAAGAGCCAATTGTTCTGCCTGCCGCCTTCCCGAATTTGCTGGCTAATGGCTCATCAGGTATCGCGGTGGGCATGGCGACGAATATCCCGCCGCATAATATCGTGGAATTATGCGACGCTGCTTTGCATTTGGTGAAAGCCAGAAATGCGCGCATCGACACTTTAATGGAAAGTGTTAAAGGGCCTGACTTTCCCACCGGTGGTATCATTGTTGAGCCCCCGGAAAACCTAAAAGAAATTTATGCTACAGGGCGCGGTTCAGTCAGACTACAAGCGCGTTATGAAGTTGAAGATCTCGGGCGGGGTATGTGGCAGATTGTTGTCACTGAAATTCCATATCAGGTGCAAAAAGCAAGACTAATAGAAAAAATTGCGGAACAAATCCAAGATAGAAGCCTCACCTTACTTGACGATATTCGCGATGAAAGCGCAGAGGATATCCGGCTGGTGCTTGTCCCACGTTCTAAAAACATTGATTCCGCCCAACTAATGGGTGTGTTGTTCAAACAAAGTGATTTGGAAATTCGCTTTGCTATGAATTTGAATGTGTTGAATGCAAAGGGTGTACCGGTTGTTATGGGCCTTCGCGACTTGCTTCTGGAATGGCTCGATCACAGAAAAGAAGTTTTGATGCGAAAAAGCCGTTATCGTCTCGATAAAATTGAAGCGCGGCTTGAGATTCTCGATGGTTATTTGATTGCCTACCTCAATCTTGATGAGGTTATCCGCATTATCCGTGAAGAAGATGAGCCAAAAGCTCAACTAATGAAAACTTTTAAACTGTCAGATGTGCAGGCTGAAGCGATTTTGAATATGCGTCTTCGGGCATTGCGCAAACTTGAAGAGCAAACCATTCGTACTGATCATAAAGAACTCGTTACTGAGCGCAAAGCACTCAAAGCCTTGTTGAAGTCAGATGATATGCAATGGAAGTCAATTGCGACTGACATTCGGGAATTAAAGAAAAAATACGGGCCAAATACGGATTTAGGCAAGCGCCGGAGTACATTTGGTGAGGCTATGCCAGAGATGGATATTCTGCCGGAGACTCTTGTCGAAAAAGAACCGGTCACGATTATTCTGTCTCAAAAAGGCTGGATCAGATCGATGAAGGGGCATGCTGAGAACGGCAATGACGTTAAGTATAAAACTGGCGACCAGGGAAAATTTGTCCTTCATGCTCAGACAACAGACAAGCTTGTGTTATTTGCCACCAATGGACGGGCTTATGTGCTGCAAGCAAATAAATTGCCAGGAGGACGAGGGAATGGTGAACCCTTGAGCCTGATGATTGATTTGGAAGCTGGTAATGAAGTTGTTGAGATATTCGTCTATGACGAAACACGCAAGCTTTTGGTGGCATCGCGATCAGGTAACGGGTTTGTGGTTGCAGAAAGTGAATTACTCAGCACCCGTCGAGCCGGTAAGCAAATTTTAAATGTCAGCGTTGCAGATGAAGCTATTTGTTGCGTGCCAGCAACTGGTGACAGTATTGCTGTCTTGGGAGAAAACAAAAAATTGCTTATCTTCTCGCTTGCTGATTTGCCTGAAATGGGCCGTGGCAAAGGTGTCAGGCTCCAAAAATATAGTGATGGCGGCCTAGCGGATGCGCGTAGCTTCACCGCCTCAGAAGGACTGGTTGTGTCTGATAGAGCTGGCCGTAGCCGTGTGTTTGAAGATTTGAATGATTGGCAAGGAACGCGCGCTCAAGCCGGACGTATCCGTCCGAAAGGGTTTCCATCAGATGGGTTGATGGGACCAGCCTTTAAAAACAGACTTTAAAATAATTAATATTTGTCAAACAGCTTATCAGGTAGCCAGGTTGAAATTTCTGGATACATGACCAAAACAAACAGCATAAAAATTTGGATAATAACAAACGGAATAACACCACGATAAATTTGTGATGTTTTCAGACTATCTGGTGCAACCCCGCGAAGATAAAATAAAGCAAAACCAAATGGAGGTGTCAGGAATGATGTCTGGAGATTAATAGCCATCATAACGCCTAACCAGACTGGGTCGAAGCCCATTACCAACAATACTGGAGCCACAATTGGTACGACTACAAAAGTAATTTCGATGAAGTCGAGGAAAAAGCCAAGAAGAAACATAATGAGCATTACGCTAGCCAAAACAGCCATTTCTCCGCCTGGAAGATTAATGAGGAATTCGTGCACCATCTCATCACCCTCAAGTCCCCGAAATACAAGACTGAATAAAGCCGCGCCGATAAGAATGACAAAAACCATCGAAGTAACTCGCGTCGTCGTTTGCATCACTTCGCTCAAAATACCTTGCCGCCAACAATGCTGAAGGCTTGTGCCGAGCCCTAATATTATCAAGCCACAAAAGATAAATGACACGCCAATAGCCATCATATTTGTGAAGGTGACGACATCTAACCCGGTTCTCAGGTCAAAATTTTGTGCCATTGCGAATAAAGCAAAAATCGCTAAAACAGCTAGTCGTACTCTTTTAGACCCATTTTTAATTTGTTCGCCCGCAAGTAAAATTGTGCCAATAGCTCCTACTGCAGCGGCTTCTGTTGGTGTCGCAACACCGACTAATATTGAACCCAGGACTGCGAAGATGAGAATTATAGGCGGCAGAAGGGATTTTAGAATTTGTCCCAGACTGACTGTTCCCCCCTCATCCAACACAGGCGGAGAACTCTCTGGCTTAAAAATCGCCCAGAAGATTTGATAGAGGATATAAAGGCCGACCAGCATTAGTCCTGGAATAAGCGCACCGGCAAAAAGTTCACCCACTGAAACTGTTTCTGGTGCGAATATACCCATTTCGACTTGAGCTTTTTGATATGCATTGGCAACAACATCGCCAAGCAGGATAAGGACAATGGAAGGGGGAATAATCTGACCAAGAGTGCCAGCAGCGCTTATAGTCCCAGCGGCAAGTTCGGGGTTATAGCCCCGCTTCAACATAGTTGGGAGGGATAACAGCCCCATCGTCACCACAGTTGCGCCGACAATGCCCGTGGATGCCGCCAATAACGCCCCAACGATGACTACCGAAATACCAAGACCTCCGCGCATTGTGCCAAACAGACGGCCCATATTTTCCAGTAATTCTTCTGCAATCTTAGAGCGTTCGAGCATAGTGCCCATGAATATAAACAGCGGTACAGCAATCAGAACTTCGTTGGTCATCACACCGAAAATGCGCTGTGGCAAAGCAATTAAAAAGGCAAAGTCAAAATGACCTGTCACAAGGCCAAGTAAACCAAAAAGAAAAGAAACCCCACTTAATGTAAAGGCTACCGGATAACCGGTTAGCAACATTAAACAAGAGGCAGCAAACATACTGAGTGCCATTATTTCCATGCAGGGGCACCCCCATCGTCAGATACATTATTCAAAACAGTCCAGGCTTTAATTGACTGGGATATGCCTTGCAGACCAAGTAAAATTGCAAAAAGTGGAATAAAGCTTTTCAATAAGTAGACGCCTTGTAACCCGCCCGGTTCACGTGAGCCTTCCATAATTTGCCATGATTGCCCGACATAATTCCACGAGGTGTAAAGTACCAGCCCACAAAAAGGCAGAAGGAACAAAATGCATCCAATTAACTCAATAGTGGCCTGCTTGCGCGGACTGAGGTTGTTATAGATGATGTCTACACGTACATGGTCGTTAGTAAGCAATGTGCCGCCTGCGGCAATCATGAAAAGTATGCCGTGCATATAAAGAATAATTTCTTGAAATTGAATGGAACCGGTTCCAAAAACATATCGCATGACGACGACAAAAAACTGCACCAGCACCATGAATAAACATAACCATGATGCAAGAGATAAAATTTGCTTATTTAACCCATCAATGAAAGCAGATAGGTGGCGAAGGAAGCTCATGTTTATCCGTCTCTTCGCATCCGCATATAGCCTTCATCAGCATGAAGCGACCATTTGTTAAATAGCTCGCTATGCTCCTGAACGCTTTTATATATGCGTCCGGCAAGTTCGCTGGTTTGCGATAATTCACTTAAAACATCGGCAGAGATTTTTTTGACAGCATCCATGATTTCGGGAGAGAAGTTATTAACTTCAACACCATGCTTGTTGATTAGCGTTTGGAAGGCCACGGCATTATTGTAGAAATATTGGGTTCTTACTCTTTGTGTTTCCGCCTGACAGGCAACACGAATATATTCCTGATGAGCAGGTTTCAAGCTCTCCCATACATCAAGATTAATCCCGAGGGTAAGAGCGGCATTTGGCTCATGGAATCCAGGGGCGTAAAAATATTTGGCAATTTGATAAAAACCGAATGCTTGGTCATTCCAAGGGCCAATCCATTCAGTGGCATCAATCGCACCCGATTGCAGACTTTGGAAAATTTCTCCACCTGATAAAACAACTGGTAAGGCACCAAGCCTCCGGATAACCTCACCCCCAAGGCCGGGCATGCGCATACGAAGACCTTTTAGGTCATCCAATGTTTCAATTTTTTTAGTGAACCAGCCGCCCGACTGCGTGCCTGTATCGCCGCAAACAAAGGGCTTAACTTTGAAATTTGATGCCAGTTCGTCCCAAAAAGCCTGACCGCCGCCAAATTCAATCCAAGAATAAAATTCAGTTGCTGTCATGCCCATGGGCCATGTGGTGAAGAAATTATAAGCGGGGTCTTTACCTTGCCAGTAATAATCAGCCCCGTGATACAAATCCGCTGAACCAGTTGATACAGCGTCTAGGGCTTCAAATGCACCCACGAGTTCACCGGCTGCGAAAACCTTTATTTTCAGTTCCCCTTCAGACATTGCTTCCACGCGCTTGGCGACACTTTCTGCTGCCGTGCCGACACCAGGAAAGTTTTTCGGCCAAGTGGTCACCATTTTTAAGCGGCGTTTATTCTGTGCATAGGCTGGGGCAGCGCCAGAAGAGGCAATAAGACCTGCTGATCCTGCGCCTATAAGCAATTTGCGACGATTGACTTTTCCACTCATAGTTTTCTCCTTTACGGATTAATACGGGTTTTTGTCACCCAGTTTAAAGAGTTGAGCCGATAAAAGGTCTCCAACCGTCTTTTGTCAACTGCTCAAGAGGTTGGAAACGTTCCTTATATAGCATTTTTCGGCAGCCGGAAATCCAGTAACCCAGATAAAGATAATCCAGTCCAGCCTCTTTTGTGCGTTGAATTTGGTCTAAAATCATGAAAGTTCCAAGGCTCCGGTTTTTCTGATCCGGCTCGTAGAAGGAATAGACCATAGAATAGCCATCCGACAGACGGTCCATAAGCACACAGGCAATTAACTTCTCGTCTTCTTGATACTCGACGATATGACTGTCCACCGGTGTTTCTTCAATCATGGACATAAATTCAAGGCTGTTCATATTTGCCATACCGCCATCATTATGGCGTTCCTCAAGATATTTGCGTAGCAGGTCGAACTGTGTCCGACGTGACTCCGGCGCATGGCGTTCGGCGCTTAAATCTGCATTGGTTTTTAAAACCCGTTTGAAAGATTTGGAGAAATCAAAATCATGAACCGAGACCCGCACGGAAATACAAGCATTACAGTCCTCGCATGCCGGACGATACGCAATGTTTTGACTGCGTCTGAATCCGGCATGAGTAAGTGCGTCATTCAAATCTTCTGCCGCCAAACCGGAAAGATAGGTGAACATCTTTCTTTCAACTTTGCCAGGCAGATAAGGGCATGGCGAGGGAGCTGTCAGGTAAAAAGTTGGTAATTTTGGCCCGCTTAAATCATTCATCTCATAACATTCTTGTCACTGTAGCTTTTCATTATTTATCTAGTTTTAATATAAACCAAAATACCAAGGTGCAAACAGCGAGTAGGTTATCCAAAGGATGAAAATTAAAGGAATGCCAGCTCGCATGAAATCTTTGAACTGATACCCGCCCGGCGTCATGACTAAAAGATTCGTTTGATAAGATATGGGGGTAGCGAATGAACAATTCGCGGCGAAGATAACGGCAAATATAAATGGTTCAGGTGCCATTGATAGGCTAGATGCCAGCCCCAAGGCTATCGGTGCAAATAGAACCGCCGTAGCATTATTGCTTAAAATATTTGTTGTGATGGCGCAGAGTAGGAAAAACGCTGAAATCATTACAGCAGGGGGAGAGCCTTCAAAAACCTCAATGAAATTACTGGAAAGAAAAGTTACGCCACCTGTAGACTCCATAGCACGGGACATGGCTAACGAAGCGCCAATGATTAAAAATATTCTGAGATCAATACTACGCGAGGCCTGCCTTATATTTAATGCACCCCCCAGAATCATACAAATCGAGCCGAGAATTGCGGCAACAACAATTGGTAAGATATTCAGTGCAGCAACCAATACGGTTAGCCCAAATATCGTTAATGCGCGTTTTGCATAGGCAAAATTCGGCAAGTTGGAGGCTGACCATTCGAGTAGTAAAACATCACGATTAGTACGCAGGCCCTGAATTTGCTTGGATGAGCCTAACACCAATAGGACGTCTCCAGCTTCAAGACGAATATCTCTTAAATTTTGTCTCAACATTCGACTTCGCCGCTGAATGCCAAGTACCTTACACCCAGTTTCAAAATGGAAACCTGTCTGATAAATACTTCTCCCATTCATTCGTGAGCCAGGGGCGACGACGACTTCAGCAAGCGTCGGCTGGTCGATATTGCCAGGTTTCACGCCTTCAGCATGCTCTTCTGCTAAAGATGAGAGAGGGTGGTCTAAATCGGAGAGTGCGTCAGTCAGCTCGGGTCTTGTGGCGGCCATAACGAGCGTGTCGCCAACATTTAGAGTGAAGTCTTCAAAGGGCGGCAGAAAGGTTTCGCCATATCTTTCCACCATGCGCAAAGTAAGGCCTGTAAGCTCTGGAAAAAAACCTGCTACTGGCTGAGCACCTACAAGTTTATCGCCAGCCTTTAGACGCATCTCTAAAATATATTGTTTGCCGGAGGTTTGTTTTTCCCTTTCCTCGTCATTTTTTCCGGAAACTGACTTGAGTAGATGGGGCATGACAAAAATGACATAAAGCGCCCCGACCCCCGCAAGCACTGCGCCAGGAACAGTAATAGAGAAAAAATCGATTTGGATAACATCAGAGTTGTTTATGACACCTGCAACCAGAAGGTTTGTAGACGAGCCAATAAGCGTGGTCATACCCCCTAAAATGCATATGAAACTAAGGGACATCATAAGCCGCGGTGCAGCAATGCCGGCTTTTGTTGCAATTGTTGCCAAAATTGGAATGGTCATAAGAACAACTGGCGTGTTGTTTAAAAATGCGCTTGTTATCATGGCTAAAATGAGAATTAACCCAACGGCTATGAGAGGTGATTTGTTAGCGAGATTACTTAATTTCTCGGTTATGCCCTCCAGTGCGCCTGACTGAAACAACCCTTGCCCCATAACCAGAAGAGCCATCACCGAAATGAGAGCCGGGTTACCAAATCCCGCAAGTAACTCAGTTGGGCCGAGTAAAATATTTGCATCCGGTCCACCAAGTAAATGCCATAAATGCGGTAGTTGGAAAATAACCAGCAGAATAATTAAGATGAGCAGGGAGGTTATTTCGAGCGAAATACGCTCCATAGCATAGGATACCATGGCAAAGATTATGACGCCGAATGTCAGCCACATATATAAGCCGGTTCCCGCTAAATCATATCCCGAGATGATTTCTGACATTTATTATTTCTCTCTCAATATTTGCCCACGAGTGAATTGAAATCTCGTCAATTTTCCCATACAGCTATCATATGTAAGGGAGTGAGGCATGAAAACAGCTTTTATTGGATTAGGGGTAATGGGTGGACCCATGGCAAGCCACTTATCAAAGGCCGGCTATGAGGTCAATGTTTACAATCGTACGCGTGCGAAGGCTGAGCAATATGTTGCCGAATATGGAGGCGTGCTTTGTGAGACCCCCGCTATTGCTGCAACTGATGCTGATATTGTGTTCGCCTGTGTTGGTAATGATGACGATGTGCGGGCTGTTACCTATGGTGAGGCGGGTGCTTTTAAAACCATGAAAAGCGGGTCGATATTTGTCGATCATACCACGACTTCTGCAGAACTTGCCGTCGAATGTGCCACCCACGCTAAAAATAAAGGTATTGAGTTTTTGGATGCGCCTGTTTCAGGGGGAGAGGCGGGAGCTGTCAACGGCGTGCTAACTATTATGATTGGTGGTGCTATCGAAGCTTATAACACCATCGCCCCAGTGATTGATTGTTATGCAAAAATGCACAAGTTGATGGGGCCTTCCGGCGCGGGTCAGAAAACTAAAATGGTTAATCAGATTGCAATAGCAGGCCTCGTTCAAGGTTTATCTGAGGCTATTAATTTTGCCCAGCATGCAGGGTTAAACCCAGAGGATGTCGTTGAGGTTATTTCAAAAGGGGCGGCGCAATCATGGCAAATGGAGAATAGATATAAGACTATGATTGCAGGAGAGTTCGATTTCGGATTCGCTGTTAATTGGATGCGAAAAGACCTCACTATCTGTTTTGAAGAGGCGGACAGGAATGGTGCGGCGTTACCAGTCACGCGTCTCGTGGACGGATTCTATGAAGAAGTTCAAACTCTTGGAGGACAACGTTGGGACACATCAAGTCTAATTGAGGTAGTTAGATCTAATTCCAAAAAATGAAATCCAAGTCAATAATTTAAATCAATTAATTTTACTGATATTAGCTCTATTTCAATTTCTGAGTTAATAAACAAAAACTTTTCCTAGTTACAATTTTTGTAGTTGGGGAGAGTTTTTGTGTTTTTCTTTAGTTTTATTAATAAATATAAAAAAACTAATAATAAGAATAAAAATTTATTTCATTTTACATTTTTAAAGAACTTATATCGGCCTTGCTTATATGCGCTAAGCCTTATAATTCTTGCTTCCTGTGGCGGCGGTGGCGGCGGTGGAAGTGGGGGTGTACCAAAATCCCCACAATCTCAACAAGCGCCTCAAGTCCCCCCCATATCCTCAGATGCGCCGAACCCCTCGCGTCCTGCAGATAATTCTGACGGACGTGAAGATAGAGTCTTTTCGGGCACACGATCAATTGTGCACCCATTATCGGCCTATGAAAACCATCCCGAATATACTGCTCAGGTTGGCTTAGAGGTAATTAATGCTGCCCGTGCTTATATTTATGATGTCTCTGGAAAAGATGTTGTCATCGGCTTTACCGATACGGGTATTGATGAAACTCATGATGAATTCCCGACTGGAAAAATTGTCCTGAATGACAGGTCTGCCTATGGTGGCATCACTCCTTCTGCTAAAAAATTACGCCATGGTACTGGTGTTGCGAGTGTTGCCGCCGGTCAACGAGGTAGTGGTAACGGGATGCATGGCGTGGCTTACGACGCCAAAATTGCTATGTGGACACTGCATCTAGATGATCAAGATTATCTCAATCTTAATGATAATATTTTTTCCACAGCTCTTAATACCCTTGAAAATAGTGCTGGGAGCGGGGTGATTAACCACAGTTGGGGATATGATATTCCCTTTGATCCATCGAATGCTGGCGCACAAAAAAATCTCATGGCAGCGGATTTTCCTCAAAGTATTAAATTAATGTCGGAGAGTGATGCAGTTCATGTTTTTTCTGCCGGTAACAGAGGAGAGGCAGAAGTCACAATTACGGCTGCTTTCGCGATGTTATTTCCGGAGTTGCGAGATAAGGTCGTAATTGCCGTGGCCGTTGATAGTAATGGAGTAATTGGCGACACAAGCAATCATTGCGGGCATGCGAAGGATTTATGCCTCGCTGCGCCGGGGGGTTACAATGATAAGGCTGAATATATTGTGGCGGCCTATCCAGGGGGAAGTTATCGTCCAGTGTTGGGCACATCTTTCGCGGCCCCGCATGTATCTGGCGCGATTGCTATTTTGATTGACCTGTTTGACGGTCAAATGACTACGGATGAGTTGATTGATCGTCTTTTATTAACTGCAAATAAATCTGGGCGCTATGCTGATGCAGATATTTATGGCCAAGGGTTACTTGATTTAGAGCGCGCTATTAATCCGGTAGGTGTTAATTACGTTCCTATTGGGGGTGGGCGTCGCATCCGTGTCGATGACAGCCAGTTTGACTTTAGTGCTTTTGGGCAGGCAGTGGATGCTAAATTACGCGAAAAAGCTGTCATTATTATTGATAGTCTTGGCGCCCCTTTTAAAGTGCCGTTAAGCGTTTTTGATAACTCAGATGACTCCGACTCTCTCCTTAAAGAGGTCTCGACATCGAAAAAATTCATTACCCATGCGGGTAGGAGAACTGTCACCGGTATGGCGCCACTTAGTCAGGGACAGATCAACGGATTAACTTTACAAGGCTGGCAAAATGAACCGCACAGTGTTCTTGGGTTAGTTCCTATGACCGGACAAGATGGTGTAGCGCGCAGTATGCTTTCTACACCCTATTTGCAATTTGCCGGATATGGGTCAGTTGGTCAGGTTATCGGTGAAAATTGGCAGGTTACAGGCTTTAATAGCTGGCAGGATGAATCTTACAACTCGCTGAATAATCAGGAAAGAAATGCCGGGGGTGTGGTCTCTGCATTCCAAAAAAATATCAATGGAACTTATCTTGGTATTCAAGGTGGTTTGATGATTGAAGATAAGGCTCTTCTTGGTACACAAGGGAAGGGTGCTTTTCAGCTAAGCGGTGATGGTCGAACCATGTTTTCTGGTGTCGGTGTAATGCGTCATATTGGGCAAGGGTGGTATGGCGCAGCATCTGCCTATCGCGGACATTCTGAGACTGTAAAGTCTGATAGGAATTTCCTTTTTGGAGGTGTGGATAATCTTGAATCGTCTGCATACGAGATGGTCATTTGGAAAAATTTCAAAACTAAGTTAGCTCAGCTCAGACTAACGCAACCCGTCCGAAACGAAAAAGGTGATTTGCATTTTAACCTTCCCGTTCGACGGAACCCGAATGGCGCTATCTTATTTGATCGCCAAGTGCTTCCTGTTTCTACAAAGGCGCGTGAGATTCAAACCATGATGAGTCTAAGGTCGCTATCGGCAAAAAAATATTGGTTTATGGATATGAAGCTCCGAATTAATCCTGACCACGATGCAAATGCTAAAGCTCAGTGGGGAATGAATGGAGGGGTGCGGTTGCAGTTCTAACTGTTGAGAATTTCTGCTGCCTCAATCGCAAAATATGTGAGGATGCCATCAGCTCCGGCTCGTTTAAAAGCAAGTAGGCTTTCGAAAATTGAAGATTGTCGGTCCATTAATCCCTGTTCGGCGGCATTTGAGAGCATGCTGTATTCACCTGAAACCTGATACGCGAATGTTGGAATATGAAAATTATCTTTAACCCGTTGTACAATGTCGAGATATGGCATGCCTGGTTTGACCATCACCATATCTGCACCCTCGGCGATATCGAGAGCAATTTCGCGCAGGGCCTCATCTGAATTTGCAGGGTTCATTTGGTAAGTTCTTTTATCGCCTTTGAGGCGATCACCCGAACCGACGGCTTCACGGAAAGGGCCATAAAAGGCCGAGGCATATTTGGCAGCATAGGCCATAATCAGCGTGTCTGCATGTCCTGCAAATTCAAGCGTGTCACGAATAACCCCAATCCGACCATCCATCATGTCAGATGGCGCGATGATATCACATCCGGCAGCAACTTGATTGAGAGCTTGCTGGGCAAGTATCTCAACAGTTTCATCATTTAAGATTATTTCATCTTCCAGCAGACCGTCATGGCCGTGGTCTGTATACGGGTCGAGAGCGACATCACATAATATGCCAATATCCGGTACAGCAGATTTAATGGCATGGGTCGCGCGACACACAAGGTTTTCGGGATTGCAGGCCTCATTACCATCTGCAGTTCTCTTGTCCGCCGGTGTGTTAGGGAATAAAGCCATACATGGAATTCCCAAATCCGCTGCCTTTTTGGCAGCTTCAACAGCAAGATCAATGCTCAAGCGATTAACGCCCGACATTGCGGCAACAGGTTCGCTTTGATTTTCGCCATCTTGAATAAAAATCGGCCAGATCAAATCGTCAACGGAAAGCCGTGTTTCGGCAACCATGCGGCGTACCCAATCAGTCTGACGAGTCCGCCTCATTCTTATGGATGGAAATTGCGCTTTGGACATTCAATAAGCTCTAATGGGATTAAGCTGTTTCACTGAACAACTCACGCCCGATAAGCATCCGTCTGATTTCAGATGTACCTGCACCGATTTCCGCCAGCTTGGCGTCGCGCAAAAAACGTCCAACGGGATTATCATTAATATAACCATTGCCTCCCATTAGTTGGATGGCATCAAGTGCGCATTGTGTAGCGTTTTCCGCAGCAAACAAAATAGCGGCGGCAGCGTCCTTACGCGTTGTTTCATCTCTGTCACAGGCTTGATTAACGGCATATATGTATGCACGTGTCGCACTTATTTTTGTATACATATCTGCGAGCTTGGCTTGAACCAACTGGAAAGTGCCAATGGGTTTACCAAATTGCTCTCTCTGATGCACATAGGGGATTACTGTGTCGATACAGGCCTGCATAATACCAAGTGGCCATGCGGCGAGAACAGCACGTTCATAATCAAGCCCGCTCATCAGAACGCTGACCCCACCATTTAGGGGGCCCATAACGTTTTCTTCAGGCACTTCGCAATCTTCAAATACAAGTTCGCCAGTGTCCGAACCACGATGGCCTAGCTTGTCGAGTTTTTGTGCGCAAGAAAAGCCTGGGAAGTCTTTTTCAATTAGGAAAGTCGTGATGCCACGGGAACCTGCCTCTGGCTCGGTTTTGGCATAAACAACAAGAACATCTGCCGTTGGGCCATTGGTTATCCAGAATTTTGTGCCATTCAGGATATATTTATCGCCTTTTTTCTCAGCTTTGAGTTTCATGGATACGACATCGGAACCCGATCCGGCTTCGCTCATTGCCAAAGCACCGAGATGTTCGCCGGTCAATAATTTAGGCAGATATTTTTCCTTCTGCGCCTCACTAGCCCATCGGTTAATCTGGTTAACGCATAAATTTGCATGCGAGCCATATGATAAGCCTACTGAAGCCGATCCACGGCAAAGCTCTTCAACAATAATAGCTTGAGCCATGTAGCCTAGGTTTGAACCGCCATGATCTTCAGATACAGTAACGCCAAACAAGCCTAACTCGCCCATTAATGGCCATAAATCCCTTGGGAAAACATCAGTGCTGTCAATTTCAGCAGCACGCGGGGCAACTTTATCATCTACGAAGTTACGAACTGATGTACGTATCATTTCGACTTCTTCTCCAAGATTAAACTGAAGTGTTGGGTAAGTATTTGTAAGCATAATGTCCCCCGTCTTTTAGTTTTATATCAGTATAAAAATATAAATGTTAAATCACGTATCGTTTTAGCTCTCGATAATATGCTCTAAAACAGCTTTGGGATAAAACGATTTGTCTGCGCCATATAGTCCTTATAACCGGGTCGGGTTTTTACAAGGCTTTTTTCCAGCAAATCTGCGCCTGATATTTTTACTATTAAAAATGTCATTAGAGCGGGTGCGAATATAACAAAAAGTGCCTTCAATGAAATTGTTACTGAGACGCACCAAATACCCCACCAGAACAATGCGTCACCAAAATAATTTGGATGCCGCGAGACAGACCATAGACCAATATTAAGAACTTTGCCTTTATTTTCAGGGTTTTTCCTAAAAGCATTCAGTTGTATGTCAGCAAATGTTTCAATCAGTAAGCCGGCAACAGATATAAATGCCGCAGGATATATCCATAGATTTGCTGAAACAGCAGGAACACTCAGGGCAATTTGAACCGGAAGGGCAATCACCCACATCAGTAAACCTTGGAGACCAAAAACGATATAAAGACTGCGCCACCAAAAACCCGGATTATTTCGTCGCATTGCTTGGTAACGGTGGTCTTCTTCAGGCTCTGCCGACCATCTTATAAACAGATGTAGCCCCAAACGAAGTGACCATAGGCTGACCAGTAGAGTTAAAATTGCCTGAGCTTCACCGCCGTCGTTTACAAAATATAAAGCAAGAGCAATTGCCCCAAAGCCAAATCCCCAAAAACTGTCGACAATACTAACATCTTTAAGAAACAGGGAAGCAATCCACACACCGCTCATCATGATAAAAATCACGCCTGCGGCAATTTTCAAACTTTCAAAATCCATCATGAGGTATATATAGTTTTATGAAAGTCACTTGTAAAAATTTATATTAACTATCCGGCTTACTTTCCCCAAGCTGATAGCCACTAGTTTAAATTCACCGGTTAATGTGCTACACAGCCTTAACAAGTTTATTGCAAATAGTTTTGAGAAATATTCCCATGTCTGCATCTGAAAATACCATACAAACACTTGAAAATCGTGATTTTTTCAACCGTTCTCTGAGTGAAACCGACCCTGCACTCGCCAGGTCAATTGATCAAGAAATGTCTCGCCAGAAGAATCAGATTGAACTTATTGCGTCTGAAAACATTGTTTCCAAGGCTGTTCTTGAAGCTCAAGGCTCAATTATGACGAATAAATACGCCGAGGGTTATTCCGGTCGGCGTTATTATGGTGGATGTGAGTTTGTTGATGTTGCCGAAGATCTGGCGATTGAACGCGCGTGCAAACTTTACGACTGCGCTTACGCCAATGTTCAGCCAAATTCTGGCTCGCAGGCTAATCAAGCTGTCATGCAGGCACTTATTAAACCAGGTGATACAATACTGGGTATGAGTTTGGCTGCTGGTGGTCACCTGACGCATGGCGCTGCGCCTAACCAGTCAGGTAAATGGTTTAATGCCGTGCAGTATGGTGTGAAAAGAGAAGACCATCTTATTGATTATGATGAGGTTGAAGCATTGGCTGCGGAGCATAAGCCGCAATTGATTATTGCTGGTGGTTCTGCTTATCCCCGGGTTATCGATTTTGCCCGTTTTCGTGAAATTGCTGACAAGCATGGTGCCTATCTATTGGTTGATATGGCTCATATCTCCGGTCTGGTCGCAGGAGGTGCACATCCAAGCCCTATTCCGCATGCACATGCTGTTACGACTACAACGCATAAAACCTTGCGCGGGCCGAGGGGTGGTCTCATTCTGACAAATGACCTTGATCTGGGCAAAAAATTTAATTCCGCAATTTTTCCTGGCATTCAGGGCGGACCACTGATGCATGTAATCGCTGCGAAGGCTGTCGCTTTTGGCGAAGCTTTACAGCCGGATTTCAAACTTTATATCCAACAGGTCGTTAATAATGCACGTGCTTTAGCGGATACGTTAAAAGGGCACGGTTTTGATATTGTTTCTGGCGGAACGGACAATCACCTTGTTTTGGTTGATCTGCGTCCAAAGGGGCTAACTGGTAAAGTTGCAGAAATTGCCCTTGAGCGGGCTTCAATCACTTGCAACAAAAATGGGGTGCCGTTTGATCCGGAAAAGCCAATGATTACATCTGGCATTCGCCTTGGTACACCTGCAGCTACGACCCGCGGTTTTGGGGTTAATGAATTCCAAAAAGTCGGTGATTTGATTGCGGAAGTGCTTGATGCAGTCGCGCAATCAGGTGCTGAGGAAGCCCCGGAGGCTGAAGCTAAAGTCAGAGCTGAAGTTACTGAGCTCTGCAGTAATTTTCCAATCTATTAATATCGGGAAATGTGCTGATGCGCTGTCCTTACTGCAATAATAATGAAACACAAGTTAAGGATAGCCGTCCCACCGAAGATAATGCTGTTATCCGTCGGCGGCGCCATTGCGCCGACTGTGGTGGGCGATTCACAACTTTTGAGCGTATCCAGCTAAGAGAACTGACGATTGTGAAAAATACAGGTCGTAAAGTTCCTTTTGATAGGGATAAGCTTATGCGCTCAGTGCAAATCGCTCTGCGTAAAAGGCCTGTTGAGCAGGAGCGCGTCGAGCGTATGGTAAGTGGGATTGTGCGCCGATTGGAAAATTTGGGTGAGGGAGAAATCCCTGCCAAAACAATCGGGGAAATGGTTATGGAAGGTCTTTTTGCTCTTGATCAGGTTGCCTATGTCAGATTTGCATCTGTTTATCGTGACTTCAGAGAAGCCAAAGACTTTGAGGAGTTTCTCGGCGACATGCCTGTTGTTGAAGGGTTTGGAGATTAGTTCCTCCATCTGGTGCAAGCTTTTAACGCTAGGGCGGGCTGATGACCGATAAGCCACCACTTACGCATTTAACAAAATCAGATAGAGATTTCATGTCGCTTGCTCTTCATCTTGGGCGTCGTGGGCTAGGTCGTGTTGCACCTAATCCGGCTGTCGGCTGTGTGATTACTCAGCAGGGAAAAATTATTGGCAGAGGTTGGACGCAACCCGGCGGCAGACCTCATGCGGAAACCGAGGCGCTATCGCAGGCTGGCCCTGAGGCTGAGGGCGCTAAGGTTTATGTAACTTTGGAGCCATGCGCGCATCAAGGGAAAACGGGGCCATGCGCAGAAGCCCTCATAAAAGCAGGAGTCTCTGAGGTGCATATTGCGCTGAAAGATCCTGATGTTCGGGTTGCGGGGCGAGGCATTGAAATGCTTGAGGCGGCAGGTGTTGGTGTCACGCTATATGATGATGACATAAACATTCTTGCAACAGAGTTAAATACTGGCTTTTTGACTCTACAACATCTCAAACGCCCAATGGTGACGCTTAAAATTGCCACTGACCAAAATGGTATGATGCGAACCCCGCCTGGCCATAGCCGCCAGCTTACCGGCACATATGCCCAGCGGCGTATGCATCTGATGCGCGCAGAACATGATGTTATCCTTGTTGGTCGTGGCACGCTGGAGGCTGACAATCCATCATTGAATTGTCGTTTGCCAGGTTTAGAGTCACAAAGCCCGGTTCCTGCAATTGCGACAAGCCAGACAACAGTGCTTGATGATTATGTGCTGTCAGGTCACCCAGATTTGATGCTGCTTAATGATAAATCACCTCAGAATATGCTGGAGGCACTCGGTCAAAAGGGTTTTACGCGAGTTTTACTGGAGGGTGGGCCTAGGCTTGCTGAGGCTTTTTTGCATGATAACTGTGTCGATGAGATTGTGCATTTTCAGTCACCTTATGCCTTTGAGGACACTTCTTGGCCGCCCGAGCAAAGTGATTTGCAATTAATGGGTATTGAAAATATGTCGTCGCAAACGAAGTATTCATTATCACGGGTTGAAATTTGGCCGACTGATATAGCTAATACTGTGGCTGTTAAAGAAGATGCAAAGGATAATGTATTTTTCTACTCCAGAGTAAAGCCGCATTTTGAGTAAAATGGTTTAAGTAGATTATCGAATTGGAAGGGCGCTTATGTTTACCGGAATAATTTCAGATGTCGGTACAATCCTCGAAGTTACCCAAATGGGGGATACTCGATATGTCATCGAAACATCCTATGACACACAAGGCATTGATATAGGTGCCTCGATAGCTTGTTCAGGCGTGTGCTTGACAGTGATTGAGAAGATGGAAACTCCTTCCCCACGATTTGCTGTGGAAGCTTCGGCAGAAACACTAAATGTAACCACCGCGAAGAAATGGGCGGTTGGAACAAAGCTTAATCTTGAACGTGCATTAAAAATGGGCGATGAACTTGGCGGGCATATTGTGTCTGGCCATGTAGACGGTATCGCCGAGATTAAATCAATTGAACCGGATGGTGACAGTCTGCGTTTCGTATTTGCTGCACCGGAGGAGCTTGCCATGTTCATCGCCTCAAAAGGCTCCGTTACTTTGGATGGGACATCTTTGACAGTGAATGAAGTGCGTGGAAATAATTTTGGCGTCAATATGATTCCTCATACCCAAGCGGTCACAACTTGGGGACAATCCAAATCTGGCGATTTAATCAATATTGAAATTGATGTGCTAGCCAGATATGTCGCCCGATTAAAAGAAGTAAACGATTAATCCGCAAATGGGTGTATGTTCACCCGCAAGCGAAAAGGAAAGTCATATGTCAGAATTTGGACAATATCTGTCTTCGACTGAAGAAATCATTGAAGATGTGCGTAATGGCAAGATGATTGTTCTCGTCGATGCTGAAGATCGTGAAAATGAAGGGGATCTGGTTGTGCCTGCTCAAATGGTCACGCCTGAGACGATTAATTTTATGGCAAAGTATGGGCGTGGGCTGATTTGTCTTGCCCTGACTGAAGAACGCTCAGTTCAGCTAGATTTGTCGCTCATGTCCTCGCAGAACCAATCACGTCACCAGACAGCTTTTACTGTTTCAATAGAAGCGCGAGAAGGCATTTCTACTGGTATCTCAGCCCATGACCGCGCTCATACGGTATCGGTTGCGATCGATCCCACGAAAAATGCCACAGACATAGTGTCACCGGGGCATGTATTTCCTCTCGTCTCGAAACCCGGTGGTGTGCTTGTGCGTGCCGGACATACTGAAGCGGCAGTTGATATAGCGCGTCTCGCCGGGCTTTATCCGGCTGGGGTGATTTGTGAAATTATGAATGATGATGGCAGCATGGCGCGCTTACCGGACTTGGTTCAGTTCGCTCAACTTCATGGCCTTAAGCTTGGCACAATTTCCGATTTAATCGCTTATCGCCGTCGCCATGATACGCTGGTGGAGCGTATTTTTGAAGAAGATGTCAAACTGTTGGGTGATATCGATTTTAAAGCGGTGGTTTTTAAAAATGTTATCGAAAATGAAGAGCATATTGCGCTCATTAAAGGTGATATTTCGACAGATGAGCCTGTGCTGGTTCGGATGCATGCAGAAAACATCTTGCTTGATTTATTTGGTCAGAAAGTCGGAAACGCAGCAAATAGAGGGCGGGTTTTACAACGATCGCTTGAGTTAATCGCCGATGAAGAAAGAGGCGTTGTTGTCCTGATTAGAAACACTTCACCAACACCTTTCTCGGATGCTATGCACCCGCCTGAAAATTCGAAAGAGCCGCTTCGCCTCAGGGAGTATGGTATCGGCGCGCAAATTCTCCTCAATTTAAATTTAAAGGAAATTGAGTTATTGTCCGATACACCCCGTATGATTGTAGGTCTTGAGGGGTATGATATTGAAGTTGTTGGACAGCGCGCTGTATTTGGGGAAAAGGACTAATTTTGACGAATAAGAAACTCCTTATTGTGGAAGCGCGGTTTTATGAGGCGCTTACTGATGCTCTTGTTGAAGGTGCGGTTGCTGAAATTGATGCCGCGGGACATGACTATGAACGCATCGCTGTTCCCGGTGTTCTGGAAATTCCTCCAGCTATAAGATTTGCGGTGGATACCGGAGATTATGATGCTTTCGTTGCACTTGGTGTAGTGATTAGAGGTGAGACGACGCATTATGATACAGTCTGTGCGGAAAGTGCCAGAGGTTTGATGGATATTGGTATTCAACACCGCCTTGCCATAGGTAATGGAATTCAAACAGTTGAAAATGAAGCGCAGGCATGGGCACGTTGTGATAAGAATGACAAAAATAAAGGCGGTGGTGCTGCTTTGGCTGCCCTTTCTCTAATGACCATTCGTGACAATTTTAAAGGTGACACATGAGCGTCGCCGCAAGTGCGCATGGCGGAAGAGAAGCTGCACGTCTGATGGCTGTCCAAGCCCTCTATCAAATGGACGTTGCGAAGGCACCGCTTGAAAAAGTGATTGAGGAGTTCAATACCTATCGGCTCGCTTTTCCGGTTGAGACCGAAGATGGGAATGTCACTTTTCCTGAAGCAGACAGAAATCATTTCGAGTCTCTTTTACGCGGCGTTATTGATGAACAACGTCAAATTGATAAAGCCATTAACGATTTGTTGCGTGAAGGTTGGGTGCTTAAGCGTTTGGATATCACATTACGGGCTATTATGCGGGCAGGGACTTTTGAATTGATGTTTTGTAAAGATATTCCGGCCAAAGTCTGTATCTCTGAATATACCTCAATGGCGAATGCCTATTTCAATGCGCCTGAGGCGGGGATGGCAAATGCTATATTTGAAAAAATTGCAAACGCTTCCAGATCTTGAAAAATCATGTCTCAGAAAAACGAGTTTGATCTGATACGACATTATTTTGCGCCCCTCGCTGATGATAAGGGCGCTTTGAATTTACAGGATGATGCCGCGCTCTATACCCCGACACCTGGAAATGAGTTGGTGTTGACCACTGATACTATTATTGAGGGTGTCCATTATCTTCCAGATACACCGCCTGAAAAAATTGCTGCCAAACTTTTTGGGGTAAATGTTTCGGACTTGGCGGCAAAGGGCGGTACGCCGAAAGCTTGTTTAATTAATTTTGCACCGCGTAAAAATATTGGTGAGGCTTGGATTGCGGCGTTTGCCGAGCAAGTCGGTGCAGCATTAAAAGCATATGACATCAAATTGCTGGGCGGGGATACAGTTGCGGCGCCTGACCAAGCTATGTTCAGTCTCACACTCATTGGGGAAGTGGCCTCAGGTACTATGGTGCAACGTGCTGGGGCTAAAATCGGCGATGATATATTTGTGACCGGAACGATAGGTCATGGTTTTATTGGTCTTGAAGATGCCAAAGCCGAGCGTTCGTCCCCCTTTAGAGACCTTTTTGAATGCCCGCAACCGCCCCTAGCTTTTGCATTGGTAGCGGCTTCTTATATGTCTGCGGCGGTAGATGTTTCAGATGGCCTCGCTGCAGATTTGGGGCATATTTGTAGGGCATCGGTTTGTGGAATGCAGATTAATTTGCCAGCAATCCCTTTTGCAGACCCTGCATCAAAGGATTTATTGGCGCAACTCAATGGTGGAGATGATTATCAACTTGCTTTTACTGCCGCATCTGAAAATCATGAAAAGTTGAAACAATTAGCAGCAGAGCAGAATATTCAACTCTCTAAAATTGGACATATAACTGAAGGAAGCGACTTTATTCTGCTGAATTCGGACGGCTTAGCGCTTGATTATTCATCAATCGGGACATCTCAGGAGTTGCCTTCAGGGTTTTCACATTTTGGCATGAAAAAATAACAACACCTTTTTATCTTAGCCTGTTGCCTTTTTCGGCGGAATTTGCGATTTTCCTGAAACTTTAACGGGATATTTTCAATTCCCACAAATAAATGAAATGAGGATGATACCCATGAGCACAGACATGATGCTTATTATTGGAGCAGGGGTTCTGGCAATACTCTACGGCGTTTATGCGATTAGAAGCATTATGGCCGCAGATGCTGGTAATGAAAGAATGCAAGAAATCGCATTCGCCATTCAGCAGGGTGCTGCTGCTTACCTGAACCGTCAATACACAACCATTGCCATTGTTGGCGCCATTATCGCAGTTCTAGTGGGCTGGTTACTCGGCCTTAAAGTCGCGATTGGCTTCCTTGTCGGCGCGACTCTCTCAGGTGTTGCTGGTTATATCGGTATGCTTGTATCAGTGCGCGCCAATGTGCGGACCACACAAGCGGCTAGCGAAAGTCTAGGCGCAGGCCTATCGATTGCGTTCCGATCAGGTGCTGTTACAGGTATGCTGGTTGCGGGTCTGGCGCTTCTGTCTGTCTCCGTTTACTTTGTGGTGCTGACACAGTTTATGGGTCTTGACCCTTCTGGCCGTGAGGTTATTGATGCGCTCGTAGCCCTCGGGTTTGGTGCCTCGCTTATCTCAATCTTTGCTAGATTGGGCGGTGGTATCTTTACTAAAGGCGCTGATGTTGGTGGCGATCTTGTCGGTAAAGTTGAAGCAGGTATCCCAGAGGATGACCCCAGAAACCCCGCGACAATCGCAGATAATGTCGGTGATAATGTCGGTGACTGTGCGGGTATGGCTGCAGATTTATTTGAGACCTATGCTGTCACGATTGTGGCAACAATGGTTCTAGCCTCTATTTTCTTCAACGATTTGGCAATGATGGTGTACCCGCTTACAATTGGAGCAACATGTATTGTTACCTCCATTATCGGCACATTCTTTGTCCGTCTTGGAAGTAACAACTCTATTATGGGCGCCTTGTATAAAGGCTTTATCGCTTCTGCTGTTCTTTCCTTGATTGCTCTATATTTTGTTACAGACAATTATATTGGCCTTGGCGAGATTGAAAGTTCAGGCTTCACGGGTATGGATCTTTACATTTGTGGCGTTCTTGGCCTTGTGATTACAGGTCTGATTATCTGGATTACCGAATATTATACGGGTGTTAATTATCGTCCGGTTAAATCTGTTGCGGCGGCTTCGGTCACTGGTCATGGTACGAATGTTATTCAGGGACTGGCTGTTTCAATGGAAGCAACGGCACTACCTGCAGTGGTGATTGTTGCTGGTATCATTTCGACATACAGCCTTGCAGGTCTGTTCGGTATTGCGATCGCTGTTTCAACAATGCTGGCACTTGCTGGCATGGTTGTCGCGCTCGACGCTTTTGGCCCCGTTACAGATAATGCTGGTGGTATTGCTGAAATGGCTGATTTGCCGGAAGATGTTCGTAACACAACTGATGCGCTAGATGCTGTCGGCAACACCACTAAAGCGGTTACTAAAGGCTATGCTATCGGGTCTGCCGGTCTTGGTGCTTTGGTTCTGTTTGCTGCTTACACGGAAGATTTAAAGTACTTCTCTGCTAATTCGGAAACGTTTACTTACTTCGCTAATGTGACAGTCGACTTTTCACTTTCAAACCCTTATGTGGTTGCCGGTCTCTTTTTGGGTGGCCTGTTGCCATATCTATTTGGTGCGATGGGCATGATGGCTGTTGGCCGTGCCGGTGGCGCAATTGTTGAGGAAGTTCGTCGTCAGTTCCGTGAAAAGCCGGGTATTATGACCGGTGAAGAAAAGCCGGATTATAAGGCTGCAGTTGACTTACTGACACGTTCAGCGATTAAGGAAATGATTATTCCTTCAATGCTGCCGGTTCTGTCACCAATTGCTGTATATTTCATTTTCGAGCAAATTGCTGGCCGTGGCGCTGCATTCTCTGCGTTGGGTGCGATGCTTCTTGGTGTGATTGTTACAGGTCTCTTTGTGGCTCTTTCTATGACTGCCGGTGGTGGGGCATGGGACAATGCCAAGAAATATATTGAGGACGGTAATCACGGCGGAAAGGGCTCTGAGGCTCATAAAGCTGCGGTTACGGGTGACACAGTCGGTGATCCTTATAAGGACACAGCCGGCCCTGCGATTAACCCAATGATTAAAATCACCAATATCGTAGCACTCTTGCTACTGGCTGTTTTAGCTCATTAGAGTTTAACGCTAACAAAAATTAACCCCGGCATTTTTAAGATGTCGGGGTTTTTTTTATGGTTAAATTATTTGATTAATTGCTGGGAAGCGCGTTCGGGTTGCCGGAATTAAAACGTCCGAGGTTACCGAAGAGTTGCGCAAGAAGGCTTAATTCCTTGCCTCTGGTTGTGGTTACACGTTCCACAAATGCAACAATGTTGCCATCCTCAAGCCCATAACCACCAATATCACTGACAATATCATTATCGTCAAAATAAACTGCAACAATCTTGCGGTCTGTTACTTCAGGTTTTTTGTATGAGTTAGTTTCAATACGGCTGGAAATATAATAATAAGACGCGCCATCAACTGAAGCGATGGTCGATGGTGAACCCATTATGCTTCGTACCATTTCTTTACTAGAAGACCCGATAGTGACCTGATTAAGGGTTTCCTCATCAAATACATACCCGACATTGGAAACAATCGGAGCACAGGAGATTTGACCGACAATCAAAGAGGTGGTCAGTGTCACAGCGCCTAAACGCAAAGATTTGCCCAAATATTTTCTTAGGGCGGTTGTTTTATCCGTGATTAATCCTGTCATTGATCAGCTTTCATAATGCAAATATGTCTTGAGAGACTTATAAACTCTTAATTAGAGGTTTTCTAGTGATACAGCTATCTTGACCTTTTGCGCAAGAGGGCTATTTTCGCTTCAGTCATTACGGCTCAAGGTGAAGCATGCGACATTTATTCTTATCTCTCGTTAATTTTCTCAAATCTCTGCTCGGCATGAATAAAGAAGTGGATATGTATCTACCGGTTTACACAGCGATTATGAAGCAGGCGCGCAAGCCAAAGCTATATGGACCTCAAGGTGCGAATGATGATTTTGACGGCCGGTTTGAGATTCTTGTGATGCATATTTATCTTGTGTTGCGTCGTCTGAAAGCCGACGGGCAGGGTCGGCATGGTGCAGGACAGGTAATCTTTGATTTATTTTTCAGAGATATGGACCAGGCGATGCGGGAAATGGGTGTCGGGGATTTGAGTGTCAGTAAAAAAATTAAAAAAATGGCTGAAGCCTTTTATGGGCGTGTTGCAGCTTATGATGAGGTGATAGATATGGGTAAGGACGAACTCACATCCGTTATTCAAAGAAATTTTTTTGCGGCAACCGAGGGTGATGATAACCAAACCAGAGCCGAGAGATTGGCCGCTTATATGAGTGAAATGGATATATCGTTAGGTCAGATACCATTGAGCCAACTCTTGTCACGTGATATTTTTTCGTTTGATAATAAGTCAGGCTAAGTCACACTTTTAAAGTCAGAGGGTGCCGCCATGAATAATGAGTTCAGTCGCGTCATTGATATTGTCAAAATTAAACCATCCGGCACACGGTTGGAGACAACCGGGTCAGACGATGAGTGTCATGCATTAAAAACCAGGCTTGGGGTTGAGGGTTTCAGGAACTTGCGCTTGGATATTGACATCACGCCTTGGCGAAAGCAGGGGCTTCGCGTCGAGGGCTTTGTCCAAGCTGATATTGAACAAATTTGCGGCGTAAGCCTTGAGACAATCGTCCAGCATATTGAGGAGCCATTGGCGTTTTTTCTTCTGCCCGAGCATCTGGCTAAGGGATTGGCCGATGATGAAGATGCAGATATGCCCGAAATACTTCAAAATGGTCGAGCGGATATTGGTGAAATAGCTATTCAGAATCTATCTCTCGGTATTAGTCCCTATCCAAGAAAGAACGGCGTATCTTTGAGTTATGTTGAAGCTGAAGAAGCTGAAGACGATCAAAAACAAGATAACCCCTTTGCTGTTTTGGAGGGTTTAAGCACACCCAAAGCGGATTGATTAGGCGTTGCTATAACCTCAAATTAGGGTAGATTACCCCGATTATATTTAATTTGACGGGTCCTTAATGTCTCAAACAAGAATATCTATTGATGTGATGGGCGGTGACCGTGATGTGGAAACAGTTCTAACTGGGGTTTCACTTGCCTTGGCGCACAGACCGGAAACTTCTTTTCTTCTGTTTGGTGACGCCAAACAGATAGAGCCTTTCCTGGAGAGATTTCCTACCCTCAAAGCTGCAAGTACAGTTCACCATTGTGATGTTGCTATTGATATGGATATGAAGCCCAGCCAGGCTTTGCGTCAGGGACGAAAAACCAGCAGCATGTGGCAAGCGATTGATGCAGTGAATACCGGCATTGCCGATGGTGCTGTCTCGGCTGGGAATACCGGTGCATTAATGGCTATGTCAAAAGTGATTTTAAAAACTCTAAATGGTATTGAACGACCAGCTATTGCAGCTATCTGGCCAACCATGAAGGGGGAAACCATTGTTCTGGATATGGGGGCGACTATTGGTGGCTCTGCAGAGCAATATTTTCAGTTTGCGGTTATGGGAGATGCTTATGCCCGTATCATTTTCGGTCTGGAAAGTCCGAGAATAAGCCTTCTCAATATTGGTGTAGAAGAGATGAAGGGTACGGATAGTGTTAAACAGGCGGCAGATTTGCTGACCTCCTCATCCCTAAATTTTTGCGGGTATATTGAAGGTAATGGGATTTCTCAAGGTGATTTTGATGTTGTTGTTACTGATGGGTTCACCGGTAATGTTGCGCTTAAAACTGCAGAAGGTATTGCAGAGCTTATCAGCAGTTATTTAAAGCAGGTAATGGTAAGCTCGATTTTTGCTCGTATCGGGTATATTTTTGCACGCGGTGCCTTCGGGGCATTGAAGGAGAGGCTTGATCCGAACAATGTCAATGGCGGAGCTTTCCTTGGCTTAAACGGTGTTGTGGTTAAAAGTCATGGCGGTGCATCACCCAAAGGTATTGCGGCAGCGGTTGAACTTACGATTGAGGTGGCTGCTAATAATATGTCTGAGAAGATTGCTGACGAGATGGATAAAATGGAAGAAGAATTACTTGCAACTCAAGAATAGCTAGGACTATTTAGCAATATTTTTTGGATGAAATGTCCACATATCTATTATTCTGACCCTGAAATTATAAATAAAGTATTTATTTGCTATAAAAATCAGTTGTTTCCAGTCTATTCCTTGTGCTTATATTTAAGCTCTATTTTGGAGGTTACATGTCAAACAAAACACTAACACGTGCTGATTTGAGTGAAGCCGTCTATAATGAAATCGGCCTTTCGCGCGTTGAGTCATCTGAAATTGTTGAAGCTGTACTTGATGAAGTTTCCACTGCATTAGTTGTCGGTGAAGAAGTAAAGCTCTCTTCATTTGGAACTTTCTCTGTCCGTCAGAAAAACGGCCGCATAGGTCGTAATCCAAAAACCGGTGAAGAAGTCCCAATTACCCCACGCAGGGTTCTATCGTTTCGTGCAAGTCATGTGATGAAGGACCGCATAAATGAAGCCTTTAAGAAATTTACATCCAAGTGACAAAGTCACCAGAAGCTTTTAAATCCATCAGTGAAGTGGCAGAAATTCTGCAAGTTGATACCCATGTCCTCCGGTTTTGGGAGGGTAAGTTTAAGCAGATGCAACCCATAAAAAATGCAAGTGGTCGGCGACTTTACAGGCCCGATGACATTGCCTTGATTGAGGGTATCAAACATCTGCTTCATGATAAGGGTATGACGATTAAAGGAGTCCAAAAGCTCCTCAAGGAAAAAGATGCGAGCGTTCTCTTACGTTCAGATGCCTCTGGACTAGATTCGGTGATTGCTTCTGATGAAGAGCATGCAGGCCCAGACCCAAAAACAAAAATGGCTCTTCAGAATATTCGTGAAACTTTGGAGAAGGCAAAATTGCTTCTCAAAACTGACGAAACCTAGGCGAAATAAACTCTGTTGCGTCTTTTCCCAAAAACTCCTAGATAATAGCACATTGCCTTTAATTGGACGGAGTGTAGCGCAGCCCGGTAGCGCACTTGTCTGGGGGACAAGGGGTCGTGGGTTCAAATCCCGCCACTCCGACCAATTAGGCATAAATTCACAAAAATCCCTGAGTTTTTGCCTCCCCAAAATATGATGCATAAATGCAACACATGGGTGCATATCATTATTTTCCGAATTATGTTCATTTATTAATGGCTGTAAATTTGCCAACTTAGTGCTGCATAACGTTTGTTAGGGAGGTATGCTAAATGCTAATTAAACCAAATGTACTGTCTATGGGCAGTATTTATAATAAAGCTTTCGTTTTAGGGCTTTCAATAGCTGTGTCCGGAGGCATGAATGTGTCCTCTGCATCAGCTCAGGCTCTTGATGAAATTGTTGTTACAGCTCAGAAGCGTGAAGAAAGCCTTCAAGAAGTTGCGGCAGCTGTTTCAGCATACAGCAGCGATTTTTTGGAAGAACGTCAGATGTCTTCTATTGCTGGCCTAGAAAAATATACACCAAACCTTCGCATTACGAATGCACCAAATAACGGAACAGCGGCTCAAGTTTCTATCCGTGGTGGGGTGACAATTAACCCCGCGATTACTTGGGAAACGACCGTTGGTATGTATTTGAACGGTGTCTATATCGGTAAGACACAAGGCGGTATCTTTGATGTTGCAGATGTAGAAAGAATGGAAGTATTGCGTGGCCCACAAGGAACGCTTTATGGGCGTAACACCCTTGCTGGTGCTATTAACGTTGTAACCAAAAAACCTTCAGATGAGTCTGGTCTATCAGCCGAAATTGGGTTTGGTAATTACAATCGCAAGCACACAAAGCTGAAAATGGATCTTGGTCAAACAGGTAAGCTGCGGACCAAAATTTCTGCCTACATGATTAATCGTGACGGTATTGTGGAGTCTACAGGCCCTGATAGTGACTTGGAAGATAAAGATCAAGTATCTGCGATTGCCGCCTTTAGCTACGACGTTACTGATAATGTGGTCATTGATTATAGCTATGACTATAGCAACACCACGCAAAACCCACCCTATTCACAGCCTGTGCGTGTGAGTGCTGG
Source organism: uncultured Alphaproteobacteria bacterium (assembly GCA_938091085.1). Taxonomy (GTDB): domain Bacteria; phylum Pseudomonadota; class Alphaproteobacteria; order RS24; family RS24; genus Micropelagius. The sequence continues at coordinate 49,033 of CALKOC010000015.1, forward strand.
TGGTATTTGGGACCCTGCATCACCTTTCTATGCATTTGGTGGCGCTTTCTTCCCGCTTGACCAGCATGTTTTTGCCGACAGGCAGGAAAACGTCCAACTGGATAATAATGTTCAGGAGAAATCCAAAATCAAAGGTCACTCATTGACCATTGAAGCCCAGCTCGATAACGCTGTTTTCAAGTCCATCACAGGTATTCGTGATATGGAATGGTCAGATGTTCTTGATCTGGATGGCTCCCCTTACTTTATTGCGCATACATCGCGTTTCACTGATTTTGAGTCTAAAAGTCAGGAATTCCAACTTGTAGGTTCGCGTGGCGATATAAATTATGTTGTCGGCGCTTATTACTACTCCGATGATGCCTATACGAATAACCCGCAACAATATTTTGGTGGCGGCGTTTCATTTGACTCTCAATATGGAAGTGAAACTGAAGCTTATGCAGTTTATGCGCAACTCGATTATCCATTGTCAGATCAGCTGACGATTAAAGGTGGACTGCGTTACACGGAAGAGGAAAAAAATATCGTCCGTACAAATATTGCTCTCGCTTCTAGTGATCCGGCTACAATTACGGCATGTGCGAATACGTTCCCATGTACTTTCATTCCTGCCGGTACATCAGCCTCAACAGAGTTTGACGATGTGTCACCAGAGCTTTCATTTGAATATGCTTATAATGACGACATCAATCTCTATGCGCGTTTTGCCAAGGGCTTCAAGTCAGGTGGTTTTAACGGCGAAGCAGGTTCAATTGCCGAGACAACTTCACCTTATGAAGCCGAGGAAGTTAATTCCTTCGAGATTGGTGCAAAAATGCGCCTGATGGAAGATCGTCTTCAGTTGAATACAGCCTTATTCACCAATGAGCATGAAGATATGCAATTGTCTATCTTCACAGCACAAGGTGCGGCTGCCTCTAATGTCAGAAATGCCGGTGAGGCAACAATTAGTGGTCTTGAAATTGAGGCTCTGTTTATGGCGAATGAGCGTCTGATGATGAGATTCAGCTATGGCTATCTTGACGCCGAATATGATGAGTTCCTGGAGCTTGGTACTGATGTTGCCAATAACAGAGCTCTGCCGCATGCTCCGGAAAATTCACTGGGTATCGGTTTTGATGCTGATCTGATGAATAATGAAAATGGTTCACTGAAGTTGAATGTTGATTATTCATATGTTGATGATTACTTCGTATACCCATACGCGCTTGTTGGCGGTGATGGTGGCGGATATAACGCCTACAACACAATGGTCGATTCTTATGGGACAGTTGACGCCCAGCTTATCTGGTCAGATCTCCCATTCGGTAATGACAGCATGAAGCTCACACTCTGGGGTAAAAATATCGGGGATGAAGAGTATGTCGCAAACTACATCGATTTTGGTGCAGGTTTTGGCGGTATGACCCTTGGTTACTTCGGAGAGCCTGTCACTTATGGTCTGACAGCTTCTATGAGCTGGTAAGTATAGAGCTTGAATTGCTTGTATGAATAATTCGGAGGAATCTGAAAGGTTTTATGAGCAATAACATATTGAAAGAGGCGGGTTGACCCGCCTCTTTTTTTACTCTTCTATTAGTTGGATTTTTCGTATCTCGCCCCTTGCTATGTTACATAATTAGAATTCCAGGTTTGAATTAAAAGGAAAAGAAATGCCGGCATTTGTGTCCAGATTGGATGTTAATAGCGATGCATATCAAAAAAATCGTTCTGAGCAGTTAGAGAATATTGAGTTACTCCGTCAACTTCAGGCGCGGGCAAAGGCAGCTTCAGAAAAACGACGTCCAAGATTTGAAGAACGCGGACAGTTAACCCCGCGTGACAGATTGGCAAGATTACTTGATGTGGGAATGCCATTTGTCGAGTTGTTTAATTTAGCCAGTTATTGTGTCGACGATCCAAACCGTGAAACAAGTTTACCAGGCGCTTCTATTTTGGCGGGTATCGGATATATAAGCGGTGTCCGCAGTATGATTTGCGTGGATGACAGCGGCATTAATGCTGGGGCTGCTACAGAACGCGGTTTTGACAAGCTGACAGCTTGTATTCAGATTGCTATTTCAAACAAGCTCCCCTTTATTCATCTTGTTGAAAGTGCTGGCGCGAATTTGATGGCCTATAAAATTGAGGGATGGGCTTATGCAGGGCGTGTTTTTTACAGCCTCGCAAAAGCGAGTGCGGCAGGGGTGCCAACCTTCACCATTTTACATGGACCTTCTACGGCTGGCGGGGCCTATATGCCCGGCATGTCCGATTATAATGTCGGTGTAAAAAATAATGGCATGGCAGCTCTTGGCGGGGCTGCGCTCGTACAAGCCGCAACCGGTGAGATTGCTGATGAGCGCGAATTGGGCGGCACGGAGATGCATGCCTCTGTGTCGGGTTTGATGGAGCATCTGGCTGAAGATGATGCCGATGGCATTCATAAAATGCGTGAGCTTGTCGGGCGTCTTGGTTGGAACAGTCATTGCCCACCGACACCTCAGCGTGAATTTAAAGACCCTTTATATGATACGGAAGAAATTCTTGGTCTTGTGCCAACAGATTATAAAGTTCCCTATGACTCAAGAGAACTGATAGCACGCCTTGTAGATGGGTCGGATTTTATAGAATTCAGCAATCGTTTTGGCACTAATTTGGTTTGTGTACATGCGAGTATTTTTGGTCACGATGTTGCTCTGGTCGCTAATAATGGTCCGATGGGGCCTGATGAGGCTGCTAAAGGGGCGCATTTTTTCCAAACTGTCGATCAGGCGAATATTCCGCTTATCTTCCTGAATAATATTACCGGCTATATGGTGGGGACGGAATACGAGCAAGCGGGTATGATTAAGCACGGCGCGAAAATGATTCAAGCGGTGTCGAATATCCGCGTGCCAAAGCTCACTTTTTATGTTGGTGCAAGTTATGGTGCGGGGAATTACGGCATGTCAGGTTTTGGCTATGAGCCGGATTTTCTGTTCACATGGCCGTCTGCGTCGTCGGGTGTTATGGGGGGCGAGCAAGCTGCTGCAACAATGGAAGCAGTCGCTTTTGCAGGTGCTAAAAGGCGTGGTACAGAACCCGATATTGATGCGCTTGCCAAACAAAGCTCAGCAATTATTTCGCATTTTGATAGCCAGTGTGATGCCTTCTACAGTTCCGGGCGGATGCTGGATCAAGGTATGATTGATCCGCGGGATACACGAAATATATGTGGTTTCCTCTTACAAACATTGTGGGAACGTGATCACCGCGAAACTCAGCCAAATGCCTTTGGCATTTCACGCATGTAGCTTTCGAAGAATAATAACTGGAAATCGGACTTATAGGACTAATGATGACAAATTTACCGGATACAACATTTCTCGTCACGGAACTTGATAAAGGTTGGCTGACTGTTTGGCTGAATCGTCCGGATGTAAAAAACGCCATGTCTCGCGCTCTTACTGATGAACTTCAGGCTGTTCTTGCCGCAATACGTGATGATAGAAGCGTACGCGGGATGACGCTGCGCGGGAAAGATGGTGTCTTTTGCGCTGGCGGAGATTTAAAAGAGTTTAAAGAAAATTTCCAGCAAGCCGATAAATCGATGGACGACGTAGCTGAATATAGCCTGCATATGGGTGAAATGTTTGAGGCATTGTCCACCCTTCCTATGCCAGTGATTGCTCTGGTAGAAGGCCCCGCAATGGCGGGAGGGTTCGGTCTTGTTTGTGCATGTGATGTGGTCATTGTGACAGAAGACGCTAAATTCGCGATGACTGAGGCAGCAATTGGGATACCGCCAGCTCAGATTATTCCACATGTAGCAAGCCGTTTAGGTTTACCCGTAGCGCGCCGCATGGTGATGACTGCAGCTCGCATTGGATCTGAAGAAGCATTAACAATCGGTCTTGCTGATTTTGTTGCAAAAGATGCGGTGGAAGCGGAAGTTAAAGAAGCTGAAATTAAAAAAGCTGTCATGCGTTGTGCGCCAAATGCAAATGCTGTGAGTAAGGAAATTATTTTTGCCAGCCGAACACTTCAGGGCAAAGAGATAATCGAGTTTGCAGCCAAGGGGTTTGCCGAGGCTATTGTTGGTGAAGAGGGGCGCGAGGGTATTGCCTCTTTCTTAGAGAAAAGAAAACCTCGTTGGGCAGAAGAGAATTAAAAATTATGTCGTCTATTAGAAAAATTCTTATTGCTAATCGCGGCGAAATTGCTGTCAGGATCATGCAGACTGCCCGGCGTCTTGGTATTTCAACAGTTGCTGTTTATTCAGATGCTGATGTCCAGGCGCCCCATGTTACGCTTGCCGATGAGGCTGTTCGTATTGGGGCTGGGCCAGTTGGTGAAAGTTATCTTGTCATCGATAATATTCTTGACGCTGCGCGCCAGACCAATGCCGATGCCATTCACCCCGGATATGGATTTTTATCTGAAAATGCTGATTTTGCCGAAGCAGTTCAAAAGGCGGGTTTGATTTTTATTGGGCCAGATGCTGAAGCGATTTCATTAATGGGGAATAAAGCTGCTGCAAAGCGCAGAATGATTGAAGCTGGTGTCCCATGTGTGCCGGGTTATGAAGATGCTGATCAATCTGATGACCGTCTTATAGAAGCGGCAAATGAGATTAAGTTTCCAATTATGGTTAAGGCCGCCGCTGGGGGTGGTGGTCGTGGTATGCGGCTTGTTCAGGATATGGATGAACTGAAAAACGCCCTTGTCACGGCTCGATCAGAGGCTGCAAATGCTTTTGGTTCAGATGAGCTTATTTTGGAAAAGGCGATTATCTATCCCCGCCACGTAGAAATACAGGTTTTTGCAGATCGGCATGGTCATGTAGTTCATTTGGGTGAACGGGACTGTTCAGTTCAGCGCCGTCATCAAAAAGTGATCGAAGAGTCTCCCTGTCCCGTTATGACAGCTGAGTTGCGCGCAGATATGGGCGCCGCGGCTGTCGAAGCGGCACGGAATATAAATTATGTTGGGGCGGGAACGGTTGAATTTCTTCTTGACCAGAGTGGAGCGTATTACTTTTTAGAGATGAATACGCGTTTGCAAGTCGAGCATCCGGTGACCGAAATGGTAACTGGTTTGGATTTGGTCGAATTGCAAATCAAGGTTGCACAAGGTGAAACGTTAGATTTGAAGCAAGAAGATGTTTCTTTAGATGGTCATGCTATTGAGGTGCGGCTTTACGCTGAAGACCCGAATAATGATTTTATGCCAGCGACTGGTAAAATAGTGGCATGGCGCCCGGCCACTATGGATAATGTGCGTTTTGACGGCGGTGTCGTTGAAGGGCAAGATATTTCGCCTTTTTATGATCCTATGGTTGCTAAAGTTATTGCTTATGGAGATGACCGGGAGACTGCGCGCAAAAGACTTGTTGAAGCTTTGCGCCAAACAGCCCTTCTCGGACCGGCAACGAACAGAGACTTTCTTGTCACCTGTCTTGAAAAAGAAACCTTTATTAAAGGTGAGGCGACGACTGCATTCATTGGTGAGACTTTTGGCGAAACCGGCTATACGGCTGAGCCTGTAAGTAATGAGATGGTAGCCTTACAGGGAGTACTTCATTTTATTCATGATAGAGGACAGGCTTTAGGCCGTGCCATAGATGTCCCGGATGCGCTGAAAAACTTTTCAACCACAGGCGGCTTACAAACACCTTATAGCTTGCTTATTGGGGAGGAGGTTTTTGACCTCACCGTTTCAAGTGCTAAGGCTGGGTCTTATCAAGTTGATATTACTTTTGAAGAGGGGTCGGAAACGATTCTTGTTGAAACACATGATGATGAACAAGTGTCGCCGGATGTATCGCTTTCTTTCAACGTAAATAACCAAATCTTTAAGAGCCGAGCCGTTTTTGACGCGAATGTGCTGTATCATGCGCTGCAATCTGCGGATACAGCATTATTTTTATCGAGCATCAATCAATTGCTTGTGACTGATGACGGGGCTGATGGTTCTGCAGGGGGCTTGGTTACGGCACCACTACATGGTCGTGTTATTGAAGTGTTTGTTAAGGTCGGTGACAAGGTTGAAGTGGGTCAAAAGCTTGCAGTTGTTGAAGCTATGAAAATGCAACATGAAATTTTTTCTGAAGTAGAAGGTGAAGTCATCGATGTCAGGATTATTTCTGACCAACAAGTTAGCGTGAATGATCTAATGATTGAGATTTTCGAAGAAGATGCTGGTGATGAGGAAGACGTCTGATGCGGCAATTATCTAAAGACTTGCGTGATGAGTCCGAGGCGCTTTATCGGATTATGGTAGATTTATCAGATGATGATTTCACCACCTCAACAGGTTTTAAGAATTGGACTTTCAACGATATTCTTGAACATTTGCATATCTGGAATATAGCGGCCTATGAGAGCTATGCTGACGAGGCAGCCTTTGATGCCTATGTTGATAAAGTTAAGGCTGATGTCATGGCAGGTAATCTCAAGAAATTTGAGAGGTCATATATTAACGGACTTGCGGGACAGGCGCTTTTGAATACTTGGCGTGAATATTATATCAAAATGACCGATGCATTTGCTGAACTTGATCCAAAACATCGTGTTAAATGGATTGGTCCTGATATGAGTGTGCGTTCAAGTATTACCGCTCGATTAATGGAAACATGGGCGCATGGTCTCGCTATTTATGATGCGCTAGGCGTTGTGCGTCAGGATGCTGACCGAATAAAAAATATAGTGGTTCTTGGTATCAATACATTTAATTGGAGTTTTCAGGTTAAGGGGCAAACACCCCCGGGGCCAATACCTTATATTGAACTGACAGCCCCATCCGGGGAGGTATGGCAATTTGGTGAATTAAGCGATGTTTCTGCAGTGACAGGGACTGCTAGCGAATTTTGTCAGGTCGTGACGCAAACCCGCAATATATCAGATACAAATTTAAAACTTATCGGCCCTGTCTCAGAGGCTTGGATGAGCCATGCACAATGCTTTGCTGGGCCACCTGAAACCCCGCCGGTGGAAAATACACGTTTTACGAAAGCATCGGCTTCATCAATTTGACGGGCTTGCTTAATAGGAGTTTAAAATGGACTTAAAAGATAAAGTTGCAATCATTACAGGTGGGGCATCTGGCCTTGGCGAGGCGACACTTAGAAGATTTGTTGCACATGGTGCGAAATGCGCGATATTTGATATGAATGAGGAACGTGGCACGGCTCTCGTAGCAGAGTTGGGCGATAATGTGATTTACCAGCAGGTGAATGTCACTGATGAGGCTTCTGTAAGCGCGGCGATACAAGGTGTTGAAACTGCTTTTGGTCCCGCTCATATTTGTTGTAATTATGCTGGTATTGCCTGGGCTGCTAAGACATATCACCCCAAAAACGGGCCGCATCCACTTGAAGATTTTAAACGTGTTATAGACGTTAACCTCATCGGCACGTTTAATGTGGCGCGTCTTGCCGCCGAGTCGATGATGAAAAATGATCCAATTACTGATGATGGTCAGCGCGGTGTGATTATCAACACGGCATCAGTTGCGGGTTATGAAGGTCAAATCGGTCAAGTCGCATATAGTGCGACAAAGGGCGGGGTTATAGGTATGACAATCGTCATTGCCCGAGATTTGGCTGAGCTTGGCATTCGCTGCAACACTATTGTACCCGGCCTTATTCATACTCCTATGTTTGACACCCTGCCGGAAAATATTTTCCAAGCTTTGGAAAACTCAGTGCTGAATCCCAAACGCCTTGGTAAACCAGATGAGATTGCTAAAACCGCACAGTACCTTGTTGAAAATGATTACGTTAATGGCGAATGCATCCGCATGGATGGCGGTATTAGAATGACACCGCGATAGGCTTTTTGAATATCAGTTTTATATTTTAAAGATGTTATTCGTATTTTTTATCTCGGTGCTTACGATGTTTTTCTTTAGGCATCAGCCAACTGCGCCCATCACGGTGGCGGCCATCTCTGAAGCGAAGCATATCTGCAATACGCATTCTGGTCTCCTGTCCTGATGCCTGGATAAGTTGTTGTAAAACAGAATTGAGATGAAGGCTTAACGCTCGTTCTTGGCGTAACAAATTATCTGACATTATTTGCAGTTTCGTTTTGTCTATCGTATCACCTTGAATGTAAGCGATGATATCTTCTCTTTCTTTGAGATAGGTTTTGAATAGCACTGCGCTTTGCTTCCTGTTTTGTTTAAAAACCTCGCGGACAGCCTGTCGATCATCTGCATTGATGCGTTTTAGAAATCTTTTTTCTAGATTTTCCAAAGTTTTTATTTTTTCAGTATCACCGGTTGGTTGACCCTGCATAAAAAAACTAATCCCTGCGCCAAGTACAAAGAAATTTGCAGCAAGAGAAAACAAGAGCACAATGATGAAAATATTACGTTTTCGTTTGCTGATTTGGATACGCGTGGGGTTCATGATTTGCTCCAGTTTAATCCCATGAACTTAAAGGATTTATTTCAAGAAAAGCGAAGCTTTGTTCGCTGTAAGTAGTGGTAATCATATCCAAAGGCAGATAGGGGAGGCTGAACATGCCCGCTGCCAAACAGGCACACATCATGAAGCCGGCTGCTACGGATTGAATGGATGATCCCATTAAAAGTCGTTGATTAATCGAGCGTATTTGTTGAGGTAGCTGCGTGGCCTCGGAAACGATTTTATATTGAAGGCTCGAGAAATCCTCAGAGTTGAGGGTAGTGTTGTTAATATCCACCAAGACTTCATCCAGCTCTTTTTCAAAAGAGATGAGCTTTTGCGCTTCGTTATTATCGCTGCTATAGGCCAGCGCCCAATTGCGGCTATCTTCGGGCCATTTTGCAATATCACTACCATGGGCAGATATAAGCGTTTTGAATCTATGCATATCCAAAGATATGGCGGTTGTCTTATTGTCAGTCATTTCTGGTCATGTCTCCCCAATTACCGATAGGTGTCCTCTCAGTATAATTCCTCATAGTTTTTATTTAATACAGTGTGCAGCTTTTTTCTGGCGCGGCGTAAAAGTGACTCCAATGCCGCTAAACTTAACCCCAGCGAGTCAGCAGCCTCTTGTTGCCTCATCTCAGAAAAATAGACAAGCTGGATAGCGTCACGCTGTTCGCTAGTTAAATTGCCCAATGCTTCTTCTATTTGTTTTTTTCTGTCTCTGGTTTCCAAAGTTTGAAGGGCGTTATCGGCACCATCTGGAATTTCTGGAACATCGTCTATATCGGTCATGGGTTTGCGCCGCCTTAGCATATCAATCGAGCGGTTAACGCAAACACGGTAAAGCCATGTGCTGATTTTGGCTTCGGCTTCCCATTTAGATGCATTTTGCCAGAGACGGGTAAAAACATCCTGTGCCACCTCTTCAGCGTCACTGGGGTGCTTTAATCTCTGCAATGCTATCGCGTAAACCATCTTCAAATGCCTCGAGGTCAGCAGATTGAAGGCCATCTGGTCGCCTTCAGCAATTGCAGACATTAAGTCTTCGTCGCTGGGTTCAGACAAGAGAGGCCTCCTTAGTGCTAGTGGCGACCTTCCTTTTTATCCATTTTTTTGGCGCGTCTATCTTTTTTATCCAGATACCCATTATTGTCGCGGTCCATTTTTTCGAATATTGCGGCATGAAAAGTTTTCATTTCATCCTGCTGGATCAAGCCGTCATTATTTTTATCCATCTTAGCAAATTGCTCGCCCATTTTGGCAGTAAATTCCTGCTGCGTGACTTTGCCGTCCTTATCCGTATCCATAGGTTTGATACGGATTGGGGCTGCATAGGCTGAATTACTAAAGCTTAGTATCATTACCACTAAAACAGTCAGGGTTATCAAACGCTTTGTAAATATTTCGAACTTAAAAGACATTTTTTTCTCCGTTAGTTAATCCAATTTATTAAACGTAACGTAAATTAAATATCCGTCTCTCAAGACGGTCTGTGTGTTAAACCCTCACACACATATCCCTGAACTTTACCCTGCTGATTCGTCAGCAGGGTTTTTTTTGTTTCGGATAATAGGAGATGCTTGAAGCAATATAGCTTGCATGCTGCGCCGCGCATTTTGCGGTTCATAATTTATGATGGCCCGAACGGCGGCTTCATGGGCCGTAAGGGATAAATAATTATATCTTTCTGTATGGTCAAAAAGCAATTTAAGGCAAGTTTTTGCTAAAATACGGTGGCTATTAAAGAAGCGATTGTGGCAATTCGCCAAAATGCAATCAATAAACGCAGCTTCCGCCTCATGACTTGATGCTGGCGTATTGGCGAGTTTAAGTGATTGAAATAATTCAGATATTCTCTGTCGTTCGGCTGCTTTTGCGCGAGAAGCGGTGAGTGCGGCGGCTCCAGGTTCAATAGCAAGGCGAATATCAATCATTTCTACCAAAAGAGGTTCAAGTCGACCGCTCATAGTGGTATCGGTGAGCCAGTTTAGAATATCTATGTCTAACATAGCCCATTTATCTGTATCATTTACAAATGTTCCGGCTTTTGGGACAGCTTTCACAAGCCCTTTGGCTCCTAATATGCGCAATGCTTCTCGTAAAATAGTTCTGGAAATGCCGAGTGTCTCGCACATGACCTGATCATTAGGTAAAACCTGCCCGATAGACAGTTTTCCTCTCACAATTTGCTTGCCAATGGTCTCGGCAGCAATATCAGTGCGTCTTTTGGATGTATTTTTTTCCATAAGTAATAATAAATATTACTTTATAATTTTATGCAAGAATTTTTGGTCTACTTTTTATCGCGAATCATAAATGAAAGGAATTCTCTGTACCTTTCAACCCGACCACGCTCTTCAGAAAAGATATCATTATAAGTTTTATGGTTTTCTGCCGTATCATTTTGGAATTTTGAGACCAAAAGCTCCAATTCGCTTCTTGTTGTGGCAATTTCCTGATAAATGCGATCAATTTCTTGATTAATACTGGCTTTTCGAGAGGTGATTTTTTTCTCTAAGGAACCTAAGGAAGAATGCATTTCCTCAACAAGTCCGTCTACGGATAACGCCATTTTACCAATAAGGCTTTCTGTGGCTTCCAATGTATCCCCATGCTCAGACTTCAACTCGGCCAGTGTATCGCGCATCCGTAAGGATAAAAACGCCATATCGTTGTCCAGAAATTTGTCAAAAGGTTCATCTGCTGTCATTTCAGAGGATAAATCAGGGTTATCTTCTACTGAAAGGGGGTCTGTCAT
>CALKOC010000016.1 GCA_938091085.1 uncultured Alphaproteobacteria bacterium
CAGAATATTAGTATAAAAATTAACTTCACTGCGTTTATTATATTAACCAACAATCTATGTAATTTATTCGCATTCGACAATTTATATACAAATAAAAATTCTTTGGGGGTTTTAGAGATTTATGCTTGGCAACACCGGATTTAGCAGGCTGGAAATGAGATTAGCTGAGGCGCTAGTATGTAAACCTGAATTAGTTAGAAATGTATGGCAAGAGCTACAATTAGATAGCTATGAAGATGTGCATGACATTAAGCAGCTTGCTGAAATCTTAAAGACCTACAATCAAATGAAAAAGCTAACAAATAAGCTTTTAGAACTTTATGAAAGTCTGCCTGAGGAAGAGAGGCAAAGACTTATCGTTGAAGCACATTTATTGAATGATGCTGCAGGGGAGAACAAATTAGCAAGAGCTCTAAATTCAATAAAAGAGGAACTGAGCAACCTAATTAACCACAGGGATCACGTGAAAGAGCGCAACCCCTCCAAAGGTGGCAAAGACCACAAAGCCGACCAGCTTGCAGAATTCGTTGCTAAAATCTTTGAAGAAACCAACCGGCCTATCACATACGGTCATAGAGACACAGAACCGACAACTGACTTCGGCCGAGCCGTTCAAAAGACTTTGGAGATTTGTGAGGCAAAGTTACTCGATAGAGATTACAAGATTCATTTATCAAACTGGCGCCAGCCGGCACATAAGGCATTCGCGAGAAGACGCAGTTGATACAAATTACGATTTAAAATCATCATTAGTTTGTATTCAGCATCTACTTCCCAAATTCCATAAGTAATTAGCATCTTAAATTAAAATAGGATGTTTATTATGATGAATAAAAACAAAACAACTGCGGTTATCCAATACGCTGCAAAAGATTGGTACATATTCCCCGTAAAACCAAATCAGAAAGTGCCACTTGGTATCGCCGTGCCTCATGGGCATGAAGATGCCTCTAACAAAGAAGAAGACATAAGTCGATGGTGGACTACTCATCCTGATGCCAATATCGGCTTGAACCTCGCAAAATCAGGATTGGTTTGTATCGATGTCGATAGTTACAAAGAGAATTGCACCTTCGATGACTTTATTAAGGACAAAGAATTACCCAAAACTCTCACCCAGCGCTCAGCTTCTGGGGGGACACACTATGTCTTTAAAGCTAACTTAGAACACAGCTATCCAGGCATTTTATGCCAAGGCGTCGATATAAAATATAAGGGTTACATCCTAATCTCGCCGTCAACATTTAGAGGTAACGCATATGAATGGGTCAACGACTTGCCTATTGCGGAAGCCCCACGATGGCTCTCATCAAAGCCTATCATAAACAGTCCTCCCAGCGTCCACTTTCAGTCGCCAATTTCGAACTCTTTAAGAGATATCCATAAAACAATTGTAACTGATGGATGGCACAACACACTGCTGCGTCTCACAGCTTCATTGGTTAGCCGTGGTAAAAGCGATGACGAAATTCATAATCTTACAGATCAACTAACAGAGCCGGGGTTCTCAATTAAACAAACGCGGTCTGAAGTAGATAAGATGATTGCCAGCGCAAGGAAGAAGGGCTTCGATGCCTCAGCTGTCATCCTGAGCAAAGACTTCAATCCCAAAGGGACTGCAGACCGCAATGACACTGTTGCCAACCATGACAACATATTTAACGCTTTGAGCGCTAATGATGACTGGTTTGCCATCTTTGCTTTTGACGAGTTCACAAATAAAAGAATGCTGCTAAAACAGATGCCAGGACGTGCGGGAAACCCCACTTTCTTCAAGCCACGCGAACTCAGAGATACAGACACAACCTATGTTCTAAGGTGGTTAAACCAAAATGGCTACAAGAGGGCCAGCAAAGCCATTGTAATAGATTGCATTCAAGCTTTATGCGAAGAAAACACCATTTCTCCTGTTAGGCATTATCTAGAACAGCTTACCTTTGACCCAAAAATTGACCGTCAGCAACTCTCCACATGGATGGAAGTTTATCTTGGAGTGGACCCAAAGGATGATGAGGAGAAAGCCTATGTTCGCGCGGTGTCACGGCTGTCGCTGATCCAAGCTGTCGCCAGAGCGTTAGATCCAGGATGCAAAGCAGACAGCGTTCCTATTTTTGAAGGCGGACAAGGTGTCGGCAAATCCACAGCCATTCGAATTCTTCACGGCGTCGATTGGTTTGGTGACGCATTGCCACCAATGTTATCTAAAGATGCCTCTGATTACGTTAGGGGCAAGTGGGGCATTGAATTGGCAGAACTGGCATTCCAACAGAAATCAGAAATTGAAACACAAAAGGCTTTTATTTCCAGGCGTGAAGAAAGGTTTAGACCAGCTTATGGAAGGGAAGAGGTTTGCTACCCCCGTCGTTGTGTATTCTGGGGCACCACAAATAGAAATGACTACATCAAAGACGATACCGGCAACAGGCGCTTCTTACCAATTAAAGTTAACAAGGTAGACATTGAAGGGCTAAAAGACAACAGGGATAAACTTTGGGCTGAGGCAGTCTATTACTACAATCAAGGAGAAGAATATTGGTTGTCAGATAAGCTCGCTGAAAAAGCAAACCAGCAAGCTCAAGAACGCGTTGAAAATGACCCATGGGTTGAAATGGTCCAGGGTCTTCCTAAGGACATTACCGAGGGTACTCTGAAGCAAATATGCCAAAATCTATTTCCGGATACTAAGGAAAGTCAAATCACCACTCAGATGACCAGAAGGTTATCCGCTTGTCTTTTACAAGCTGGGTGGAAGAGAGACGGCAAATACTCATCCGGCCCACAAAGAAACCAAGTGCGGTTCATAAGATCAGCGGAGGATATAGCCAACGCAAACGAAAGTGCGCATGAAAACTACGGCTTCTAGTAATTCATAAATGCGTCTTTGCGCATGAGTATTCTTAGGAAACATGGTTTCTTTGATATCCTATTGAAGTAACTTGATTATTTACCCCTAATTGTAATCACCTCGAACCCATGCGCATTTTTAGCAATGTAAGAAGTTATAAGGAAATCCAATGCGCATCATGCGCAAGAAACCATAAATATAATTGCCCCAATTGTTTTTAAAAATTAGCCGCCCTAAAACCAATAAAGATCACACTGGTCACTCTCTGGTCACACTGGTCACTCAGAAATGGACAAATAAGGGTCAAAAACATATACTAGACCTTACAACGGAGTTCCGCTGTAAGCGTTGGTTTACTTGGGATTTTGGTGAAGAAAGTTTGGTAGCGGAGGAGAGACTTGAACTCCCGACACGCGGATTATGATTCCGCTGCTCTAACCAGCTGAGCTACTCCGCCCCTTCGAAACGTTGGAGATATAGACTAAATCTGCGTGTCTTGCAATCGCCGTTTTGCGCGCTTAAGGCGGTTATTTATCCTCGGGAAGATACCCGATAAAATAATAAACACGTCTTTCCGGATAGGCGCCAATATATGTTTTTGAGAATGTTTTGGGCTTATTAGCATCCGTTTTGCTGGAAGCTAAATCCGACCACTCAAAAAAATCGGGTAAATCAGGTACCTTTTTAAAACTAATCGCCAAGACTGGGGAGGAAGATTGAGCCGTGAAAGGATATTTTATTTCATAATGATTACTGGGGCGCCCATCAACATCAAAAACCTCAACAAGAATATCTTCATACAAATACCAGTTTAGTAGGGCCGATGAGAGCCTGTTTTGCACCAGCACAGTTTTAACCCCATGGATTTTATGGACTTCACGAATGTCCTGAACAACGCCGTCCCATCCGTGAAGTAGATTGAGAGAACCGCGTTTAGGTAAAAGCCCCCCCAAAGACTCAAAAAAGAGAATAAAAACAAATCCTAGAGAGATAAAGATATTAACCAATTGCGCAGCAACACCAAATTTCTGCCATCCTCTCCCAGCTTGAACCAGAAAGCCGCTTACCAAAACCACCAGAGACGGATAAGAAACCGCCGCCCAATTCGCATTAGCTTCTTTTGCGAATGCTTGAAAAGAAACAATAATGAGTGCAGGTATCGCAAAGGCAACAAGCAAGCCCCGATAAGCTATTGATGCGCGTACAGCAGAAATAACGAGAATAAATAGCAGAGGACCTAAAATACCCACTTGCCCAAGCCAGAATTCAATCAACTTCGAAAAGTCATAGTCCGGCGCATGCAAATTAGCGTTTTCACCTATATGCCCAATAGAGACAAAGCCGTTATAAGCATTCCAAATCAGATTAGGTGATGCAAAAATCAGAAGCCCGGTGAGAAATATAAAAATCGGCTTCAAAGCGTTTTTAATTGAGACCTGAGCAACTATGATTAGAGCTATCAGCACGCTGATCAGAAAATAAATGGCAGCATATTTTGCCAGCATGCCCATGCCCAAAAATATCCCGCTTATCAGAATAAGTTTATTGTCCCAAAGCCCCTGCTTATCTTCATTATTTAAAGTCGGCTTGATCCATAGGACAAAATAATAAAGCCCTAACGACCAGAAAAATAATAAGGGCGTGTCTGTAGAAAAAACAAAACTGCCCAAAGCAACCGCAGGCAAGAATACCCAGATGAGCGTCGCCAAATAACCTGCCCGCGCTCCATAAAGCAGATTAGCCATCCTGCCTAACACCAAAGCCGTCCCGGTATGAAAGGCCGCAGCCGGGAGACGAACAGCCCAACTATGGTGACCAAATATGAAGTCACTCGTTCCAATAATCCAGGCGATTAAAGGAGGCTTGGAATAATACCCGAAATCAAAATGCTGACCCCACAACCAGTACTGAGCTTCATCAACACTTATTGGAAAAGGCGAATAATAAACAACTAACCAGCGCACAAAAAGAAGGGCGAAAACAATACTCAGAACAATATATGAAGAGAGATTAAATATTTTTGGCATTATTATTGACTACTGCAATTTATTTTTAATGAGATTGCTTATAGCTATGGCGCACATAACACGCAAATTAATAGCAATATAATATAGTATTATTATTTACTAATATACTAAAATGAATGCGAGCTGAACTTTCAAACGCCTAACAGCGATTTAACGAGCAGATGTAATCCATCCACCGCCCAGAACACGTGCAGCAGCCCCATCCTCAGGGCCATAAAAAACACATGCCTGACCGGGGGAGACGCCCTCTTCCGGTTCGTCCAGAGCCACCTCGGCGCGCTGGCCTTCAAGTAAGGTAAGACTTGCGTTAACTGGCGACCCGGTTGACCTGATTTTGACCTTAACGCCCAGAGGCTCAGACTGTGCCTCACCGCCTAACCAATTGACCTCATCCAGCAGAATTGTCCGCCGCGCCAAAGCGTCTCTTGGTCCAACAATGACCTGTCTCGTGTCCGCATCAATGCGAACCACATATAGTGGCTCTCCCATCGACACGCCCAGCCCTCTGCGTTGACCAACTGTGTAATGCAATACACCCTGGTGTTGCCCCAACACATTGCCTTCCATATCGACTATCTCGCCCGGCAAACTGCAATCAGGTCTAAGGCGTTCAATAACTGAGGCGTAATCCCCGTTCGGCACAAAACAAATATCCTGACTGTCAGGCTTATCAGCAACAGGCAAATCTAGTTTTGCTGCAAATTGTCTGATTTCATCTTTGGTGAGATGTGCTAGCGGAAACCGCAAAAAAGATAACTGCTCAGGTGTTGTTGAAAATAGAAAATAAGATTGGTCACGTGTTTCATCTACCGGACGACGCATTTCCCATTGTCCATCTGCACACCTTGTCTCAATATAGTGTCCCGTGACCAAGGCCATAGCACCCAAATCTTTCGCTGTGGTAAGCAAGTCCTTAAATTTCACTGTCTCATTACATCTGACGCAGGGAATCGGGGTGTGCCCTGCAAGATAAGTATCGGCAAAATTATCAATCACACTTTCACGAAAAAGACTTTCATAATCCAAAACATAATGAGGCATATCTAATGAAGCGGCGACATTGCGCGCATCATGAATATCTTGGCCCGCACAACATGCGCCTTTACGTTTCACCGCCTCACCATGATCATAAAGCTGGAGCGTTATGCCGATTGTGTCGTAACCGGCACGCTTCACAAGTGCCGCCGCCACCGAACTATCCACGCCACCGGACATGGCAACAACGACGCGCTGATTGGCGCGCGCTTCTTTGGATGCACCATCAGAGGAAAGCCCTAATTCAATATCCGGTAAATCCGCCAAGCCTGACATTTCTAATTTTCCTAGGGTTGTAGACATATGATTAAATAAGTCTTCTCAAATTACTTTCTAGCTCGTTTTCTTAAGCCATTATATGGCTTCAATCCAGCCTGTCACAAAAGCCTCAAGACGTGTTCACATAAACTCACAATATCTTGTTTTGCAGGTGAATGACATATTGCTTCAAATAGTCTTGTTAGAAATTAACGTCAATAGCAGGGAAAATTATGCGTATATTAATTATAGAAGATGATGCACTTTTAGCAGAACGTATTCAGGAAATTATCCAAGAAGCCGGACATGAAGTTGATCATGCCCTGACAGGCGAGGAAGGGTTGAGCCTCGCTGAAATGGAAAGCCATAATGTCATTATTCTGGATATGGGCTTACCGGATATGAGTGGAAACGACATCACAAAAGCATTACGAAACGCCTCCAATAATGTGCCGATTTTAGTGCTGTCAGCCCGCACTCAGTTAGAAGACAAGCTCGCCGCCCTCGACCTTGGGGCTGACGATTTTATGATCAAGCCATTCCACCGCGATGAATTACTGGCGCGATTACATGCATTATTGCGACGGAGTGAAGGCCTAAATAGCCATGTTGTTCAAATCGGCGATTTACAAATTGACATTCGTAACAAGCAATTACTGGCAGATAATAAGCCAGTCACATTGACTAGAAAAGAATTTGAAATTCTTGAACTGCTCGCCATGCGTCAGGGTAGACCCGTTGAGAAATCAACATTGATGAACCATCTTTATGGCAGCAATGATGAGCCTGAGATTAAGATTATTGATGTTTTTATTTGCACACTTCGCAAGAAACTTGCCGAATATAATAAAGGGCGTCATTGCATCGAAACTGTATGGGGTCGGGGTTATGCTCTCAGAGATTGTGAAGCATAAAAACTAGGCGGTATAACGGCCTCACATCCACCTAAATTGTGTAACTCTTTGTGACGCGTAAAAAATATGGTAGGCACATCTATGTCTGAATTTAACCCATCCAACCCCGACCATATTTATTTTCTTTGTTCCCTGGCCTTAAAAGCCGGCAAAAACGCCATGGTCTATTTCCATCAAGACATCGAGGTGGAGACAAAAGATAATAATTCCCCTGTCACTATTGCTGATCGTGAAGGGGAAGAAATTATCATACAAGGTATCGAATCTCAGTTTTCTAAAATCCAAATCATTGGTGAGGAGAGTTCTGAAAACGGCCTACCCGATAAGATTGACGATAAATTCTTTTTACTTGATCCCCTCGACGGCACTAAAGAATTCATCAATAAACGCACTGATTTCACTGTGAATATTGGGTTTATAGACAAGACCGAACCTGTTTGCGGCATTGTCTATGCCCCAGCCTTGAATCGCCTGTTTTTCTCACTTGACGGCAGGGCATATGAAACAGATATCTCGCCTGACGATAAGATAATCAATGACGAAGATGCACTTCATTCCAAATTGGCCAATGCCAAAGAAATTCGTGTTCGTCCGACGCCGGAAGACGGGCTTGTGGTTGTTGCCAGCCGCTCACATTTATCACCGGAAACCGAGGCTTTTTTGAAGGAACTTACGGTCAAAGAAATCGTATCTGCAGGATCATCCTTAAAGTTTTGCTTACTCGCAACCGGTGAGGCAGATATTTATCCCCGCCATGGGCGCACAATGGAATGGGATACAGCTGCAGCACATGCACTTTTATGTGCCGCCGGCGGCGTCGTTCACGATATTGACGGTTCTATTTTAGGCTACGGAAAACGCGAAAGAGGGCTTGATAATCCCTACTTTATTGCCCGCACTTAATAGACCCATTTGGCATAAAAAATGCACATTCTCAGCAGTTATTGCTTGGAGGAAAAAGCATGGATACGAAACTAAAAACCGAAACAGCTTTTACAGATAAGTTTGTTCTGCAGGTCACATATTATAATGACACTGATGAAGCGGAAGGCAGCATGCTCGTTCCGTTTAAAAGTAGTGATGGTGAAATTATTGCCGACTTCCCAATGGCAGAAGAAATCTCTAATCCAAGCAAATAAATACGCCTGATAAAGCGGGGACAGCGACAACAAATGCTTCCCCGTTAAGCAGACACCCGGCAAGCAGATTAATGGCAGCCCTAAATAATGCGCGTTTAACCTGCTCTATCTTTAAGTTTATTAAATAAGTAAATCAGCCAAGATTTGAAATCTTTGCACGTCTTCTACGTTCTGTAGATGACGGAATTTTCAAAAGTTGACGGTATTTTGCAACGGTGCGACGCGCCAAAGTTATTCCCTGCTTACTGATAATCTCGGCTATGGCATCATCACTGAGCGGGTCAGATGGTGACTCCCGATTAACCAATTCCTGAATTTTATTTCTCACAGCAGCCGCCGACGCATTTTCGGTAGAGTCTGACTGACTGTTAAGAGAAACACTGAAAAATGATTTCAGCGGAAAGCACCCAATAGGGGTTTCAATCATAATCCCCGATGTGACACGGCTTACAGTGCTTTCATGCATGCTGACTGCCTTTGCAACATCCCTGAGAAGCAGAGGTTTCAGATGCGTTGGGCCCTTATCCAAAAAAGCAGTTTGCTGTTTGATAATCTCGGCACTGATAATAAGCGTTGTATTATTACGCTGCTCCATTGCCCGCTTTAGCCAGCGTGCGGAAGAAAGGGCATTAGCACTAAACTCACGCGCTTCTTTCTCTTTGATTTTGCGGTCAAGTTCTTCGGCATATTTTTCGTCAATAACAATGCCTGGCAAGGTTGATCGATTGAGATCAACAACCCAGTTGCCCTCTCTTTTGAACACAACCAGATCCGGGGCGTGAATAATTTCATTACTATCGTCAAATTTCATACCCGGTTTTGGATCAAAACTGCGCACAGTGTCGAGCATGTCACGTAAATCAGCTTCTGAACATTTACATTTGCGCTGTAAGACATCCAGTTTTCCAAGTGCCAGTAATTCAAGGTGATTTAGAAATACTTCAAATTGCGGGGTGATAGCTTGCTGTTCAAGAGCCTGTAATCGCAAGCATTCCTTGAGGTCGCGAGCAAAAAGACCTGTTGGCTCAAGTGACTGAAGACTCTGCAAAATCGGCGTTAAATCCTCAATATCAAGACCCTTTTCTTCTGCAATATCCTCAAGGGACTTACCAAGCCATCCGCTTGGCTCAAGATGGCTGGCCAACACATAGGCCATAATTTTTTGTGTCTCGGACATCTGAGAAAGTTCAATTTGCTTTTCAACATGCGCCATAAGTGAAATCGCGCGCTCGGAAATACGTGTCGAAATCATGTCCCAGTCATTTTCGGCTGCTTGAGACATGGTGCTCATTTGGGAATTAAGACGAGCCTCAAAATCAAACTCTGCGCTTTCATATTGATTGGTTTCCTGCACATTTTCTGCCGTAGTTGGTGTTTTGTCTTCCACCATAGCCGTGCCGTCTTGCATAGCTCTATCCAGACTCTTATCTGCAGCTGCGCCGTTAAGGGCTTCAACTTCTGAGTCCTCAGAAATTGATGGCAATCTCTCATTATCGGCATCAGCCTGCTGGACTTCCATAAAAGGATTTTCCAGAGCTTCGGTTTCAAGATAGGTCTGCAAATCAAGATTATTCATCTGCAACATACGTATGGCCTGTTGCAAACGCGGTGTCATTACCATTGACTGCTTTTGCTTGAGCCGCAAAGACTGTGATAACTGCATAACTTTCCCCAATCAACTAAACGCTACTAAACGCGGTGTATGCGGCTAAATTTCACAGCTTTGTGAGTGAATGCAAAAAAACAATTTGACGGGAGCATGTGTCAGTAATTCGACAGAAAAATACAATATTTACAATGTCTTAACCTTTTTCTGACATTATGAGAATTTGCTATGTCAAAATCCAGACGGGTCATTTGATCATTTAACTCTTTTACGTCTGGCACTTTGTTTGCATATTAGAGGTGATTTACAATTGAAATATGTGAGAGATTTTTATGAGTGAACCGGAAAAACAGCCCTGTCGTAGGTGTTTTGTTATCAGGTTTTTTATCTTGGGTGTTGTAATGCTTGCCCTGCTGGGCCTGCTTGGTGGCGATAAGCTCGTCTATCTTCGCCATGTCACGCCGGAGCTGGTCGCAGCCATTATCGTGATAGGCGGCATGCTTGGTTTTATCGGCAAGTTCATTCTTTGGCGGTTTTTCCCCGAGGATGAAGAAAACCTCTAAAACTAATTCCTAAATGCGGTCACGAACCAATCTGACAGCCATTTCCTGTGTTGGAAAAAACCTTCCATAGCTGTGACCGGTGAAAAAATTCACTGTCCATTGATGGCGGGGTGCAAAGCGGTTTGTTTCAGACGTCCAGTAAGGGCCGCCGAATGTGTCCGGAAAAATTTCTTCATTAATTTTCAACCCCGGACAAGTTTCACAAACGAGAGCAGAGAGTTCCTCTTTTGTCGGCAAACGCCAACCCGCCCCAAGTTGTTCATTCGCCTGCGCAATAGCTTGATCGGCTGTCTCTATTGAGATTTGCAGTATTTCCCCTATGCAATTCTCTCCATTCCAGCGCTGGCCTATACTGCAACGTAGCCATTCAACGCCAAGCTCAAGATCTATGACCATCTGACCGCGAATCATAAACTTTGATGGGTCATCTTCAGCATAGGCTTCAGATAAGGGGAAAAAGCTCAGAACAGATAAAAAACAAATAAGCGGATAAATCCGTTTTTGTTTAAAAACGCAGAAAAGCTTATCTAACCGAACCATTTGCATCATCACTTACTTACCTGTCACGCCTTAAAGCAATCAACTTGATAGTGATTATATGTTAAATCACTAAAAAAATGAGATAAAAATTAAACTTCAGGTAACAAATATTTCGTAAATCTGTTTAGATTGGTATTGAATTTGCATTTATCAGTTGAGTTTTTTTTGTACAGGACAGTTCCATGGATATCGCCTCGTTAATTGGTTTCTTGGGTGCCGTAGGCATGATTATTGGTGCAATGATCTCCGGCGGCGGCGTCGGGCCATTTATTGACATCCCCTCACTTCTTATCGTTTTTGGCGGTACATTTTTTTCCGTGATGTATACAACGCCATTGCCCACCTTCCTCGGCAGTTTCGGCGCAATGGCTAAAGCCTTTATGCCACCTGTTAAGAAACAGGAAGATGTGATTACCCGCATGATTGAGCTAGCCTCCATTGCGCGTAAAGATGGCATGATGGCATTGGAAGGTCAGGAAGTGCCGGACAAGTTTTTTGAAAAAGGTCTTCAAATGCTCGTAGACGGGGCGGATGAAACAAAGCTAACTCAGCAACTCAATCAAGAAATTAAGTCTATGAAAATGCGTCACCAAACCAATCAGGATGTTGTTAAGGCGTGGATTGATATCGGACCAGCAATGGGGATGATCGGTACGCTTATCGGCTTGGTGCTTATGTTGGGTAATATGGCGGATCCAAAAGCGATTGGTCCGGCTATGGCGGTTGCGCTTCTAACAACAATGTATGGTGCGATTATCGCCAACATTATTTTCTTGCCCATGCTGACAAAACTAGAGGGCTACACGACCTACGAAACCGTTTATCGTGAAATGGTTCTGTTGGGCTTGAAATATATTTCCCGCGGTGAGTCCCCGCGTAATATTCAAGATCAAATGCTGGCAAATCTTCCACCGAAACTTCAAGAGCAACTCGAAGCTGCTTAGTTTCTTAAACAGATTTGAAAAAGGCAGGTTAAGTTATGGTCGCTAAAGAACAGGAAGAAGAACAGGTAGAAGAAACCGAAGAGGAGGAATGTCCTAAATGTCCTCCCGTTGGTGCGCCTGCATGGATGGCAACATTTGCCGATATGGCAACACTGCTTATGGCGTTTTTTGTTCTTATTCTGTCATTCGCAGAATTTAACGTCCCCAAATTTAAACAAATCTCCGGTTCAATGAAAAATGCATTCGGTGTTCAACGCATTACACCTGTTGTTGAACCGCCCATGGGGACAACTATTCTATCTTTGAATTTTAGCCCCTCCCCGTCTCCGTCAGTCACCAACAATATGACCCAGCAGACGACGCAGATTAATCAACCAAAGCTTGAGCAACAAAATAAGACCAAAGATGATGACTTCTCAGAGCAATCTAAAAGTGACGATGCCGAGGAGTCATCCGAAAATCAAAGCGCAGAAGACATAGTGAAGGCGCTTGAGGATGCAATTGCCAGAGGGGAAATCGAAGTTGAAACCCTCGGTGAGAAAGTCGTCGTCAACTTCACACCTAAAGAGTCGCAAGAACAAGACCTGCCTAAATTATTAAGCCAGACTCTCGATGCAATTGAAAAAGTTCAATCAGCTGCCGGCAAGTCCGAGTCAGATGTTGTATTTGGCGGTCTGGAGCAGCAGCTCTCTAAGCTGGCTGAATCGATGGAAGCTATGCAGAAACAACAAAATAAACAAGATGCCGGGCAAGGTTCATCTGAACAACAAAACAAACGCGCCGAAATTGCCGAAGATACACTTAAGGTCGCCCTAAAGCAGGAAATCGGTCAGGGGCTTGTCACTGTTGATCGCGAGGATGACCGTGTCGTCGTGACGGTTGGGTCAGGTGGTGCTTTTGCGTCCGGTTCTGCAAGTCTGACCAGCAAGGCCAGAGAAATCATGAGTCAGATTGCCGAGGTTAATCAAGAAGGCACAAGCCGCATTAATGTCTCCGGGCATACGGATAACATGCCGCTTGTATTCGGCTCACAATATAGAGATAACTGGGATCTTGCCGCTGCACGCGCCTCTAGTGTCGTGCAAGAGCTTCAAAGTTCAGGCAAGATTGATGGTAATCGCCTGCAAGCGATGAGCTTCGGTGAGGAGCGTCCATTAGACTCGAACGATACAGCTCAAGGGCGTCGTAAGAACAGACGCATTGAGATTGAGATTAATTACTAAGCTTCATTTAATTGGAATTTTTTTTCGCCTGCACATCATCCGGGTCCGGTATAGGCTCGGGGGGTGGAACATGGCTAAAAGCAAACTTACAATACGGATCTAGCTTTCGGCAGAGCATTTGCCCTTCCTGAATAGTCCGGGTCGCAATAACAAGCCACATTTGTTTTTCTTGGAACTGTGCATAGCTTCTCATGACATGTATCTGTCCGCGGTTGAAATAAAAGGCTGACAGTAAGTAAGTCAACACAAACATGGTTACGCTGACCCCATAGCTGATAACGTAAGCAAGTGTAATCGCCATGAGCGGCTCCCAAAGCCTGTTCTGGAGCAACCAGAGGGGCGGGAATGTACCAGCTAACGGCGTCGGGTTTGTGTCATAGATTGCGCAATTACGACGAATGTCGCGCAGCACTTCGTAATTTTTATATTCAGACTTCTTATGAATAACATGACCATCTAAGGCCTCACGGATATCTTTAACCTTCTCGGGTTCAATAAACTCCAGTGAACACCTAAGAGCGCTAGAAACAAGAACTTCAAAAAAGACCCCTTCTCGATAGATGGTCAATAAGCTGAACTTGGTATCGTCTTTATCGAGTATTGCTTCAAAGTCTTCATTACTGCCAAAAAAGGGTTCCCCATCTAGGCAGACAATCACATCTCCCGGTTTAAGGCGATAACTGGTCGCCACCGATCTCATGCCAAGGCTGGAAATACGTAAAAATGATTTGGCAACCTGCCCGGTTGCCTGCCCGTTATTATCTGCTGGGGTTTGGTTCTCAGTCAAAGTGTCATCAGAAAGCTGATCTGACATAAAAGCCACCGCTCATTATGGATATTGTATCTGTCTGGAGGACAGGCGAACCTCTTTAAGTAGTTTAGAGTTGCTGTCAGCCAATTCGACCAATTTTTTATTAATATTCTGTTGTAATAACAAGACTTCTTGTAAAGATTTTATCACTGGAGCGTTATTAGAGCCTTTTTGAGACTTACTGCTGCTCAAAACAACTTTCTCAATAGACTTGGAAGATTTTTCCTGAGCAACACGAAGTGTCTTCAAAGCGGACTCCAGCTCTTTTTGAACTTTTACTTGAGTTTGGAGAATGCTCTGCGCATTTGTTGTAATGAGATTATCAAGTGCTTCTCGAGACTTTTTATCTTCTTCAGATAGATTTTGAATGGCAACCATCATCTCTTTATTGGCGTTGATAATTTCAACCTGACGGTCAAATACACCCTTAGCCTCAGTAATGGTTTTGTTAATGCTTTCAACATTTTCAGCGAAAACAACAAGCGCCTGACGATTTGTTTTCGACAAGGTTTCGAGTTCGGATACTGAACCGAAGTATAAAAACAGTGACATGCCAAAGGCACTAAATGCACTGAAAATAGCAAAAATAGCAATAATCCAAGAGTTCTTATAAACTCCAGAGACCCTTTGTAAGAGTTCAGTATTTTCGGTTTTAACTTTGTTAAACTCAGCGGTAACATCGGCGGCTGCATCAGCAGCATCGAGCGCCAGTTTAACCCCTTCTTGGACAAGTTTCAGCTTGTTACTCATGCAAATCTACCTTTACTCCGTACATTGGCGGTTTTGTCGCCTGAATACCTATTCTGAAAACTTGCACATTTCATGCCACTTGTCGATAAAACCACATAGGCAGGTAAAATAGGTGATTTAAAGCCAAATTTACGGCATCCCCATCGCTTATTTTTATCATGAGTGACGAATAAATGACGACACTGAAAACAACTTTTTTTGGTGTCAGTTTCAGTCATTTTCTAAACCGCTCAATCCGGTCATAAACTTTTGCAATCGGGTAACGGATGCTGCCGGCAAAACAAAGCCCCCCGGCCATCCAAACGCCAATAGCCGAGATAAGACGCCCATCGGCCTGTAATTCAAAGCCAGCAAGAAGCAGGTAAAGTGACATCCCCAAAAATGCGGCTGTACTAACCATATCACCGAGGCTTGAATGTTGGCGGCGTTTGGTCATTATGTATCCTCACTCAGCAACTTACCAAATTCATTGAACTGCATATCTTCCGGTACGTCGACATCCGGCAATTGCAGGGCTTCACCCTTCTCAAGCCGATAAAGATAGGCCAGAACAACAGCAACAGCATTATACAAGCTTTGAGAAATTTCTGCACCAATATCGCCGGTAAAATAAAGGGCCCTAGCTAGAATAGGACTTCGGAAAACACTGACTTGAGCAGTTTCAGCACGCTCGATAATTTGTTGCGCTATAATACCGCGACCCATTGCCAGAATAACTGGGGCTGCCTGATCACCCACTTCATATTTAAGGGCTACCGCAAAATGTGTTGGGTTGGTAATCACCGCCGTCGCATTAGCAACATCATCCAGCGCTTCTCTTTGTTGAGCCCCTCGGCTGGCAGTTTCGGACTGCATTCGTCTAATTTTAGCTTTTACCTCAGGAGAGCCTTCTGTCTGCTTAAATTCATCCTTCATATCCTGTCGAGACATTCGTAATTGACTGATATGCGTATGGCGTTGCCAGAAATAATCAATGGCCGCTATTATCGCCAATACCACAAGCAAAGCTCCGATCAGCAGTGGAATAACATGACGCATAACCTCAAGCATTCTTGGCAATGTAAGAGACGGGAAGTTCAGAACTCCTGGCATAATTTGAAATATAATGGCCGTTGCAATGCCAAATAATAAACCCACTTTCAGAATTGATTTTCCTAATTCAACCAGAGATTTCATCGAGAACATGCGTTTAAGACCAGAAATAGGATTCATTCTATTGCCCTTAAATTGCATCGCTTTGGACGCAAAATTTAGCCCACCCACAGCAGCCTGAGTCATCAAATTCACAATCACTATTGGCACACCCACAAACACAGCGGATTGAAATAAAATCCAAAGACTATCCTTTAATTTGATAGCAATAAGATCATCCAACTTTTCAAGTGGGTCTAATCTGAAAAGCGTAGACCAATTCGCAAGCCCTTCCCCGCCATAACTAATCGCCAATAACATCACCATCAATCCCATTGAGATATTGGCAAATACAAAAACTTCTTTGGAGGTCAAAATCTGACCGTCTTCTTTAGCCTTATCTATCCGCCGCTGGGTTGGTTCCTCGGTTTTCTCCTGGGCATCATCTGAATTATTTTCAGCCATTCACGCCCTCCATCATGACTTCAAAATGATTAAGCATTTCCTGCACAAGGTCAGAAAAGGCGTAGCCAAGATTTGAAGTTGATAAAAACAAAATAACAAACACACCCAGCAGTGAAATTGGAAAACCAAAAGAAAAGAGATTCAATTGAGGCGCTGAACGCGTGATAATGCCGATGGTAATGTTAATCATGAGCAAGAGTGTCACGATTGGTAACATAATCATGGTTGCTGTTAAAAACATGTAACCAGCTGCAGAAATACCCCCCTCTATGAGTACGGAAATATCCCCCATAGCTCCAACTGGTAAGCGTTGATAAGACTCGAGCATCATCCCAATCACCACCAGATGACCGTTGAGAGATAAAAAAGTGACCGTCATAAGCAGAGTTAATACTTGAGAGACAACAGGAGTCTGACCGCTAGAATTTGGATCCATCTGAGTGGCGAAACCAAGTCCAGCACTCGTGGCAATTTTCTCACCCGCCAAGGCAGCGGCAGTGAACCATATGTATAAAATTAACCCACAGCCAACACCAAATATCAACTCTGCCATAATCATCATCAAACCATAGCCAGAAATTATGACGTCAGCGGGTGGAACTTCTACCCTCGGAAATACAAACATAGTCACCACCATCGCAAAAACGATGCGAATGGTTGGAGAGATATATCGTGCGCCAAAAAATGGCGCAGCAAGAAAGAAGGCAGCCATACGAATGCTAACGACGAAATAGCGGGTAAGCCATCCCATCAAGTTTTGCATATCGACTCCGGGCATACCCGGAAGGTTTGAAGCTACCAACGTATCCATGATTTAACCAAGCGTACTGATCCGGTCAAAAATATAGGCAAAATAATCGGTGAGACGGATAAGCATAAAATTAGTCAGTAGGGCAAAACTTACGATCACAATAATCAGTTTCGGCACAAAACTTAGGGTCATTTCATTAATAGAGGTGGCGGCTTGAATAATACCGATCACTAGACCCACAGCCAGCGCAATTGCCAAAACTGGCCCGGCAGCCAAAATTATTTGCCAGAAAGCCATTCGTAGAACTTCTATATTTGCATCAAATCCCATAATAACTCCTAAACCCCCGAATAGGCGGCGACTAAAGCTTCAACCGTCATGGCCCAGCCATCTACCAGAACAAAAAGCAATAATTTAAATGGTAAAGCCACGAGCATGGGACTTAACATCATCATACCCAGCGACATCAGAATGGACGCAATGACCATATCAATAACCAGGAATGGCAAGAAAAGGAGGAACCCAATCTGGAAGGCCGTTTTTAATTCCGAGGTAATAAAAGCAGGCAAAACAATTGAAAAAGGTACATCGGCTTGTGTTTCAAAGCCGGACTCGCCAGCCATTTCGGCAAACATGGTCAAATCATCCTTACGCGTATTCCGCACCATGAATTTTTTCATAATAGCCGAGCCATCCTCTAAAGCGGTCTCTGCAGGCATCTGACCATCCAGATAAGGCGTGAGCACCTGCTCATTCATCATATTGAATGTCGGTGTCATGATGAAGAAACTCAAAAACAGCGCAATGGCAATAAGCACCTGGTTAGGCGGAGTTTGTTGCGTCCCCATCGCCTGACGGAGAATGGAAAGCACAATAATAATCCGCGTGAACGAGGTCATACCCAGAACAAGAGACGGAAGAACCGTCAGGGCAGTCATCAGCGCCAGAATTTGTAAAGACAATGAATAAGTCGTCTGTCCATCTTGGTCAGAGCTAACGCTTAAAGCCGGCAAACCCTCGACAAGGGCAGCAGCACCCTGTGCAAGAACCGGAGATGGAATTAAACCAACACAAATAAATGTGAAAATATAAAACGGCATGTGAGTTGTCAGGCGCATTATCTGCCTCTCATTTTCTTTTTAAGCAGAAAGGCTGGAATGTCTTCTTCCTGAGCAGGTCCCTGCTGATTAGAGGGTGACAGAATACTTTCAATTCCGGTTTGTTGAGGATGAGATTGCGTGACAAGCTCACTATTTATGGGATGAAGACTGGCTGGGGTATTTTTACCGGCATGGAGAATAAATTCCTGACGGTCCACGCGGATAATCCGAAGACTCTCATGAGTACCAAGCGACATTTCCTGCATGACTTCAATACGGCGATCAGCATGCAGCTTATTGCGAATACGCCCACTATATTGTTTAACAATAAACCAGATAGTCACCAGCGCGGCTAAAAATACCACCATGATAAACATTTGGAATGGTTGAACACCTTGAACTGCCATAAACGCCTCCTGCCTTAGTTAAGAACTAATAGGCAAAAGGCGTGCCAAACTGACTCGCAATGAGACCTTGCAACCGGTTGATTTTATTTGAATTTTTTAAAAAGTTTTGAAGCTAAAATTTGACACTGGCCTTTATTAAGCCTTTTATGTGTCAAATTATCGACGATTAGAGGTTTTCGACACGTTTTTCAGGGTCAACAATCTCCGTAAAGCGGATACCAAAACGCTCACCAATCATCACCACTTCACCCTTAGCAATAACAATACCATTAGCAAGAATATCAAGCGGATCACCGGCAAGGCGATCAAGCTCAATAACAGAACCTTCATTCAGGCGTAATAAATCACGAATTTTAAGCTCTGTACCACCAACAACAACCGTTAGATTGACCTCAATATTTTCCAGAACGCGCAGATTTTCGACACTCACTTTTTCAGTTTTTGGTGCGGGTGTCTCTTCGCTTATCGCCGGACCGGCATCAGCTGCCGCATCCACATTTTCAGTGGCGTCTGTGTCCTGCTCTTCGATTGTATCTTGATCTGTTTCTGACATTTTTCTGCCTTTCTACGCGCTGTGACTATCTAGACGTTTCGTCAGATTTACGGCCAATTGGCCTGCAACATCTCCCATTTCTCCTTCGAAAAACGGGTTTTCTTCAAGCCGAATATCAACAGATTCGGCAAGTTGGACGGGTAAAACATCACCCGGTTTAATATGAATTAAATTGCTCAGTGCAATTTTGGGCTCAGCTAACAGAACATCCACCAAAAGCGGAATATCCAGCACGGCGCGCTCCAGCCTGTCGCGCCAAGTTACATCATCATCAATAATTTCAGACTGAATACGTGAGCGCAATTGCGATGCAATCGGCTTGAGCGTTTGGAGCGGGTAAATAATCTGGAACGTTGCCGGATCAATATTAGGAAGCTGAACGACAAAACTACAAATAATGACTGTATCTGAACCATCAACAAAAGAGGCAAATTGCGGATTAACTTCGCGACCTTGCTCCTTAAAGGTTACAGGCATCAAATCACGCCAAGAGGTTTCCAAGACCCCATTGAGACCGCGCGTTAATATTTCAATCAATCGGTCTTCAGTGGCTGTGAATTCAGCTTTAGCATTCACGGACTTCGTCAACGTACCGCCATAATAGGAGTCAGTTAGTTTCGAGATAAAGCCAGGGTCAAAGACCATCAACATTGAGCCGCGTAGTTCCTCAATACGAACTGTTGTGAGGCTCATAAAACTGTCGATCTCTGAAGTGTATTCATCGAAAGTTTTCACTTCTGGCGGAAAAGACGATATGCGCGGCTGAATACGAAGCATCGGCAGAAAAACGGTGCGTGAAAACCGAGCAAAACGTTCATTTATCATACGAAGGGCATGATAATCACCCAACACAGATAAGTCGTCGGACCCGAAGGAAAACTGGCGCACATCACTGCTCTCCGCAAGGTCAACACTTGGACCACCTTGCGAACTTGTAGAAGCCTCCAGCCCTTCAAGTAGAGCGTTGACTTCGTCAGTTGAGAGTTTGCGTGACGCGACCATTACAATTCCTAATCCTTACTGCACCACAAAGGATGTAAAGTGAACACCCTCAACGCCACCAAATCCCTCAAGTTCTTCTAGCTTAGCGTTCATGACATCACGAAGCTGGTCAAGAAGAGCTTGACGGCCTTCTTTATCCTGGAGTTGCTCAACGGAAAAACCGGAAAGAACACCAAGCATCTCAGACCTTAAAGCAAGTTGATGCGAGTCGACATTTTCCATTACTGTTTCGTCATATTGTGTCGAAACACCAATACCGACTTGGAGGAATTTACGCGAATTCTTCAAGTTAGTCGTCAACGTTCCGGTGAATTCATAGTAAGTGGTTTGGAAAATTTCGACATCTGGAGAAATTTTTACAACCTTTTGTGGCGGACCTAACAGTTCACCATCCTCACCGACTTCAGGGTCTGCCGCAGCGGCAGCCTCCGCTTCAGCCTTTGCCCGTGCAGCAGCTTCAGGGTCGGAACGTTCAATAATACGTTCGATTTCCTCTGAGGGGTCGGCAGGTTGACCGCCAAAAACAAGAAAGCCAATGCCGAGACCGATGAGGAGCAATAGCACCCCGCCGCCAGCAAATAGCAAGATCTTGACCAGACCACCACTTTGTTCTTCAGAATTTTCTTCAGACATACTCTTATCCTCAACTCAACATCAGGCGATGACATCAACGCCTGTTTTACCATGATCCGATGACCGGCTATTTGCTCCGACCATTATATTTTCCTCGGATGATTTGACCAGCCCGTTTTGCGATGTGCTGATGATTCTTTCATCCTGTTGTCGTGACTGATTTTGGCGATTACCAAAACCGGAGGTATCACCAAAGCCAGAAGTAAACGCAAGTTGTGCGCTTTTAAAACCGCTACCGTCCAGCATTTGCATCAATCGGAGCTCTGAATCTTGTAGCAATGAGACAACATGCTGATTTTCGGCTTGAATTTGTACATTCAATGATTGGTTATTAATCGCCAAACGTAGGTTCAGTTTACCAAGATTTTTAGGCTTTAGAATTAAATCGATTTCTTGCTGACCATCACGAAGGGATTTTTCAATTCTTTCGGCAAGATTCTTTGTCCACTTATCCTGCATCAAGTCCAGCTCGCCTTTTGCAGAAACTTGCGCTCCTGTGGGTAAGAAAGCATTCTGTTGAGCCAAACTTCCCTGTCCGGAGTTACCCCCTGAGAAACTTCCGGATGCAGTCGCGCCTGTTTGACCTGAAATGCTTCCCGCTTGAACTGAAGATGCATCTCGCAAAACTGAACGCCCCTCTTCTGTAGCCTCCATCTGACCGGCTGTTGTCAATTGTGCAGCGGCCTGAAGCGCCTGGTTTTGCATAACCATCTGCCCCGACTGATTAGCTATCGGCGATGTGCCGCGCATCAGCATGTTTTGCAAGTCACCGACATCGTTTTTCATGCCGGATTTATTTCCATAAGTCTCAACGTCAAATTCGATATTATTTTTCATACCATCCATGACACGGCGAATCATAATATCCGGATTTTCTTCATCCGTAAGGGCTGCCATATCGGAAGCAGAAAATGGTTTAAGACCATTTTCACCTATAAGAAGTTGTGGCGCATCACCCTGCAAAGACATGCCATTCACAGTCACATTTCCACCAAGTGAGCCGGCAAGCGTTGAAGAAGCTGTGCCCACAACATTAACCGGTACATTGTTCATTCCACCCTGCCCCAAACCCGGCACACTAAAAGTGCCGGATAAGAGGCCAGAGGGACGGCCTTTGGGGGAGACCAAAACTTGTTGAAGACCGCTTCCTTTAGCTGCGGCCGATAATATACCAAGCTCAGCGCCAGTAGGCGTTAGCGGGTCAAAATTCTGCGCCAGACCTGCGACTGGATCATCATTCTCACCTGTCAAAGAAAGCTCTAACGCATCCATATCGATACCGAAAAGCGACAACTCTTCAGGAGTTTCTGACGATAATAACTCTGTCTCAGAGTCCAGAATGTCTTCAGAATCTGTCTTATCGACGAGACCTTTGAAGCTGTTCAAATATCCCATACCCGTCAAAACGGAAAAACTCTGCAAATCCTCTTCGGATAAATGCAATGTTTCACCGGCTTCACTCTCTGGAATTGAAAGGCCTGAAAAAAGCATCTCAAACAGCCCACCAGATGACGAATGCGCAGATTTCTGGGCATCACCAACAGGTGTATTTTCAGTCCCTACAGGGATTTTGGAGTCAATTTGAACCACGAAAGCCTCGTAATTAGTTCTTCACGAGGATTAAGTTGCAAAAATAATGCCATTATGCGTTACGAATAATATTTCTTTTCTGCAAATCGGCTTCTCTCTTATTTTCTTTTTCAAGCATGATTTCTTTCTGACGTTCGGACGCCTTATCCGATGCTTTTGCATGTCGTCGACGGGCGGCTGATAATTTTTCTCTAGCCACATTCACTTCATTTTGCAGAAAATCACATTTATTTTGAACGGTGGTGCGTTGCTCAAGAATTTTTTCGACAAACCAGTTACCGGATTTCAATTCATTACCTGTAGTCGCTGCTGTATTCTTAGGTGTCTGCTCTAGCGCATCGTCAATTTGTTGTTTCATCAATTCTGTTTGCTTCAACTCCTCATGGAGAAGTTTCATATCGCGTGCTTTCTTCGTCATCTCAATACGCTCTTTGAGAGCCAGCCTCTCAAATGTATTTTTCTTACCGGCCATCACATATTCCCGATGACATTAATTAATGCCTGACGGCTTTCCCCGAAATTGGCTTTCTCAGATGCATTTTGACTTATGAGGCTGATTATATCAGGCCATAATTTAATCGCGAGATCCAGCTCAGGGTCCTGCCCTTGCACGTAGCCACCCATCAAGAACAAATCCCTATTTTCAGTGTAAAGCGACACCAATCGCCTGAACTGGCGTGCGGCTAACTGGTGTTCATCATCAGCAATATCATTCATCACACGACTGATTGAAGATGGAATATCAATCGCAGGGTAAATTCCCAGCTGGGCATTATCCCGTGACAAAAGTATATGACCATCAAGAATAGCGCGGGACGTATCGACAACCGGATCATTGGCATCATCGCCATCCGCCAGAACTGTGTAAAACGACGTAATCGACCCCTGCCCCGGCATGCCAGTCCCTGTTCGCTCAATCAATCGCGGAATAAGCGAGATAACTGATGGTGGGTAACCTTTTGACGTTGGTTGCTCTCCTAAGGCAAGACCAATCTCTCTTTGGGCATGCGCAACACGAGTGAGAGAGTCCATAATAAGCAGGACATCCTTGCCCTGATCACGGAAATATTCTGCAATCGCTGTCGCTCTGCAGGCGCCTCGAATTCGAAGTAAAGGCGAATGATTTGCTGGAACAGCCACCACGATGGTGCGCTTTCGGGTCTCATCGGTCATGACTGTTCGGACAAATTCGCCAACCTCGCGTCCGCGTTCGCCAATCAGACCAACAACGACAACATCAGCAGAAGTAAAACGTGTCATCATGCCCAGTAAGACCGACTTACCGACACCTGAACCGGCGATAATACCGAGGCGCTGACCCCGCCCGACAGAGAGAAGACTGTTAATTGCGCGAACACCAACATCCATTGGCTTATCAATCGTCTCGCGTGATAAAGGATTAAGTTTCTTGCCCATTAGCGGCCAGCTATCGCTGAGCACAGGATCGGGTAAATTATCAATTGGATTGCCGAGCGCATCAAACACACGCCCCATGAGAGCATCCCCGGCCATTAGGCTGTCACCCTCGTCGACTAAAGTAACACGCGAACCGACTTTGATACGCGCACCAAGCTCATGCAAAGACAGAATATTTTTACCATTCTCAAACCCGATGATTTCTGCAACAGCATATTCCTCACCATCAGTTTCGACATGGCATAACGCGCCAATACCGGCAGGAAACCCGTCACAATAAATCATAGATCCATCGAAACGGCTGACACGGCCCGATAACAGAACAGGCTTGCGGAGCGTTAAACTTTCCAAGTCTTCTGACAGGGTCGTCATAAGCTTACTCATCAGAGCTTGCCTCACCCTCATTGCTGTCAGAAGGGTCAATTGCTTGGTCTTTTTCAAACTCTATGCTGGGTTGTTCATCTGACTGGTCAGCATCATCATCCAGAAGTTTCTGGAGCGTTTCGCCTATTTCAACCAGCTTTTCTTCGGCTTTTGGTTCAATCTCGCTTGCCTCCAGACCTAGGCGTTGTGTGAGCCTGTCTTCTAAACCGATATGCCCGATTTGAATGCGCAAATCTCCTGGTTGTAAGGACGAGTCGATTTGAATAGAAGCCTTTTTGAGGCTATCCCGCGTAATTAACAAATGAGCAACGGATTGATAATCCGTGCCGTTAAGAAAGATAAATGGTGTTTCGGTTGCATGGCTAACCGTATCGAGAAGCTTTTCTATTTTTTCAGAAAACCCTTCAGGCGCAATTGCAATTTCACTGCCTGCGCGCTCAGAAGCTAATTCGGCAATTTTTTGAACAAGTAGATTACGTAAATACCCCGCATCAAGGGTTTCAGAATTAATCGTATTAGTAATTAATTTTTCCAGCGCGGAAACTTGCGCAGATAAACGCGCTTCGGCCTCATTGCCCCCTTCGACCCTACCTTCAGCCATACCTTCAGTTCGACCAAGCTCTTTACCTTGTTCTTGGCCTTCCGTTCGACCAGCTGTGAGACCATCTTCATAGCCACGAGATTTGCCATCCTCAAAAGCTTTCTTCAAAGCTTCCTCATGCGTCAGTTCAACTTGTTCGGCTTCAACAGTCAGGCCATCCGTTTCATTGGGCTTATCTTCACCGGCTGAAGAAGTGGGTTGACTGACAGATGCCTCATTTTCTGGGCTAACTGCTTCACCAGGCGCTTTCTCATCAGGTGAAGGTGACAGCTTTGCATCTTTTTCATCAGAAACCGCACGTGCAATTTCGATCAGGTTACTTTTCTTAAAATCCCCACGCAGTTTGCGCGGCGCGTTTTCATCTCGGTGAAATCTAGCGTCACGCGACTGCTTTAGCAACCGCTCAATCTCCTGAGGGGCTAAAGGGGTCAGATCTTGTTCAAAAAGTTCACTCATCAAAAAACTCAATCAAAAGCGCTCATCCGACAGTTCGGATTAAACGAAATCATCTCCACCGCGACCAGCAAGAACAATCGTGCCTTCATCAGACAGGCGTCTCGCTACAGCAATAATTTGCTTCTGCGCTTCTTGGACTTCTGCCAGTCTCACAGGACCAAGCGCTTCCATCTCATCCATAATATTCGCGGCTGCCCGGCTGGACATACATGAAAACAATTTATCTCTCAAAGCTTCATCAGCACCTTTAAGCGCCAGAACAATAAGTTCTGTCTCAACATTACGCAGCAATGTTTGAAGCGATTTATCATCCGATAGGATTAGTGTCTCAAAGACGAACATGCTTTCTTGAATAGATTGCATCAGAATCTTATCGTCCTTACCAATATTTTTCATAATACGGGCTTCCATATTCTGATTGGTAAAGTTCATAATTTTCGCAGCAGCTTTTACACCGCCAACCTGAGAGGCGCGCAATGTTGTATTTGCTTTAAACTTTCTTTGCATCACATCTTCTAGTTCACGCAACGCATCAGGTTGAACTGTTTCAAGCGTTGCAATCCGGCGGATAATTTCAGGTTGAAGGTCATCTGGCAGAAGATTGAGCACATCTGCACCCATAGAGAAATCAAGATAGGAAATTATGAGAGCAATAATCTGCGGATGCTCATCAACAATCAGCTCAGAAATTGCACGGGCATCCATCCAGTCTAGGATTTCAATCGGACGATCACTGCTAGAGGGAGTGATACGGCTCAATACAGACTGCGCCTTATCTTCGCCCAACGCTTTCATCAACACATTGCGAATATAATTGCCCGCACCTAAACCAAGACTGGTTTGCTCTTTGATAATATCGAGAAACTCATCAAGCACTCTGTTAACGGTATCTTGGTCAAGACCTTGCACAGAATACATAGCACTACCTAGATGCTGAACTTCTTTCGGCCCAAGATTTTTTAGAATTTCTGAGGCTTCTTCCTCGCCCAGTAGCATCATTAGAATCGCAGATTTCTGAGTTCCGGTGAGCTGTGAGTAGATGTCATCAGCATCTATTTCTGTTTGAGCAATTTCGGACATAACTTGTACTCCTTACCTTACGCAGCCAATCTTAAAGATTGTCCATATCTTGACGCATCATGTTCTTGAAGACATTAGACACACGGCCAGCTTCATCAGAAACAATCATACGAATGACAGCAACCTTGTCATCATAGGTGTTAGCGGTATCCAGCATTTCAGCAGATATGGCAGCCTTTTTAGGCTTGAGCTTGGCTTTGATATCCTCGAGGCTTTCACCTTCACCAACTTCCACAGTTTCAATATCCATATCATCATCACCGCTAGCCGCAGACATTCCAGGGGGTACGGCACCAACCGGCACAAGGATTCTGGACAGAAGCGGACGCATCACACCAAGAGCAACAATAGCAAGAATCAAGATTGTTGTAATCTGACGTGAAACTTCCTCAAACCATGACTTTTCATACCATGGGACGGCAGCTCCCATCAATGTATCAACAAACTCAGCACTTCTTACAGTAACACTGTCACCGCGTTCATCATCAAAACCAATTGAGTCTTTGACTAAAGTTTCAATACGTTCGATCTCTTCTTGAGACAATGGCTGTCTGACTTCCAGATTGGTTTCAGGGTCTACAACCAATTTGTCACTAACCAAAACTGAAGCAAACATACGTTCAATCTGTACGCGCGGATTCTGGGTAGTTGAAACCGTGCGACTAACTTCAAAGTTACGAACCTCACTGGTAGAACGTGTTTGCAACTGGCCACCGGCGCCTTCACCGCCTTGACCTTCTTCCATTTCAAGCTCGGCCTTTGTCGGTGGTGTATTGGTTACTGCACCCGGTATACCTTTGGCAGTTAAATCAGCAGTCTGATCAAGTGTCTTCTGCTCACTCCGCAACGCATTACCATTTGGGTCAACAATTTCCTCGGTTCTATCCGTACGGGTGAAGTCAAAATCAATATTGATTTGCGCATTCACATTTCCAGCACCAACAATCGGTGTCAAAATCGAGACAACTCGGTGACGGTAAATACCCTCAAGGCGCATTTTATATTCAAGCTGCGAGTCTGAGAGAATTGAGTCTGGGTCATCCGCCGTGCGTGATAACAAAGCCCCGTTTTGATCAATTACGGTCACATTCTCTTTATTCAGCCCCGGTACGGATGAAGAAACAAGATGAATGATTGCTTCCACTTGGGTTCTACCGAGTGAACGTCCGTGAGCAAGTTGCAAAAATACTGAGGCTGTCGGATCGGGATTGCTCCGCACAAATACAGATTTTTCCGGCAGAGCCAAATGCACCCGCGCAGCCAAAACAGTATCAATTTCACTTATAGAGCGGGCTAATTCCAGTTCCTGAGCTTGTTTAATATGCATGCTTTCAACTGAACGGCTGGTGCCCATGGGCATATCATTCAACCCGGAATAACCTTCCGGCACCGAAGCGGGGAGACCTTGTGCAGCGAGCATGATACGCGAATTATGATAATCCGAAGTAGGCACCATGACCTCGCCCGTTGTCGGGTCAAGCATCACATCAACACCGGCATTTTTCAAAGCTTCAACAACACGCATTTTTTCAGCTTCCGGTAAGGAATTGTACAATGTTGTTCGTGATGGTTTCTGGAGCAGCAAATAAGCCATAAGCCCCACAAAACATACGATAACTGCCATAAGTGTCGGCAGTGATCTTTGTACACTCGGTTCATTCACAAAATTCTGAACCTTACTGATCATCTGCTTGATCTGTCCTTGTGATGGATCAACGCTTGTTTGGACGGATGTGATGGTAGTCTCTGACATAACTTTCCCCTAACGAAATCCCGGACTAGACCGGCATATTCATAATATCCTTATAGGCACTTAAAACTTTATTACGGATGTTCAGTGTCATCTGGAAACCCAAAGAAGACACCTGTTGCGTAACCATGACTTTTGCCAAATCGGTTTCCTCACCAAGCTCATAGGCTTTAGTGATATCACCACTAATATTCTGAGCTTCTGCAACATCCTTAATCGCGTCACCCACACGGCTGACAAATGACGGCGCATTATCATCCGTATTCAGAGATTGGCTTGTGCGCTCCAGAACCTTTTGGTGAAGCGACGAAGATGACCCTACTGATTTTACCTCTATCATAATGCTCTCCTAACCGACTTCTGAAAGTCTGGTATCTTGATCGACTCGTGACTGCATGGTGGTAGAAAGAATATCGGTCAGAATATCTGACTTGGTGATGCAGCCATTTTCATGGAGGACCAGCGCCCGCTGAAGAACATTTTCTAATTCACGGACATTGCCCGGCCATTCATAATCTGTAAGGGCTTTGACAGCGCTCTCATCCAGCCAAGGCAACTCTGCTGCTGTTTTACAATGGCGTTGCAGCAGGACGGTGCTAATTGGAATAATATCATCCGCCCTTTCACAAAGACTGATGGTGTTTAATGGAAATACATTTAAACGATAGTAAAGATCTTCACGGAAATTACCGGCACGAACTTCACTCGGAATATCGCGGTTAGTTGTTGCAAGCACACGAACATCTACGTCAATATCATCATTGGATCCGATAGGTGTGACGGATTTCTCTTGCAGGGCGCGTAAAAGTTTGGCCTGTAAGGAAAGCGGCATTTCTGAGATTTCATCCAGAAGCAATGTCCCGGTATCTGCGGCACGGAAAATACCCTTATTCGCTGTAGATGCGCCGGTGAAAGCTCCTTTTTCATGGCCAAAGAGAATAGCTTCCAGCATATTTTCGGGAATAGCCGCGCAATTTATCGCGATAAACGGATTGCTACTGCGGCTAGAATTATTATGAACAAAGCGCGCCAGCACTTCTTTACCGGTTCCGGTTGGGCCATTGATAAAGACCGTCACATCAGTCTCTGCCACTTTCTTGGCAAGGCGTAGCATGGTGAGGGAGCTTTCATCACCTACAGCGACATGATTTTCCGAGGCGATCATACTTGTAATAATTTGCAGACCATAATTTTGAGCAGGTGTAATGTCTGAGGTACTCTTGGGTAAGGAAACATGAACCAATTTGCCGCCCAGTTCCGTATTAACCGCAAAACTGTCGGCTTTCTCATCAATAACGGTAATATTTTTGATTTTGAAACCACGGCAAATTTCGACAAATTTTTCGAGACCACCAACAGCGTCCAGGTATTTGTTAGAACAAACAAATTGTTCGCATGCTGAAAGCTCACTCGGTAAATCAGTATTTTTGGCTTCAAATGCCAAAAACGCTATATTACGCGTCGTCAAAACATCACCAATCGGTTGCGCCAGTTCCAGGCCAAAAGAATTGATAGCTAAGAGAGTCATTTGGATCTCCTTTCCCTCTGGTAAGGGGTAAGGCAAAAACTGCGCCAAACCGGTAACA
>CALKOC010000017.1 GCA_938091085.1 uncultured Alphaproteobacteria bacterium
GCAAGCACAATATAACAGAATTTATTGGTTTTATGTAATATATTCTATAAATCATTTTAATAATTAATTGGAAGCATCTTGTCTAAAAAAAACATATTAAAAATAATATTGCTCGACACCCTATTGGACTTGGGAGGTACAGCAACAATCCTAGAGATTTCAAAACATATTCATGCAAATTATTCAAAAAATTTAGAGAGACATAATACCCTAGTCTATACTTGGCAATATGACCTGAGATGGGCTGCAAATTATTTGCGAAAAGAGGGTTTATTAAAATCTGCAGAAGAAAGCATTGGAGACAAATGGGAAATTCATCCGGAAAAAATTGAAACCCTTAAAGCTGAAAGACAGGTGAGAGATCAATACGAACTTCACTCAATTGGTTCAAAGAATCCTAAAATTGGGCAGTTTAGTGAACAATTTGGGGATGGTTTCAGTAAAGGCCAAGTCGTCGAGACTA
This sequence comes from uncultured Alphaproteobacteria bacterium, assembly GCA_938091085.1. Lineage (GTDB taxonomy): Bacteria > Pseudomonadota > Alphaproteobacteria > RS24 > RS24 > Micropelagius. The sequence goes on from CALKOC010000017.1 coordinate 464, forward strand.
CCGAAGAGGGTCATATGGACGATTCACCAAAACCTAATAAACAGTCAAAAGCAATAAGCATGGATAGCTTAGCTCAACGTATTTCAGCTATGGACGGAGGAAGTGCCTCGGGTCCAATTAGTATGACTGATTTAGATCTAAGAATTGAGCAACTTGAAAAAAATTCTTCAAATTCAAAAAAAACAATTTTGACTGTTCAAATTCAGGAAAGAGCTTCTGCAGTAATACCACTCATTGAACCGTTAGCCTCAGGAGAGCTAAGGCTTCTCAATACGCACAATAATCCCCCAGAGGGCATAGATGATAATATCGTTGTCCCAAAAGAAGAATGGGAAGAGTTACGCCAAAGATTAAATAAAATTGAGAAGGAGCCTAATGAAGATAAAGAAGAGCACCTCAACTTTCTTCAAAATTTTGTAAGTAAAATTGGCAGTTGGCTGGCAAAGAAAATTGATGCCACAATCAATGCCTCAATTCATGCGATGGTAATTTTATATACCTCTAAAATTTCAGGTTTGTTAAATGCGTTGATTTCAGCAATTGAGGCAATTGCAAAATAGCCAACCCCTTACACATCCCGCAATTTATCGCGGAGGGAGTTACGCAGGGTATCAATCGGCAAAAGCTTATCGCCGTCCTTATAGTGCCAATAAGTCCAGCCGTTACACGCTTCCAGGCCTTGAGCCGTCGCGCCGATTTTATGGATAGACCCCGTCGGCGCGTCTTTTGCTGAGCCGAGTTTCAAACTACCATCGGCGCGGATGCGCGCCTTGATGCGCTCTTGCACTTTTCGGGCATTTACTCTTCTGGCTGGACCAAAAAGCTGAGCGCCGGGCTTAAGCATGCCGGTCTCAACCAGCGCACCAAACGGCACACGCTTTTGCTGTTTTGCGCTTTGCGTCACCTTTAGGGACGTATCATCCAGCACGGTTTCGGCGGCAATGCGCTTGCGGGCGGCGGCGGCGTATTCCGCTTCGGCCTCAATGCCGACAAAATGCCGCCCCAGACGCTTCGCCATCGCGCCGGTTGTGCCGGTGCCGAAAAACGGATCCAGCACCACATCGCCGGGATTACTGGAGGCCAGCAACACACGGTGCAACAAGGACTCTGGCTTTTGCGTCGGGTGCAGTTTGTCACCCGCCTCGCTTTTGAGACGCTCGCCACCACTGCAGATAGGCAGCACCCAGTCGGAGCGCATCTGCAAGTCATCATTCAGGGTTTTCATGGCGCGGTAATTAAAGGTGTAGCCCGTCGCGTCTTCATCGCGCGCCGCCCAGATAAGCGTCTCATGCGCGTTGGTAAAGCGCGTGCCTTTGAAATTCGGCATCGGGTTGGCTTTGCGCCAGATAATATCATTCAGCACCCAAAAACCAATATCCTGTAAGGCCGTGCCGACGCGGAAAATATTGTGATAAGAGCCAATCACCCAAAGCGTCCCTGTTGGTTTCAACACACGGCGCGCCTCGTTCAGCCACGCACGGGTGAAAGCATCGTAAGCGGCGAAACTGTCAAATTTATCCCAGTCATCCGTCACCGCATCCACACGGCTAGCGTCAGGTCGGGTCAAATCACCCTTGAGCTGGAGATTATAAGGCGGGTCAGCGAAAACGAGATCAACACTCGCACTCGGCAGACGCGCCAGCGCTTCAAGGCAATCACCTTCAATAATGGTGTCTAATGGCAGGGTTTGGGCTTGTTTTTTGGTCATGACCGCACCATGAGTCATCAGCGAGTCGCCGTCAATAGACGATTGATTCCAATGGGTTAGAAAATTCTGATTTATCCACAGCCGCTATATAGAGTCCCTCAAACGGCGTCGGGACTCAATATCTTGCGTATCGGGGCAAAACTGCGCCGATGATGCGGTGTCACGCCCAGCCGCGCCAGCCCCTCTTGGTGTATTTTTACACCATATCCCTTATTGCCTGCCCAGCCATAGCCGGGAAATTCGGCATCCAGCGCCACCATCATCCGATCGCGGGTAACTTTCGCCACAATCGAGGCCGCCGCAATCGAAACCGAGCGCGCATCCCCGCCAATCAGAAACGCCGAAGGCACATCCCATGCCGGCAGGCGATTGCCATCCACCAGCGCAAAGTCTGGCGTAAATGGCAAAGCCGAAACAGCGCGTTGCATCGCCAACATGCTCGCCTGCAAAATATTCAACGTGTCGATTTCCCCAACCTCGGCAATACCAATGCCATGCGGCAGGACGCAGATAAGCTCAAATAGCGCCTCGCGCTTTTTCTCGGAAAGTTTTTTGCTGTCATTGAGGCCAACAAGCCCCCGCGCTTCATAATCAGAAGGCAGATAGACCGCCGCGGCAACCACCGGCCCCGCCCAAGGGCCGCGCCCAGCCTCATCGACCCCGACGACTGTTTTCTCAGGCCAGCCTCGCGCTGTTTCTGCCGCGATATCTATGGCGTATCCTCTTATTCAGCAGCTTGAGCCGTTTCCTCTGCCGACTGCCACCGCAAAATCGGTTGACGCGCCGCACGGGTTTCATCCAAACGACGGCGCGGCGCAAGCTCAGGCGCATTCGTAAAGCGTTCCGTTTCACCTGCATTGGCACTGCGTACCAAATCTCGCAACGTGGCGATAAACAAATCCAGCGTGTCGCGGCTTTCAGTTTCCGTCGGCTCAATCAGCATCGCACCATGCACCACCAATGGGAAATACATCGTCATCGGATGATAGCCCTCATCAATCATAGCCTTGGCGAAATCAAGCGTCTCAACGCCTGTGCCTTTTAAGAAACCATCGTCAAACAGAGCCTCATGCATACAGGGCCCGGCAAATGGCGCCGTCATCACATCCTGCAAAGACGCCAGAACATAATTAGCGTTCAACACCGCATCTTCCGCCACTTGGCGCAGGCCATCCGAGCCATGACTTTTCATATAAGACAAAGCACGGACAAACATGCCCATCTGCCCATGAAATGCCACCATCCGACCAAATGGTTGGTCGCCACTTTGCGCTTCAAGCTCAATCAGGTCAAAACCATTCTCGCCGGCAACCACATAGGGCAGTGGCGCAAAAGCTTTCAGCCTGTCGGACAGAACCGTCGGCCCTGACCCCGGACCACCGCCACCATGCGGGGTGGAAAAAGTTTTATGCAGATTAATATGCATCGCATCAATGCCGAGATCCCCCGGCCTAACACGCCCGACAATGGCGTTAAAATTCGCCCCGTCACAGTAGAAATATCCGCCAGCCTCGTGCAAAGCATCGGCAATCTCAATGATATCGCGCTCAAACAATCCGCATGTGTTCGGATTGGTCAACATAATCGCGGCAACGTCATCGCCCAGCTTGTCCTTGAAAGCGGCAAGGTCAACACGACCATCCGCATTGGCGGGGATTTCATCAACTTTAAAGCCCAACAAAGCCGCTGTCGCTGGATTGGTTCCATGCGCGGATTCCGGCACAAGGACACGGCGGCGGGTTTCCAACTCGCCGCGCGCTTCAATCGCCGCACGTATCGCCATCATGCCGCATAATTCACCATGCGCACCCGCTTTGGGTGAAAGCGCAACGGCAGGCATATTGGTCAATGTCTTCAGCCAATGCGCCAACTCATCCATCAGCTCCAGCGCACCCTGCACAGTCGAGACAGGCTGAAGCGGGTGAATATCTGAAAAGCCGGGAAGGCGCGCCATTTTTTCGTTGAGACGCGGATTATGTTTCATGGTGCAAGAACCCAAAGGATAAAGCCCTGCATCAATTGAATGGTTTTTTTGACTGAGCCTAACAAAATGGCGTAAAGCTTCAGGCTCTGACAAACCGGGCAAATCCGGCTTGGCAGGAGCCATGCAATCACCCAATCTAGTGTTTACCGGCGGCACCGGCTCAAGGTCGACACCTGATTTATCAGCACTGCCAATTTCAAAAATAAGTTTTTCTTCAAGTATCAAAGCCTGATGCCCGGTAAAGGTTTGCTTTCTCTCCTGCTTCATAGGTGTCATCTCATTCATGCCGATACCCCTTTCAGCACATCTCGCAGTGCTGCTTCATAAATTTCTAAATCCGCTTCAGTATTTGCTTCGGTAGCCGCCACCAGAAGCACATCGTCCATATCCGAGTCCGGCATAAGTCGCGATACAGGCACACCGCCCAGAACAGACTTCTCAACCAAAGCCTCAACAATCTGTTCGGCGGGGGCAGGTAAGCGAATGGCAAATTCGTTGAAGAAAGTCGGTGTTACAACCTCTACGCCAGTAATGCTGTCTAGCTTGTCAGCCAATTGCACAGCGCGCGCATGGTTCAATTCAGCAAGATGTCGAAGCCCCTGACCACCAAGCAATGTCATATGAGCGGTAAACGCCAGAGAGCAAAGACCTGAATTGGTGCAAATATTGGATGTCGCCTTGTCACGGCGAATATGCTGCTCCCGCGTTGAGAGCGTCAGCACAAAACCGCGCTTACCGTCAGCATCAACTGTCTCGCCACATAGACGACCCGGCATCTGGCGGAGATATTTTTCCTTGGCCGCAAACAGCCCGACATAAGGCCCACCAAAATTAAGTCCATTGCCAAGGCTTTGCCCCTCGCCGGTCACAATATCGGCTCCCATATCACCGGGACGCTTCAACAGTCCCAGCGAAATAATTTCCGGCACTACAACTATCAGCAAACAGCCACGTGACTGGACTTCGCTCGCGAGTGTCGAATAATCCCTAATGCTGCCAAAGAAATCAGGATATTGCACCACGACGCTTGATGTATCCTCATCAATAAGCGCAATCAAATCTTCGACACCATTGACGGAGTCATCGGGTGACGCGACCTCAAATCCGCCCATATCTGAAAGATTATCAATCACACCGCGATAATGCGGGTGCAAGCGCGCCGAAATAACCGCGCGTTTTTTGCGCGTAATCCGGTGCGCCATTAATACAGCCTCACCTGTCGCCGTTGACCCGTCATACATTGACGCATTAGCGACCGGCATTCCAGTCAACTCACAAACCTGAGTTTGAAATTCAAACAAATACTGCAAAGTACCTTGGGTAATTTCTGGCTGATAGGGCGTGTAGGAAGTCAAAAACTCCGAACGCTGAATAATATGGTCTACGCTGGCGGGCACATGGTGCTTATAAGCTCCAGCTCCACAAAAGAAAGGCACGGTAGAGGCTGTTTTGTTTTGCGCTGCCATAGCAAGCAGATCGCGCTCAACCTGCATCTCACTTTGATGCGGCGGCAGATTAATCGGGCCATCAAGACGCGCAGCTTCAGGCACATCTATAAAGAGATCATCAATGGTATCCACGCCGATACGCGATAACATCGCACCTCGGTCTGTAGGGGTTAGAGGTAAATAACGCATTAACCTAGCTCCTTCACATAATCGGCATAAGCTGCCTCATCCATCAAATCGTTCAACTCGTCAGGATTGGATATTTTCATAGTAAAAAACCAGCCACCTTCTGCCGGGTCCTGATTGACCAAAGCAGGTTCATCTTCCAGTTTTACATTCGGCTCAACAATTTCACCCGACACCGGCGCATAGACTTCACTCGCAGCCTTCACACTTTCGACAACAGCCGCATCATTACCCTGTTCGACCTGTCGTCCTGCTTCAGGCAATTCGACGAAAACAACATCACCAAGCTGTTCTTGGGCGTAATCCGTAATGCCGATACGCGCTAAATCGCCCTCAAGACTGATCCATTCATGGTCTTTGGTAAATTTCTTACTCATGATTTTGTCCTCAAATATTTATGTTCCACAAAGGGCATGCTGGAGATTTTTGCCAGCATCGGTTTACCGCGAATTATAAGTTGTACTTGTGTGCCTGGCGCCGCATGCGTGGCACTCACATATCCCATCGCTATTGGGGCTTGCAAACTTGGCGCAAACCCGCCGCTAGTGATACGCCCGATAGTATTATTGTCCATGTCATGGATTTCAGTACCTTCTCGCGCAGGCGCGCGGCCTTCAGGTTTAATACCGACACGTAAACGGTCAGGCTTTTGTGATAATTGTTGAGAAACTTTATGCGCGCCCGGAAAATCAAGCGACTCACGTCGACGGCGTGGGACCGACCACATTAAATCGGCTTCAACAGGCGTTGTGCCGGTATCAATATCGTGACCATACAGACAAAGCCCTGCCTCCAGCCTTAAACTGTCTCGTGCGCCTAAGCCAATAGGCGCAACCGCGTCATTTTCTAAGAGAAGCGCTGCAAACTGGGATGCCAAGTCATTAGGGAGAGAAATTTCAAAACCATCCTCGCCAGTGTACCCACAGCGCGAAATAATGACCTTTTCGCCTTGAAAATCCGCATGACAGGCCTGCATGAAAGCCAAATCCGCTGCGGCAGGTAAATGCTCTTTCAGGACTGCTTCTGCCAACGGTCCCTGCAAGGCCAAGAGCGCACGGTTTTCGACAGATAGCCTTGCTTTACCAGCAAGCGACTGGGCGATATGAGCAAAGTCATCATTTTTACAAGCGGCGTTCACAACCAACCAGAGGGTGTTACCGAAACGAGTAACCATCAAATCGTCAAGTATCCCACCATCTTGATTTGTTAGTTGCGTGTAACGAATACCACTCTCTTTTAAGGATATTATACCGCCGGGAACGAGGGCCTCGAAAACAGGCGCAACATCGCTATCCGGGTCTTCGGGAAATAACTGCGCTTGCCCCATATGGGAGACATCAAACAAGCCAGCTTTCTCGCGTGTGTGGAGGTGTTCGCCCATAACACCTAGTCCATATTGCACGGGCATCTCATATCCGGCGAAAGGAACCATTTTTGCGCCCAACTGCAAATGCATGTCATAGAGCGGGGTTCTGGCGTAGCCGTTTGAATCTTGCTTAGAGGAAGCACCTGATTCTTTACTACTACCGTCAAAATCTGTTGTAGAGTTAGTCATTAAACGGACAGGAAAACCTGCTCCCAAAACTCAAGAGTAAACACATCACTTCCGAACCATTCATATGGAACGTGCTGTGCCCTCCTCTGTCTTGGGAACCTGAGAGATTGATGGCAGATACAAATTGAATGCAAATTGATTACAAATTCAGTTAACTACCATTTACCCCGTCGGTGAGATAAGCAATATCCAAAATAAGAACTAGAGCTTATCTGCTTTCCAGAGTCCTTAATTGAAGCGGTCCTTTTGCCTGAGAGTTTCCGAGGGCGGTTGCTCCTTCGGCGCTGAATTTAATCAGTCTCTTCCACTACAATGTTTAAGGTTCTCATAATATGGAATCGAGTCGACCAAGAGTCAATGTTGAGACATAGTTGAGATATATTTTTCGGTTAATAAACCTGCCTAATATCCCAGACGGCGTTTCTTTTCTGAGATATTTGATGCCAGTTCCTCGGCGGATAATTCAAAACCAACAATAACCTGCATACCGGTTGAAACCGCATCTAATTGAACATTAAGTCCATTTACCATTTGTTTGAAATTGACAAAATCACCCGACGTATTGGCTTTTAAAGAAACGGAGATACTTCTGGTCATGCGCGAAATAACCTCATTATCTGGCGTTACAAATGCAATAAATACCGGGAGAGACGCATTATAAGTACCTGCGGAATTGGCATAAAAACGACCACTTACAAATAATGCCATCTCCATATTAGAAGGCCCCGTTACTTCACAAGCCAAATCAACCCAATTTAACTCCGCCGTCCAGTTTTGCTTATCACTTTTGACCAAACGTTCCCCATCAGCAAGAATGTAAGGCTTGGGGCATTCAACATAGGGAAGAGGCGTCTCCCCTGCGCAGGCTGACAGCAAGGTGCCCATGAAAGTCACCAGCATAAAAGTTTTTGTTATTTTGGAGATAAACATCATGTTTCCTTTTATAATGTCGCCTGTAAGTTAGTTTCGGTTTATAAGTATTGTGGTTTTTAATATCCAGTGATTTGCTCATTCGATGTCTTAAGAAAGGCATGACGCTAAACTAAACAAGCCGATTACATTGAGCAAGTATATTGGGCAAGTATATTGGGCCAATAATCGGCAAGTCTCATGATTATCAGCATACGGGTCAATTAATGTCAGATATGTCCAAACCCTCATTAAAACTCCTACTCGCCACGCCGCGAGGGTTTTGCGCAGGTGTGGATCGAGCCGTACTGATTGTTGAACGGGCGCTCGAAATTTACGGGCCGCCAGTTTATGTTCGACATGAGATTGTTCATAATAAGCGCGTTGTTGACGACCTTGCCAATAAAGGCGCGGTGTTTATCGAAGAACTGAGCGATTTACCTGACGACCTTAATGAAAAAACACCTGTGATTTTTTCAGCCCATGGCGTGCCCAAAGCTGTAACGAAAGAAGCCAACCGGCTGGAACTGAATTGGCTGGATGCAACCTGCCCATTGGTATCCAAGGTGCACATTGAAGCACAACAACATTTTGCTAATGGTTATGAGATTTTAATGATCGGTCACGCCGGTCACCCTGAAGTTATTGGCACAATGGGACAACTGCCCGTGGGGAAAATTAAGCTGATTGAAAACACTGATGATGCAGAAGCAGTTGAGGTTTCCGATCCATCGCGTATTGCATATATCAGTCAAACCACCTTATCGGTAGATGACACAACCGCAATTATCGCAATCCTGAAGCGGCGTTTCCCCGACATAGCCGAGCCGCATAAGCAGGATATCTGTTATGCGACAACTAACCGTCAAGCCGCGGTTAAGGATATTGCACCTCAATCAGACATAGTGCTGGTAATCGGCGCACCAAATTCGTCCAATTCAATGCGTCTTGTTGAGGTTAGCCTGACATCCGGCTGTCCTGAAGCGCATCTCATCACTGGGCATGCGGATATTCCTCTTGAAAGATTGAACGGCATTTCTACATTGGGATTGACCGCAGGTGCGTCGGCACCTGAAAGTTTGATGGAAGAAGTCATTGAAGAATTATCCACTCATTTCTCACTAACAATTGAAGAAGTTGTCCATACGACCGAGTCGGTAGAGTTTAAACTTCCAAAACAAATACGATAAAAGTGCCGGAGACTTTTCCTTATGGCTGTATATACCGATCTCACTGATGAACAGCTAACAGACTTATTGTCTGATTATGATATTGGTAGCGTCTTATCGCTTAAAGGGATAGCTGAGGGAGTTGAAAACTCCAACTTTCTCCTGACCACCGAACAAAACGGGCATGCAGAAAAATTTATCCTCACACTTTATGAAAAACGGGTAAACCCCGACGACTTACCTTTTTTTATTAACCTCATGTCGCATCTCGCTGAGTCAGGTCTCCCCTGCCCTGTCCCAGTAAAACGCAAAGATGGATCTTCACTCTCTCATGTGGCCGGGCGTCCTGCTGCGATTATCAGCTTTCTTGAAGGTCTCAGTCTGCGTCGACCAGAGGCGGTGCATTGTCATGCGCTGGGCGTCAGGATGGCTGAGATGCACCTCGCGGCGCAACGGTTTGACATGGAGCGGATGAATAATCTGTCAATTGATGCCTGGCCGGGTCTTTATGAGACGTCACGCAATAATGCAGACACACTCCATGCCGGTTTAACCGACTTGATTGATGGAGAGTTGGCACGACTTAAAGAACACTGGCCTGATAAAGAAACTGCTCTGCCACGCGGCATCATTCATGCCGATCTATTTGCCGATAATGTATTTTTCATTGGCGAAGAGTTGTCTGGCATTATTGATTTCTACTTCGCTTGTACAGATATGTTGGCTTATGACCTCGCCATTGTTCTCAATGCGTGGTGCTTCGAGACTGACACAAGTTTTAATATCACGAAAGCGCGCGCCTTGATGAACGGCTATAATTCTGTCCGCAAACTTACACCAGAAGAGGTTGAAGTATTGCCAATTTTAGCCGCAGGTGCTGCCATGCGCTTTCTCCTGACCCGTTTACATGATTGGTTTGCCCCTCAAGAAGGTGCGCTGGTCAAACCGAAAAATCCCCTAGACTACCTGCACAGGCTGAGGTTTCACAAGAAAACAAAATCTGCAGCTGAATATGGAGTAGAGCTATGATGACAGCCTATACAGATGGAGCATGTTCCGGCAATCCCGGCCCCGGTGGATGGGGTGTATTAATGATTATAGACGGGCAAGAAACCGAGCTATGTGGCGGTGAAGCAGAGACCACCAATAACCGTATGGAACTTAAAGCAGCTATTGAAGCATTGCGCGCACTGCCCAAAAATGGCGCGGTGAGAATTGTTACAGACTCTACTTACGTAAAAGACGGCATCACATCATGGATGGCAAATTGGAAACGTAATGGCTGGAAGACTGCTGCCAAGAAACCGGTAAAAAATGAAGATTTATGGCGTGAATTAGACTCTGAAAACGCGGCGCATCAGGTCGAATGGGCTTGGGTAAAAGGTCATAGCGGCCACCCCGAAAATGACCGCGCCGATGAATTGGCACGGCGTGGAATGGCCGCTTATCAATAAATCTCTTAAAAAAGATTAGAGTTGGCTAATCAGGTTTTCAGCACCTGAGTCTACGGCTTCGCCGGGATTGGACTCAATATTGAGTGTTTCCACAACACCGTCGCGTACAATCATGGAGTAGCGCAAAGATCGCGTGCCAAGACCAAAGCCTGATCCGTCCATTTCAAGGCCAATAGCTTTAGTAAACTCGCCATTGCCGTCACCGACCATCATAATGTTACCACCTGTACCCTGGTCTTTTCCCCAAGCGTCCATGACAAAAGCATCATTCACTGAGAGACAGACAATCGTATCAACCCCTTTTTCACGGATGGTTGCAGCATGTTGAACATAACCTGGCACATGCTGATTAGAACATGTTGGGGTAAACGCCCCGGGAACGGCAAACAAAGCGACGGTTTTGCCACCAAAAAGTTCCTCTGTAGAAATTGGCGCAGGGCCCGCATCAGACATGTGCATAAAGGTTGCTGAAGGGAGTTTTTCTCCGGCTTGAATGGTCATATTACTATCCTCTAATTATGAAATTTCATCTTATCTTATCGCTCTTAGATTACCAAGAGCAGGGTTTATTCATTTACAGATTTTTTTGATTGAACATGATGAGATTGAAAAACGGCACCGGCAGTATCCGTTATGACAAATTTCAACGCTCTGTCTAAAAAACTATCGTCAACAAACACTACAGGGATGCTAAAAATCCAGAGGTTTGGCGATTGAGAAACAATTTCAGGTTCATCAAAAAAATCCCCGTCTCGTCCGGCAATAAAAATGTCGGGTCTTGTCAAATTTTCTCCAGCAATAGCCACTTGAAGGTTGTTTTCAAAAAAACTGACCTCTTTGACAAATAATTTATCATTCGCCGGCTTTGGGAGAGCCGTTAAGGCTTTACTCACCCATTTTTGGTCAAGGGAATGCCTTATATCTTTTAAAGTGATGCGTTCAGAAAATGTGAAGCTAGCTGGAACACAAATGTCTTTGCATAGACCTAAAGTGAATGTGAGGTTAAGCGCAAAAACTGTCTCATCTGTATTTTCAAAAGACTCTTTGAACGTCAAGGGGATGAAAATAACCGTCTCATCATCATACCCATATGTAAGCCCCCCCGGTTCTTTGAAGCGTTTTGGAGGCAAAAAAAGTGGCTCCCCTGCAGAAAAATATGGCGATGCCCCCCACTCAAATGTGGGCGCAATACCTGCCGCCCCTGGAAAAAACCAATAACTATGCCAGCCAGCAGACATAATGAGACGTAACGCAATAACTGGCTGTCCCTCATAAATACCTTTCACAAGTTTGGCCTTGGCGACCTCCAATGGCTTGCCATAAAGGGACTTAGGCTCCTGCCAATCTTCATAAAAAGAAGGAGATTTCACGGGTATGCTAAGTCGCTCCAGTTCTGACGCATATGATTGCGAGGTAAGCCCTATGCCTGAAAGCATAAAAAAAAGCGCCAAAATCAGAAAGGATTTACTATCGAACATTGATTTGTTTGCATCCGGTCTGCTTAGATGTTTCACTGCAGGTATGATGTTAGGTTATATGAACCGGTATGTCTTTAATGAATGAAAATTTAAGCGGACAATTGCTTTTGGCCATGCCTGGCATCGGCGATCCAAGATTTGATCGCAGCGTTGTTTATATTTTTGAACACGGCCCTGACGGGGCCATGGGGTTTGTGGTTAATCAACCTGCCGAAGATGTATCCTTAAACGATATACTTGAAAGTCTTGACCTGCCAATCAGTGATAATGGTGACAGGGTAAAAGCCTATCTGGGCGGTCCGGTTGAAACTGGGCGGGGTTTTGTTTTGCATACGAGCGATTATACAGCATCCACAACCAGCCTCGGAAATAATCACCGCATCGCCCTGACAGCTACATTGGAGATTATGGAAGTCCTCGGAAAGCATGGCGCACCTGATAGATCTCTTTTATTTCTTGGCTATGCAGGTTGGGATGCAGGACAATTGGATGCAGAGCTTCATGAAAACGCTTGGTTGGCCTGTGACGCAGATTTAGATTTGATTTTTTCAATTGATCCAGAAAAAAAATATCCAGCAGCCATGGCACGGATGGGCATTGACCTTGGCAAGCTCAGTTCTGACCAAGGCCAAGCTTAAATCTTTAACAAACCCTCTATTTTTCGGGTAATTTAATCGATATGACAACTGCCAGACATAGCAATATGGATGGGATGACAAGAAACATCTCAAGCCAGTCAACAGTCATAGCCCCCAGAAAACCCGGGGAAAAATAATGTGCCACCCAACCAAAAATAACGAATAACAATATCAGATCCACATTTAATATCACGCGGCGCCAGTATCTCTCTGAAATCGCCGACACCCGCATTATAGAGAGATGCGCAATAATCAATGCCAATGACATAAGAGCCATAGCGATACGCAAATCGTTCAAATCCAAATAATTCCTAAAAATCTGCCAGCGCACCAACATGATAACAACAAAAGAGAGTGCAAACACAGATGGAATAATCAACCGCCTTCTGTTGCGTAAATAAGCGACGACCAGAGCAAGTGTGGCGACAAAAATCAGTGCAACCAAAACAAATTGATGGAAGTAAAACCGCTTCTCTTCAATCTCAGATTTGTAGTCCGGATTCCATAACCAAAACTTAGTCTTGGAGGGAATATCACCATTTAAAATATATCTTCGAACCGCGCCGGGCGGGACTTCCCAATCAATTTCATTATCCATGGCACGGCGTGGGGCAATCTCAGAATCGTCGGAACTGATGAGCCGCAAATTAAATGGCACATTTAGCCTTGGATTTGTTGCTATATGAAAAATATCCGGACGGGAGAGTTCTAGCGTCAGATACATGATCTCATCACCCGTATTCTGAATGGCAAAATCATATATACCTGGCTTAACCTGCTTAATATGCCGCGTGAGATCAATATAACGCATATTGCTGGAGACAAGCACAACATCGACAGCCAAGGCTTTAGAAGGCAACAAAGCCTGTGCCGGAAGCAACGCAAGGAAACCCAAAAATACCAGAACAGCGTGTCGTAACAGCCGGATAACATTTACCCCTGCACTATCCGTGATTTTTTTCATTTTTTCAGTATATCATGGAAAACCGGCAAAGTTAAAAGCCGTTCAGGGCTAAATTTCTTCAGTCAGTTTTTTTCTGGCGAATAAAGTCTTGAACCTGGGCAAGATCATTAGGGTTAGTTTCGTATGTTTCGTCTTGCCTCATCATCACCTTTACCCTTTCCGGGGTATCGATAATTTCTGCCGCCTGACGATTACAGGCCTTTTCGACTGAGGCAGGAAATTTTGCGGGATGCGCCGTGGCAAGCGTCACTATGGGCGTAGAAGCCGGTAAGTCACTCCGCAGTGCCGCACCATATCCGACAGCGGTATGGGGATCGAGCAACATCCCGTCCTTCTCAAACATATCCTTGATGATTTTTGCAGTCTCAGCTTCATCAATACGCTCAGCAGCAAAGCTTCCACGAATAACATCAAGCACATCTGAAGAAAGTGAGAATTTTCTTTTTTCAGTCAATTCGCTCATCAAGCGACAAACTTCAGCAGCATTGCGGCCAGTGGCCTCAAACAATAGACGTTCAAAATTACTCGACACCTGAATATCCATACTCGGACTGGTGGAAGCCACGACATCCCCGATTTCATAAGTACCCGTCTTGAGTACCCGCGCGAGAATGTCATTTATGTTTGTCGCAATCATAAGTTGCGCGATTGGCAATCCCATCTGCTTGGCAACATATCCGGCAAAAATATCACCAAAATTTCCAGTCGGAACAGAAAAAGCAACCTCTTTATCAGGACCGCCCAACTGCGCTGATGCCGTGAAATAATAAACTGTTTGCGCCATGACGCGCGCCCAGTTAATTGAATTCACACCCGCCAGACCGGTTTCGTGACGAAACTCCGCATCGTTAAACATATCTTTGACGAGCGCCTGACAATCATCAAATGTGCCGTCAATCGCAAGCGCATGAACATTTGAGTCCGTCGGAGTTGTCATTTGTTTTCTTTGAACGTCGGATACACGTCCCTCGGGAAAGAAAATGAAAATATCTATATTTTCGCGTCCGCGAAACGCCTCAATTGCTGCGCCGCCTGTATCACCTGAGGTCGCTCCGATAATGGTTGCGCGTCGACCACGACGTGACAAGGCTTCATCCATTAAACGCGCAAGAAGTTGCATAGCAACATCTTTAAAGGCAAGGGTCGGGCCATGAAAAAGTTCCAGCAAATAATGCTGCCCGCCCAAATGAACAACAGGTGCAACATCAGGAACTTCAAAGGCTTGATATGCGGCTTCCAAAATTTCCCTGAACCGGTCATTATCAGGTGTGCCGCCAATAAAGGGCTGCAAGACCTCATAGGCTACTTCGGCATAGGATTTATCCTTGAAATGTAGCAGCGTTTCGCGCGACAGGCGCGGCCAATTTTCAGGCACATAGAGTCCACCATCAGTCGCCAGACCCGCCAGAAGCGTATCTTCAAAATCAAGAACCGGGGCGGTGCCGCGTGTGCTGATATATTTCACTACTCTATCTCGTTTTCAGGTTTCGCACGATTAGTTTGCTTTATGAGCCACTGCACATAAACAATTACAAGAGCCAAGGCAAGACCGTACCATGTCACAACATATTCTAAATGCCGATTCGGTAAATTGACCCGTGTTTGTCCACCAATTGGAACTTGCACTGGAAAAACGTTTTCCGGATTTTCTAGACTATCAATAAAAAAAGGGGCAATCGGCCAGCTACTCTTTTCATAACCGGCATTCTCTGCCATGGCATTAACATCTTTCACAAACCAGAGATTATTATCTGGTTCATCGGGCGGCTCAAATTTATTCCGTTCACTAGGCCAAACCATCAACCCTTCTAAACGGACTTTACCTGAAACCTGACCGTCCTGTCGGGTAGCGGGGACTTGCTGGGATGCTGGGATATAGCCACGATTCACCATAACAATTCGATCCCCACCTATCACAAAAGGCGTAATGACCTGAAAGCCTGAACCAAATTTTTCGTGATGCACAAACCAGAACTGCTCTCCTCGATGATCAAACACGCCCTCAATTAAGACCTTTTGGTACATATGGTCATCAGAGGAAAGGGTACCCCATTCGCCTAGCATTGGAACAATTTGAGCGGGAGCAGCAAGACGCGCCTCAATCACTTCAATAAGGTTTTTTTTCCATGTCAGACGCTCCATCTGCCAATTGCCGAGACTTACAAGAAAGGCCAGTACCGGAAGGCAAATCAGTGTCGGCATCAAATAAAGCTTTAGCCGCGTCATAACTCAATCCGCAAAAAAGCGGGCATCACTTACCCTCATTATGCTTGTCATCATCACCCTTGTGAAGTTTGCCTTCATGCGCATTGTGCCGATATTGGGAATGAATGAGCCAAGCTTTAGCAGGTCGCAACATCATCATCGGTACAGCAAAGCCAATCGGAAGCCAGATGGCGATATGTATGATGTAAGCGGGTTGCCAGCGTAATTCGACATAAAGTGCTGCGCCGGTTACGAGCAATCCTGCCAGCATAATCACAAATACAGCGGGACCATCACCTGTATCTATCTGACTATAATTAAAGTGACACCCCGAACAGCTTTTAGGCAGTGACAGGAAACCCTCAAACAATGGGGTCTGCCCACATGCAGGGCATCTTGATGAAAAAATGCCCATATTTGTCCTTAATGGGTTGCCGGAGTTCCCGCGCCAATGATGTAAATCACCACAAACAGGAATAGCCAGACAACATCCACAAAGTGCCAATACCAAGCGGCGGCTTCAAAGCCAAAATGCTGTTTAGGCGTAAAGCCACCATTCACTGCTCTTAACAAACAAACCAGCAAAAAGATGGTGCCAACAATCACGTGGAAACCATGAAACCCAGTTGCCATATAGAAAGTCGCGCCATAAATATGACCGGAAAAACCGAAGGCAGCGTGTTGATATTCATATACTTGGAATACTGTGAATAATGCGCCAAGCGCAACCGTAAGCACGAGCCCCCATTTAAGCTCTTCACGATTATCTTGAAGCAATGCATGATGCGCCCATGTCACTGTTGTGCCGGAAGTCAGCAATATCAGTGTGTTAATAAGTGGCAAATGCCATGGGTCAAAAGTTTCGATACCTTGGGGGGGCCAATGTCCGCCCGTCAGCTCTGTTCTTGAAAACTGAATGGCTTCGCCCGGATAAAGGCTTGCATCAAAATAAGCCCAGAACCAGGCGACAAAAAACATAACCTCAGAGGCAATAAACAGGATCATGCCGTAGCGGTGATGAAGCTGAACAACAGGTGTATGGTCGCCACTATTCGCTTCAATAATAACATCCCGCCACCATGACACCATGGTGTAAAGCACACCCATCAGGCCAATGAGCATCACCCATGGACCATTATCGTGAAAGAATAAAACTGCCCCAACAGCCATTATAAAAGCACTCAGCGAGCCAACAAACGGCCAAGGACTCGGATTGACAAGATGATAGTCGTGTTTTTTAGCGTGTGCATCTGCCATTTTTTTCCCCTGTATTCATAGCGTAGGCATTTCTTTGAATGCTTACTAACCCTGCGGTATCTGTTTTGTGTTTAATGTCGTCTGATTAGATACCTTTTCAGACGTCAATTTGGATTTTAAAAAGAAAGTATAAGACAAGGTGATGGTTTTGACATCCATCATCTCTTCATCGTCTACAATTTCCGGATCAATAAAAAATGTCACCGGCATATCTACTGTCTCGCCAGGCGCCAAAGTTTGCTCAACGAAACAGAAACAATCAATTTTTGAAAAATAATATCCGGCTTTTTGTGGCGTTACATTAAATGTCGCCGTGCCTGTTATCTCTTCATTAGTTGGATTATGAGCCTTATAAAAAGCCAGACCGGTCTCACCAACTTTCAAACTCACGGCGTCATCAGGCGCTGTAAACTCCCACGGCATTTGGCGGTTACGTGACGCATCAAAGCGAACTGTCACCTGTCTTTCGATAATTGTGTCCGATGCTGCCTCAGCACGATTGGTGGTACCCGCATACCCCGTCACGCGGCAAAATAGGTCGTAAAGCGGAACGGCGGCATAAGCCATACCCCCCATAAAAAGAATACCGGCCAGACAAAACCCAACGGTTCTATTTAAAGCAGGCGATTTTTTTCGGGGAGACTGTGTTGACATGAGTAACCTTTAATAATGACCTTATAATGCTCTTTGCACGATATTCGAGCCAAGCTTGACCACCGTGACAAGGAAGAAAAGTACAACAAAACCCGCAAGTACCCAGCCCATAACAGCGGCTCTTTTGCGTCGACGAGCAAGCAACTCATCACTCCATTCAGGTGTTCCTTCAAATTCTTCTTTCATTTTAAACACCTATCTAAATACCAATGAGCTTGTCAGCGGGAAACCCAGCAAAAAGCAAGAATAAATACAAAATGGAATAAGCGAACAATGCCTTAGATGCAGCCGCTTGCCGCGCGTCAGTGGCGATAAAAAGCCAGAAGCTCATCACAACGAACACAGCGCTTAAAGCTGTTGAAAACAGAGCATAAAAAAGACCCGCATGACCCAATAGAGCCGGTAAAGCAGCAAATCCAGCCATTACAAGCGAGTATGCAAGGATTTGAAAACGCGTATTTTTTGATCCGGCAACCACAGGCATCATAGGAATATTATTCTCTGTGTACTCCTTGTTTTTCAAAAGAGCCAGCGCCCAGAAATGCGGGGGCGTCCAGAAAAAGATAATCGCAAACATTAAAACAGGAAGCACATCAACCGTGCCAGTTGCGGCTGCCCAACCTACGACCGGAGGAAAAGCCCCAGCGGCACCGCCAATCACGATATTTTGAGCCGTATGGCGCTTGAGCCATACGGTATAAACCACGGCATAAAAGAAAATCGTGAAGGCCAGAAGTCCGGCTGACAACCAATTGACGAATACGCCGAGACACATAACTGAACCTGCAGACAGTGTTAGCCCGAAAGCCAACGCCGAGTCTTTAGAAATCCTACCCGATGGGATGGGCCGTGTTCGTGTGCGCTCCATATTGGCGTCAATATCTGCATCATACCACATGTTCAGTGCGCCTGAAGCACCAGCACCAAGTGCTATCAGCAACAGAGCTGTAAAGGCTACAACTGGATGTACCCCGCCATCTGCACCAGTGGATGCCATAATCATGCCAATAAGTGTGGTGAACACAACCAGAGACATGACACGGGGCTTGAGCAATTCAAAATAATCAGCAGCGCTTGCCATCTCAGAAACTATCTCTTTGGTTGCATCTGAGACGTCATCCGCCCTGGGGACGGATGTGTCAAAGACTGGCAAGTCGGTGCTGTTATTCGCCATAGGTAATATCTCCGCGCCTATTTGATTTTCGGCAGTTCATTGAACTGGTGGAAAGGTGGCGGAGATGTCAGCGTCCATTCGAGTGTCGTTGCGCCTTCACCCCAAGGATTATTGGCAGCTTTTTGACCTCTTGCGAAGGCATGGATAACGCCGACGATGAAAATCAGAACGCCAAATGCGGAGATGTAACTACCGAGTGAAGAAATGAAATTCCAGTCAGCATAAGCATCCGGATAATCCGCATAACGGCGAGGCATACCCGCAAGACCAAGGAAATGTTGTGGGAAGAAAATCAGATTCACACCGATAAATGTCACCCAGAAATGTAACTTACCGATAAATTCGGAATAGTTATAACCGAACATTTTTCCAAACCAGTAATACCATGCTGAGAAAATCGCGAACACAGCGCCCAAAGACAACACATAATGGAAATGCGCGACGACGAAATAAGTGTCGTGATAAGAGCGGTCAACACCAGCATTCGCCAGCATAACCCCTGTCACACCACCAACGGTAAACAGGAAGATAAAGCCAAGCGCCCAAAGCATCGGCGTTTTAAATTCAATTGACCCGCCCCACATTGTGGCAATCCAGGAGAAAATTTTAATCCCCGTCGGCACGGCAATAATCATTGTGGCAGCAACAAAATAGGCTTGAGTATCAAGGCTCAGACCGACTGTGTACATGTGGTGTGCCCACACGACGAAGCCAACGCCCCCAATGGCGACCATGGCATAGGCCATACCGAGATAACCAAAGATAGGCTTTTTGGAAAATGTCGAAACGACATGACTGATAATTCCAAAGCCTGGGAGAATAAGAATGTAAACTTCAGGGTGACCAAAAAACCAGAACAAGTGCTGATACAAAATCGGATCACCACCACCGGCAGGGTCAAAGAATGTCGTGCCAAAATTTCTATCCGTCAACAGCATGGTAATTGCACCGGCAAGTACAGGCAGAGACAGCAATAACAAAAAGGCTGTGACAAGAACGGACCATACGAAAAGTGGCATCTTGTGCAATGTCATGCCGGGGGCACGCATATTGAAGATCGTAGTAATAAAGTTAATGGCACCCAAAATGGATGAAGCACCTGCCACGTGAAGTGATAGAATGGCAAAATCCATTGCCGGGCCAGGTTGTCCGGACGTAGAAAGCGGCGGATAAATTGTCCAACCACCACCGACACCGTTATTACCGGGGGGACCTTCGACGAAAATCGAAATACCGAGCAACGCAAAAGCGAAAGGCAAAAGCCAGAATGAAATATTATTCATTCGCGGAAATGCCATATCCGGTGCGCCAATCATCAGCGGCACAAACCAGTTCCCAAAACCACCAATCATGGCAGGCATGACCATGAAAAACACCATAATCAGGCCGTGTCCGGTTACCAGAACGTTATAGAGGTGGTAATCACCACCCAAAATACCGTCCCCGGGGGCTTGCAGCTCCATCCGCATTACCACAGACATAGCACCGCCAATAATTCCTGCGATAATCGCAAAAATCAAATACATCGTGCCAATATCTTTATGGTTCGTCGAATAGACGTAACGCTTCCACCCTACCGGATGATCTTCGTGATGAGCCGTGGCTTGATCTGTTGCCATGATTTCTGTCCTCTTACTCGGTTATTTTGATAATTGTGTGGCTGAAACATCTGCCAGTTTGGTGTTAGCTCCGTCATAAGAAGCAAATTCAACTTTTGCTTGCTCAACCCAAGCAGCAAATTCTTCTTTTTCGACAACTTTAACCATTATCGGCATAAAAGAATGGCGAATGCCACAAAGCTCGGAACACTGACCATAATAGGTACCTGTTTTATTGGCTTTGAACCATGTTTCGTTGAGGCGTCCGGGAAGGGCGTCCATTTTAATGCCGAAAGCAGGCATAGCCCAATTGTGAATGACATCTGCAGCCGTCACAAGAACACGAACAGTTGTATCTACCGGCACAACCACAGCGTTATCTGTTGACAACAAACGCGGCTGACCAGGCTGCAACTCGTCCTCTTCAAGCATCAGCGCATCAAAAGCAATATCGCCATGATCGGGATATTCATATCCCCAATACCACTGATAGCCTGTCGCTTTAATGGTCATGTCAGCTTCAGGTGTCGCCTGATCATATAGAAGACGAAAAGACGGAACGGCGATAACCAACAGAATCAAAATCGGGATGACTGTCCAAACAACCTCAATCAGCGTGTTGTGGCTCGTTTTGGATGGCACGGGGTTGGCTTTAGCGTTAAAGCGCACCATGACATAAACCATTAATCCCAGCACAAAAACCGTAATGGCTGTCATGAGAATCAGAAGGAAATCATTAAAACTGGTAATCCGCGCCATCATATCTGTCGCGGCAGGTTGAAAACCAAGCTGCCACGGCTCAGGCTGTGCAGCATGAGCAGAAATTATTCCCATCAAGTTCATCACACAGAAAGCAAGCAGCTTTGCGGAAGGATTAGTTATATTATTCAGGCGCATGAAATTACCCTTAAATTCGGTTGATTAGCTTCACATATAGTATAATAGCCCACTGCACAAAATCACTGAATTAAGTGACCATGCGACCAAATGCCCAAAACAGAAACTCTTAATCTAAATATCAATCTCAAGCTGTATGGAACAAAAAAGTGGCATTTAAAATTGAGCATGTCAGACTAATTTTTGACATCAATATCATACGCAACATATTATCTTATAAACGATACGCCTAATCATGGAAATCCCCTTAATCAGAAACGGTAAGATATGAAACCCGAAAATTTATTTTTTGACACTTCCGGCCTCGACAAAGATCGCGCACAACGTTTAACCGAAGAAGCTCTGACTGGCGCCGATGACGGAGAACTTTTTATGGAGCATACGCTCTCAGAGAGTTTTTCATTTGATAATAATAGATTACGTGCCGCCAATTTTGATACATCCCGAGGGTTTGGCCTGCGTGCGGTTAAAGACGAAACTGCTGGATATGCGCACAGCACAGATTTGAGCGAAACAGCCATTAAACGTGCGACTTCTGCTCTTTCACCGGTTATTTCCGGTCATAGCGGCACGATATCCGATGCCCCAGCAAAAACCGAGACAAGCCTCTACACAGACGCCAACCCGCTAGAAGGGGAAGGCTTCTCAGACAAAGTCAAAATTTTAGAAGATATCAATGCTTATGCACGCGCTAAAGATAACCGCGTCAGGCAGGTCTCTATTGGTCTTTCAGGCGAATGGCAGGCTGTTGCGATTATCCGACCTGACGGGCAGCCTGTTTTTGATGTGCGACCCCTTGTTCGCCTTGATGTCTCAGTCGTTGCCGGCGAGGGTGACCGCCAAGAAAGCGGGCATTGCGGACGCGGTGGTCGAGCCGGATACGCTCAATGGCTTACCCCTGAAAACTGGCAAGGTCAGGTCGATGAAGCTTTACGTTCAGCCTTGGTCAATCTTGATTCGGTTCCTGCTCCTGCAGGCGAAATGGATGTCGTTCTGGGCCCGGGCTGGCCAGGCATTCTATTGCATGAAGCAGTCGGTCATGGCCTAGAAGGTGACTTTAACCGGAAAAAAACATCAGCGTTCTCTGATCGTATTGGTCAACGTGTTGCTTCTCCGGGTGTCACCGTGATTGATGATGGTACCTTACCTGACCGGAGAGGCTCTTTATCTGTTGATGATGAAGGCACACCTACCGAAAAAACTGTTCTCATTGAGGACGGCATTCTGACCGGTTATATGCAAGATCGCATGAATGCGCGCCTTATGGGCATGCAACCGACTGGAAATGGCCGCCGCGAAAGTTTTGCCTGTCAACCCATGCCGCGCATGACCAACACTTACATGTTAGGTGGTGATAAAGATCCGGATGAAATTTTGGCAGATGTTAAAAAAGGTGTTTACGCGGTCAGTTTTGGTGGCGGGCAGGTCGATATTACATCAGGTAAATTCGTATTCTCTTGCACAGAGGCCTACCAAATTGAAGACGGGAAGTTGGGCGCACCTATCAAAGGGGCGACACTTATCGGCACTGGTCCTGAAAGCATGCAACGCATTTCCATGATTGGTAATGATATGAAGCTTGATGATGGGATCGGCACCTGCGGCAAAGACGGACAAGGTGTTCCCGTCGGAGTCGGTCAACCCACATTAAGGCTGGAAGGTCTTACTGTCGGCGGCACGGGCTAGAACGATCAAGCTGTTAAAGGGTTAATAAGTTAGGGCTTTATAAACAGAAGTAATGTCACCTTCCCACTCAGTGGAAAGTTTTGTTGCCAATATCTCCGCTGGACTACACCCTTGTTCGATTACAGCTTCTAGCGGCCTTAAATATTGGGTTTCATCTGCCCCCTCATAGTCTTTTGCCCCACGGGCAACCAGACCCTCACGAGACAAGTCGAGTGCTTGACGCGCAATATCTAACACATGGCCATCTCTAAATTCTGCTTTTAGTCCCTGCCGTGCGGCATTGATACGCAACGCATTGCGTTCCTCCGCAGACCAATCAGATACCATATTAAGCGCTTTCTTTTGCGTCGCCTCATCATAGAGTAACCCGACCCAAAAAGCGGGCAACGCACAAAAAGTATCACGCGGACCACTATCAGCGCCGCGCATTTCTATGAATCTTTTCAGTCTTGCTTCGGGAAACAGCGTGGTCAGATGGTTCTCCCAATCTTCGCCCCTAGGCTTCTCACCCGGCAGTGCAGACAAATTCCCATCCAGAAAGTCTTTAAAACTTAAACCTGTCGCATCAATAAAACGCCCGTCCCGAATAACAAAATACATTGGTACATCCAACGCATAATCCACATATCGTTCATAACCAAAATCATCAAAAACAAAAGGTAGATTGCCTGTACGCTCTGCGTCAGTATCCAGCCAGACCAGAGAGCGCTCAGACACATGCCCCATGCTTTGACCATTTATAAAGGGTGAATTGGCAAATAATGCAGTCGCAATGGGTTGCAGAGCTATTGCAATCCGCATTTTCTCAACCATATCGGCTTCGGAAGCAAAATCGAGATTCACCTGCACTGTCGCCGTGAGATACATCATCTCCAGACCCCTCGTGCCCTGCGTCGGCATGTAGTTCGTCATAATGTCATAACGACCTTTAGGCATTTTGGGCATATCCGCCACCGACCAATCAGGCGCATAGCCGATGCCCATATAGGCTTGCCCCAAACGATCGGCAAGTTGCAAAACCTCTTTAAGATGCGTCCCAACTTCGGCACAAGTTTGATGTATGTTTGCTAAGGGTGCGCCGGAAAGCTCTAATTGCCCTCCTGGTTCAAGCGTGACAGAGCCGCCGCCTTGTTCTTGAGGGCGGGTAAGTGCAACCAGCGTTTCACCCTCATATTTGCCTTGCCAACCATTACCTATAAGCCCTTCAAGCATTGCTTTAATGCCATTAGGCCCATCATAAGGCAGGGGGCTAAAATCACTGGAACGATAACCAAACTTTTCGTGTTCAGTTCCAATACGCCACTGATCTTTGGGTTTTTCGCCGGCGGCAATCCATTCTATGAGGGATGCCTTGTTTTCCAGATATTCTGTCATTCAACTCGTCTCTTAAGCCGATGTAAGCTTGTTTTCTGAATCGCGCAAGACGGGAAATAATCGATACTTCTAAACGCCACCACTACACCCAGTCCCCTAAAGTCATCTGACAAAGGGAAAGAGCAGCTACCAAAGCGGTATCGGCGCGTAAAATTCGTGGGCCGAGACTAATTGCAAGCGTATCAGGACGGGTATGAAGCTTTTGTCTTTCTGCTGGTGAAAACCCACCTTCAGGCCCGATAAGAATCGCAACAGGTTTATTTTTCATTGCCTCTAGTGCTTGTCGTGAGTCCTTGGTCAATATCGGCCCCGCGCCCTCATCACAAAAAACAAGAGGACGAGAGGGCAGCGTTTCACTTAGTTTTTCAAGCGCTAATTCCAAATCAATGGAGTCATTCAATTCAGGTACTTGCAGCAAATTACATTGCTCAGCAGCCTCGACCATATTTGCTTTGAGGCGTTCATAATTTAATCGTGCTTTTTGTGTATATTGCGTCATCACAGGCGTCAAAGATGCCGCCCCCATTTCAGTAGCCTTTTGAACCATATAATCAAGGCGGGCTTTTTTGACCGGTGCAAACAGCATGTGAATATCCGGTGCAAAGGTTTGTAAACGGGTTTGAGTCTGCGCCTCAATCAAAGCTGATTTTTTATCAAGCTTAGAAATCTCAGCCAGCCACTCCCCGTCGCGCCCATTAAAAACTAAAATATGCTCACCGGGCTGACAGCGCATAACATTCCGCAAATAATGGTGCTGGCTTTTGTTGAGTGTACAATTCCGATTTTCATTAAGGTCTTCGGATATATAAAGCCGGATTTTGCCTGTTATCTTGTTATCTGTTGACGCCATTGGTCTCTCTACCCATATATGTCGTGAGCAGGTATAGTGAGCTCAGCTTAGTTTGGTCGGCTTATATATAGTGCTGTCCATACCAACAAAACACCAGTTATTTTTTATCCAATTAATGAAATTCAAAGACCAAAAATATGCGTGACCAATCACCTGCAGATGCCTCAAAGAATAACTGGGTAAACCAATTTCTCCCGACTGCATTTATTCCCTATGCCCGACTTGCTCGGCTGGACCGTCCTATCGGAAGCTGGCTCCTTTTCTGGCCTTGTCTTTGGGGTGTCTGGTTGGCTCAACTTGAAACCGGTCTCATCCCATTGACACAGACATTTTATATCAGCGCGCTTTTTGCAGTCGGCGCCATCGTGATGCGCGGCGCAGGATGCACTTATAATGATATTGTTGATCGTGACTATGATGGCAAGGTAGAGCGAACGCATAACCGACCCCTCCCAGCCGGTCAAATTACAGTGAGACAAGCATGGGCATTTTTAATTGTTCAATGTCTTATCGGGCTGTGTGTTTTATTGCAGTTTAATATACAAACCATCATCCTTGGCGTTCTATCGCTCGCCCCCATTGCGATTTACCCGTTCATGAAACGCTATACTTGGTGGCCACAGTTTTTTCTGGGTATTGCATTTAATTGGGGTGTATTTATGGGTTATGCGGCGTTAGCAGGCAATCTTTCAGTTACGGTAGGGCTGGTCTATGTGGCCGCCATATTCTGGACTGTAGGGTATGACACCATATATGCCCATCAAGACCGTGAGGATGACAACCTGATTGGCCTCAAATCCTCTGCTATCCGACTGGGTGATAAAACCCATATCGCACTCTGGGTGATTTATGGCTTAAGCGTGTTAAGCTTTCTCGCAGCAGGATTAATGACGTCTGCGGGTTTGTGGTTCTATCTTATTATGGGTTTAGTGGCTATGCATCTGACATGGCAGGTTCTAAATACGGACATTAATGACAGCGATCAGTGTCTGGCTGTTTTTAAATCCAACAGGGTTCTGGGCTTTATCATCATGATGGCATTTGCGTTATCCCTATAATCGAAAATGGCTTTAAAATAGAAGCGCCTTAAAAGCTGACGAATGCCATAAAGGGTCTATATAATTTAAATACAGATGAGGCTTATCTTCCAGTAATGAGATTTTGCCTGAAGACAAATATGGAGATAAACAAAAATGTCTGACCCAGTTTCAAACCCAATGGACTTTGCCCAACAGGCAGTTGAGAAAATGCTGGCTTATGGCGCAGACCAGGCTGATGCGCTGGTTAGCGAAAGCCTCTCCATAGGGGCGTCCTCACGGCTTGGAAATATGGAAGATATTGAGCATGCGGAGTCAGCAGATGTTGGTCTGCGCGCCCTCATCGGCACCCAACAAGCATTTGTATCTTCCTCCGGTATGAATGCCGACCAATTGGACAGCCTCGCGGAGCGCGCTGTTGCGATGGCTCGCATGGCACCTGCCGACCCATTTTGCGGCTTGGCAGATGAGAGCCGACTAGCAAAAGAAATTCCTCAACTCGATCTGGAAGACGCCAATGAACCGGAAATGGCGAAACTCACCCAGATGGCAGTTGAAACAGAGGAAACCGCACGCGCCATGGAGGGTATTACCAATTCCGAAGGGGCGGGGGCTGGCTGGGCGAAAAGCACAACCGGTCTGGTCACGTCTGACGGTTTTGCTGAGAATTATAGTGCAACCTCATGGTCGCTCAGTTGTGCTGTTCTTGCCGGCAATGGCGATAATATGGAAAGAGATTACGCAGGACATACAGTTCGGCACAGAGAAGATTTGGAAACGCCTGAACAAATTGGGGCAGAAGCGGCCAGCCGCGCATTGGCACGACTGAATCCACGCAAACTTGAAAGCCGCAAAGCCCCCGTCATTTACGACAAAAGAGTGTCGGCTAGTCTGCTCGGTCATTTCGCTGCCGCTATTTCAGGAACAGCAATTGCGCGCGGCACCAGCTTTTTGAAAGATTGCATGAATGAAGATGTGTTTTCAAAAAGCATCACCGTCATAGATGACCCCAAACGCATAAGAGGGCTTCGCTCTATGGCCTTTGATGCTGAAGGCTTGGATTGTGAGAAACTTACCCCCGTATCGGAAGGGCAGCTCACCTGCTGGCTTCTTGATACCTCGACAGGGAAACAACTTGATATGCCAAGTAATGGGCGCGCGGCGCGGGGTATTGGTGGCCCACCCTCACCTTCTGCATCCAATCTTTATATAGAAGACGGAAATGCATCCCTTCAAGAACTCATGCAGCAAATTGGGGAGGGGCTTTATGTCACCGAACTGATTGGTATGGGAGTTAATGGCGTCACAGGCGATTACAGCAGGGGTGCTGCTGGTTACTGGATTGAAAATGGCGAGCTGGCCTATCCCGTCAGTGAAATTACAATTGCTGGCAACCTTAAAGATATGTTCAAGAACATCACTCCTGCCAATGATTTAAGTTTCAGATACAGCATTAATGCGCCCACTTTACTTGTAGAAGAGATGACACTTGCAGGTCTCTAATCCCCTATCGTCTTCTCTTGAGGAAGACTTTGAACTGTTATGTTCTGCTGTCCGGCAAGCCGGAGATTTAAGCATGCGCTATTTCGGTCAATCGCCTCAGCATTGGGAAAAAGAAGAAAATCAACCCGTTAGTGAAGCTGACATAGAAGTCAATGACCTGTTGCATCATCAACTACAAACCCCCAGACCAGATTATGGGTGGTTATCAGAAGAAACCCCAGATGAGCAGCACAGGTTAACATGCTCACATGTTTGGGTTGTTGATCCAATTGACGGCACGAAAGCATTTATTCAGGGCAAGCCAGAATTCACTATTTCCGTTGCTCTGGTCGAAAACTGCAGACCCATCGCCGCGGTTGTCTATAATCCAGCTCATAAAGAATTTTACGCCGCCATGTTGGGTATGGGCACCCATTGCAATGGCAAGCCTGTCCACATCACAGAACGTAAAACCCTCGAAAACAGCCGTATTTGCGGGTATGAAAAAATGTTTGCTCATGAGGGGTGGGCGCATTTATGGCCACAATTAACTGTCGAAAACAGAAATTCCGTTGCCTATCGTTTAGCTCTCGTTGCTGGCGGTCAATTTGATGCGACATTAATTATGAACACCAAAAATGATTGGGATATTGCCGCCGGTGATCTTCTTGTCCATGAAGCGGGCGGCGTTGTCTGTGGATTTAACCGCAAGCAACTTACCTATAATAATCAAATCACCCGTCATCGGGGGTTGATGGCAGGGTCCGAGGCGCTTACGGCAGAATTTGCGTCACGCGTTGAGACTATTAAACATAATCTGTGATATGCTGAACATATGATTAAGCATCAGAATCACTTAGTGAATTTAAATGTCTAAAGACTCAATAAAACGCCCACATCGGTCAAAAACACTGGCTGTCAGCACAAGAACATTTTCGGTTTACATCAAACCGTTTCTTGGGTTGATACTTTTGGGTATTTTAGCAAATTTGATTATCGCAGGGGCAGCAGGGGCGCTTCCTTGGTTTATTCAGCAAGCTATCGACACGGTCTTTGTTAATGGGGATAGAAGCATGTTGGTGATCATCCCGCTGGGCGTGGTCATCATGTCGGTTGTCAGAGGCGGCGCAACATATCTGTCAAATGTTATCCTAAATTATGTCGGGCAAAAAATCACCGCGCGGCTTCAATTTGAAATATATGAAAACATCATCAAAGCTGATCTGGAAACACTGGGCGACTCACATACTGGCAATTACATCGCCATATTTCTGAATGATGCCAAACTCATGGCGAACACCTTAAACCAAACCTTGATTAACTTGTTCAGGCACTTTTTTACCCTGATTGTTCTCACGGGCATGATGTTTAGCCTAAATTGGAAACTTGCCAGTATCTATGTGATCATAGTTATGCCAGCCGGTATTTTGTCAATGCGACGGCTCGGCAAAGTTACGCGCAAAGCCTCTCATCAAGGTCTAACAGAGACAGGGCTACTCTCAAGACTCATATCAGAAACCATCAAAGGAATCCGGGTTGTCAAAGCCTATGCAGGTGAGAAACTGGAAGCCCAAAACGCTGACCGGGTCATTAACCGCGTTCTGGAATTCACGATGCGTTCGGTACGCGCCAAATCCGCATCCAGTCCTATTGTTGAGTCTCTTGCGGGTATTGCAGTTGCCGGCATCATCTTCTGGGGAGGTAGCCAAAGCTTTGAAGGAAATTTGACTGCTGGTGAATTCATGGGCTTCATCTCTGCACTCCTTCTTGCTTACCAGCCGCTTAGATCTGTAGCCAATCTACCCGTAGTTTTGCAAGAGGGTGTGGCGGCAGGATTGAGAGTTTTCGAAATTATCGATAAACCCATTGAAATTAAAAATAAGCCTGAGGCCACTGAACTAAAAATTTCAGAAGGCGGCATCGGATTTAAAAATGTCTCATTTGTTTATGGCAATCGTGATGTTGCTGCATTAGATGGCATTTCAATTGACATTAATCCGGGGGAAACAGTCGCTCTTGTTGGCCCTTCAGGGGCCGGGAAATCAACCTTACTCAATCTGGTTTTGCGTTTTTATGACCCTGTTTCCGGCAGCATTGAGATAGACGGTCAAGATATTCAAAATGTTACAATTGAAAGTCTGCGAGCTTCAACGGCACTCGTGACACAAGAGCCGTTCCTATTTGATGACACAATCGCCGCCAATATTGCTTATGGACAAAATAATGCCAGTCAAGAAGACATAGAAAAAGCCGCGAAAAGCGCTGCTGCACATGATTTTATTTCTGCCTTGCCAGAAGGCTACAACACAAGATGCGGGGAAGGCGGCATGCAATTATCCGGCGGTCAGCGTCAACGCATTGCTATTGCCCGCGCCATGCTGAAAGACACGCCAATCTTGTTACTGGATGAGGCAACCTCGGCATTAGACAATAAGGCCGAGAAAGAAGTTCAAAAAGCACTTACATATTTAATGCAAGACAGAACATCTCTTGTTGTAGCGCATAGGTTATCAACCATTATAAATGCTGATAAAATCTATGTCATTAATCAGGGTAAAGTCGTCCAGTCTGGGTCGCATGAAGAATTATCAAAAGCCAAAGGTTTGTACGCTGAATTATACAAAGCACAATTTGAGGATTAATAACCTGGTAAGCGTCAGTTAAGTTCAATAGTTAGTATTCAAGTTGAGTAATGAAAATAGTGGTAAAAAAAATCGTACGAAGCAACGCAATGCTCTATTTTGCGGCACTCCTGCTCAAAATCTGGATTGGTTTTGTCTTTCTTTCTTGCCGTAAGGTTACTGTCGGACAGCAGCATCTGGATGAGATGCAAACCACCAAAGACACATTCATTCTCACCGTTTGGCACAGAAACCTCCTCATGGCCCCCAAAACTCTGGTGTCATCAAAATCATATGCCAGTTTAAGTTCTGATCATATAGACGGCAAAATAGGTGTTTTTTATGCTCGGCTGACAGGCGTCACACCCGTGACTGGCTCTGGAACAGGCACAGCCTCAAAGCGACCCATTAAAAATAAAAAAGGCGCCACGGCGTTACGGCATTTAATCCGTTATTTAAATAATCATACCTGCGTCTGGTTAACCGCTGACCTTCCCCCCGGCCCCTCGCGTGAATGTGGAAGAGGGATTATCGCTTTGGCGCGGCTCAGTCAAAAGCCTATAATGCCAACAGCTATTCGCTCAGAAAACGAGATTATTATTGAAAAAACATGGGACAAATTCATCATCCCAAAACCTTTTGGTAAGTTGATAATTCTCTTTGGCGCGCCGCTCACAGTGCCACAAGATGCAAACGATGAGACGCGTGAAGCCTGTCGCCAACAATTGGAAAAAAACCTTAATGACCTTCATGAAAGGGCTGAAAATCTGTTAAAAGGTTAATTATAACTCAAAAATTAAGCGCACTAAGAAAGCTAATAATAATGAATAAAGTGCTTATAAAACGTTTGCCAAGCCGTATTGTAATTTATGTCATTGCCATCCTAATGAAAATTTGGATGTGTTTTGTGGTTCTTTCCTGCCGTAAAATTGTAATTGGGAAAGAATATGCAGAGGCAATGCAAACAGCCGAGTACAGCCATATCAAAGCTATATGGCATCGAAATATTCTGCTGGGCCCCTTAGCCACGTTGAAAAAGAAATCCTATGCCACCCTCGTCACCCCGCATGAGGATGGCGAAGTTGGCGTCGCTTATGCAATCCTCTCCAGATTTAAAATCGTTCGAGGGTCCGGCACAGGATCTTCTAATAAAAGAAAACCAAAAGACAAAAAAGGAGCCGCAGCCTTTCGGAAATTACTTAGATATTTGAGTGATGGGACATGCGGATGGATTACTGTAGATATTCCACCCGGTCCAAAATTTGAATGTGGGAAAGGTGTTATAGTTTTGGCACGTCTGAGTCAGAAACCGATTATGGCCACTGCCGTCCGGACACAGAACGAAGCCTATATCAAAAAATCATGGGATCAGTTTATTATTCACAAGCCTTTTGGCAAATTGGTGATCGCCTATGGCAAACCTATTTACGTTCCCAAAGATGCCGATGACGAGATGATTGAGGCCTATCGTTTGAAATTGGAAAAAAACCTTAATGAACTTCATGCAAAGGCTGAAAATCTGTTAAAAGGCTAATTATGCCTTTGGTGTTTTATATTTATCGAGTCGTAACCTGGCTCATTGGACCGCTTACAAGCATTTTGTTTCGATTGCGAAAAAGAATGGGACGAGAAGATGGGTTCAGAAAATTTGAACGGCGCGGATACGCAGGTATGGCGCGCCCCAAAGGTCTTTTGGTATGGGTGCATGTAGCTAGTGTCGGGGAGATGGTTAGTGTTCTGCCCTTAATACATAAACTGCTTGAAAGTTATCCGGCAGCACAAGCCTTGCTCACAAGTGGGACTGTTACTTCTGCCAAAATCGCAAATGACAATCCGCATGAAAGAATTATTCACCAATATGTGCCAATGGATCATCCGGGATTTGCCAAACGCTTTGTCAAACACTGGCATCCAGATATTGGCCTGTTTGTAGAGTCTGAAATCTGGCCGAACCTGATGTATCAGGCAGAGCAGAATAATGTGCCTCTGTTTCTAATTAATGCGCGTATGTCGCAAAACTCATTTAAGAATTGGAAGCGGTTTCCTAATAGTGTTAGACATCTGCTCAATCAATTCGACCTCATTCTCGCACAAGATAACCATTCCTGCGTTCGTTATGAAATGCTGGGGGCGCGGCGTATTATATCAGCGGGAAATCTTAAATATGACACCCCTCCCTTACCTCACAAAGAAGCCGAACTTAAAAATCTCAGCCAAACTATAGGTAACCGCCCAATCTGGTTGGCCGCCAGCACCCATGAAGGCGAAGAACTAATGGTCGCTGAAACCCATAAAACCCTTAAAAACAAGCACCCTGGATTGTTGAGCATCATCGCGCCTCGCCACCCACAAAGAGGTGATAGTCTTGTTAAACAACTCACGGAGTTGGATCTAACGATTGCCCGACGAAGTGAAAGTCAGGCCATTAACGCAAATACCGATATCTATTTGGCCGATACCATTGGCGAAATGGGGCTTTTTTACAGGCTAAGTGATATTGCTTTTATTGGCGGAACGGTCACGCCCAAGGGAGGACAAAATCCTCTGGAAGCGGCAAGGCTGGACACAGCTATTTTTTACGGCCCGTCGAATGAAAACTTTTCAGAGATGTTTACACTTATTAAAGAGGTGGATGCAGGACGGGAAATTTTCTCGCAAAATGATATGACCGATATGGTCGACCTCCTTCTTTCGGATAGCGACTTTAGGAAAAAACTCAAAAATAATGCCCTGAAAATGATTGATAAAAATGCTGGCGCAACGGATCAAACTCTCACCGCTATCACCCCGTTTTTAGAGAAAACAACCTCTGGTTAGGATGAAATATGCGCGATCCTAAATTTTGGCGTTTTCCCCCAGATAAAATCCACCCAGCAAAATTGGCACTCCGGCCCTTGGGGTTTCTTTATGGTCAAATCGTTAATTTGAGACTGAAGTTTTCTCATCCCGAAGATATAGGCAAACCTGTTATTTGCGTCGGGAACTTTACGCTGGGCGGTAGCGGAAAGACACCCGTTACACTCAAGCTTGCAGAATATCTTCAATCTATGGGGGAACAACCATCTATTCTTTCAAGAGGCTATGGTGGCAATAACAAGCATGCACTTAAAGTCGATCCAAAACTTCACCACGCCCAAATAACCGGTGACGAACCTTATATGATGGCGCATCATTATCCAGTTTACATCGCACCCAATAGAAGAGATGCCGCAAAACTTGCCTTAAATGATAAGCAGGTCAATCCGAGCGTCTTGATTATGGATGATGGGATGCAAAGCCCAAACCTTCATAAATCTCTTACCTTTGCCGTGATAGATCGCCAGGCCGGGTTTGGAAATGGCGGGGTATTCCCTGCAGGGCCGTTGAGAGAAAACATAGATGCCGCTCTTACAAGAATTGACGCTGTCATCATAAGTGGACCCGCGAATGAATTGCTTAGAGCCGATGTTAGTGCGGTCATTTCAAAAGCAGCAGAACGCGACATGCCTGTATTTGAGACGGAGCTTGCCGCAACCAATGCACAAGCTGAAAAAGTCGTCGCTTTTTGCGGGATTGGGCGCCCTGCAAAATTTTACAGCCAGCTTGAACAGCTTGGATACGATATTCGATTTAGCCAGGATTTTAATGATCACCATTATTATTCGGAGCAGGATGCGGCAGATTTGCTGGCACTTGCCGAAAAATATAATGCGCAACTCATCACGACTAGAAAGGATGCTGTAAGGCTGGAAGGTTTTGATAAATCCAGTAAACGCTTTAAACTTGCCGAAATTTGCAAAACATTGGATGTTGTTGCCATGTTTTCTGATGATAAAAAATTGGAAGAATTTCTAATCGGGCGATTAGCTGAAGCCAGACAATCAAAATTATATACGGCACCCGGAAATAATTTATAGAAGCAATGGGCAGTGCCACTATGCTGAAAACTTTCAAACATATAATTGAACTTATCTTCGGAATGGCTTTTATTAAGCTTTCGCGTTTTTTGGGACTAGAAAAAAGTAGCCGATTTTTTGGTTATCTATTTACCAAGATTGGTCCCCTCTTCCCACAGAACAAGATTGCGATAAAAAATAAGACAGCTGCTTTTCCAGAAGCCAGCGCGGCTGAGATTAGATCTTTAAATATTGAGATGTGGCGCAATCTCGGCATGTTTTTTGGGGAATTTAGCAATCTGGACAGATTGCGCGCAGAGGCTGATACGAGAATAAATATTTCAGGATTGGAGCTCACACAAAAAGCGTATGACGAAGGGAGAGGCCTGATATTCTTTTCGGGGCATATGGGAAACTGGGAGGTTATGGCCTCCGCGACACATATATTTGATAAGGATGTCATTGGCGTCTATCGCAAAGCGAATAATCCATTTTTCGAGAAATGGATAACCGAGATACGCAGTAAATCAACTGTGACAAAACTTGTTCAAAAAGGCGCCGATGGCGCAAAAAAAATCATAAAGACTTTGAAAGCCGGAAATGCAGTTTGCGTGTTAAACGATCAGAAAATGAATGACGGGGCTGAACTAAAGTTTTTTGGTCGTCCGGCGATGACCGCAACAGCTATCCCTAAAATTGCCAGAAAATTTAATGTACCAATGGTTTTCCTGAGTGTTAATAGGCGTGAAAATTGCCAATTTGATGTCATTTTTCATCCTCCTTTTCTGCCTGAAACTACCGAGGACATTCATCAAGATATCATAAATACAGCCCAAAAAATGAATGATATGATGGAAGAAGCAATTAGACAGCAACCCGCTCATTGGTTGTGGCTTCACAATCGTTGGAAATAATCAGTTTTCACCGCTTACGAGCAAGGCAGGATCTAGCCTCTGGTCACGCCAATAAACCCGCCAATCCAAATGCGGCCCCGTTGACCGCCCCGCAGACCCAACTCGTCCGATAATTTGCTGAGCGTTTACCCGATCACCGCTTTTCACATTAATTTGCGATAAATGAAGATAAGCGGAGAGCAACCCCATGCCATGGTCAATAAACACCAAACCGCCTTCATAATACATGCTCTGTTCAGCTAACGTGACCGTCCCTGATGTCATCGCCATTACCGGTGTTCCGGCTGGCGCAGCAATATCGATACCGTAATGCGGGCGCCGAGCTTCGCCATTAAAATATCTCTGACTACCATAGACACCTGTAATCCGGCCTTTCAGAGGCCAATAAAACTTTTTCCCAAAAAGAGCTTTTGGCGCACTGTCACGGCGCGCTTGCTTTTTTTGTTGCCCCTCTAGCCGGATACGTTTCAGCACAGTCTCTGGCGGGGAAACATATTTCTGCGCCACACCCTCAACATATTGAATATTGTAATCTCTTTTTTCCAATGGACGTATAACCGCATAGTCCTGCCCGTCTATACTGAACTTAAGCGTTGTCTCTTTTCCGGCATCGCGTCCATAGCCAAACACGGCAAGACCTTTATCTATGGATACCGGTCTATTATCGACCTTTACTGAAACCCCCGGCTTAAGCTGTAAGGCCACCATCCCGCCAGGTTTAAAATGCCCAGCAGCAGACTCGACCAATGTGTCAGGAAAACTCTGCTGCTCCAGCGGCGCGAGAGATAACAGTCCAGTCAAAAAAAAGGTTGGTATCATGTGTCGTGATGTTGTCTTTGCTGCTCAGCCTGAAGCGAGGCAGCAGCATCAATATAAGGTTCCTGAAAATCAACATTCCAGTAGCGCAACATCTCCATCAAAATCGGCTTGCCGGTAACTGCGCAAAAAACATGCGTCCCTGGAACTTCGATTATAAAGTCCCCATCCAGATATTTAATCCTTGCTTCTGCACCAAGATTTGCCAAATCACTCATTCAAATAATTTACCTTGTTGTGAGGTTTTTGTCTCGTTTTTAGCCTTCTCGTTTTTGGGCTTTTCTTTATCGAGATTAGACGCTGATTTAGATTTATGTTTAGCAGATTCTTTTGCAGATGATGTTTCCTCAACACGTGCACCAAGTTTTTCACCTTTGGCAAGATGAATATTCAGCAAACTGCCTATTTTGGCCTTGGAAGCCTGACGCAAGGGTGCGCCTTGCTCGTCCAGCACAAGCGCAAACCCTCGTTCCAGCACAGCCTCATGACTAAGCAAATCTAACTGTTTGCTCAAAGCTGCAAGTTTTTGAGCCGCGTCTTTTATCTTTCTCTCTCCCGCGAGAGCTGCCCGGTGTTGCAGTCCATTAATATTTTGGCGTGATTGATGAACATGCCTCAGCATCGGTCTGAAAGACAGCCCAACGGCTATGCGATCAAATTGAGCTTTTTGATTTGTTAGATTCGCAGTGAGGGCGCGCGCCAAACGGCTCGCAATCGAGTCGAATAACTGCCTTGGAATAGCGAGTATATCCTCAAGGCGGGGCATTCCTCGTGACAACCCAGTCAGACGGTCACGGCGTGTTGTTATCAGAGTATGGCTGCTCCGCATCATCCGGCGCGTCAAATCCATGAGACCTGACGTTAGATCTACCCTTACCGGTACTGCCATTTCAGCCGCAGCAGTTGGCGTCGGCGCACGAATATCAGCAGCAAAATCAATAAGGGTTGTATCCGTTTCATGGCCTATAGCGGAAATAACAGGAATATCCGACTGTGCTACTGTACGTACGACTATTTCTTCGTTAAACCCCCAAAGGTCTTCAAAGCTTCCGCCACCTCGTGCGACAATCAGCAAATCTGGGCGCGGGGTCGCCCCACCCGGTTTAATTGCATTAAAACCTGCAATGGCGCGGGACACTTCATCGGCGCAGTTCTCTCCCTGCACCCTTACAGGCCAGACCAATACATGACGCGGGAATCTATCTTCAAGGCGATGAATAATATCTCTGATAACAGCACCTGACGGGCTGGTAACAACACCTATTGTCTGAGGCAAAAAGGGAAGCATTTTTTTACGCGCCGGTTCAAACAACCCCTCTGCAGTGAGTTTCTTTTTGCGTTCTTCCAGCAAGGCCATTAACGCACCGACGCCAGCTGGTTCCATATATTCAATGATCATCTGATATTTTGATTGGCCCGCAAATGTCGTCAGTTTTCCTGTGCAAATAACCTCAAGCCCTTGTTCGGGTTGCAAAGGAAGTTTCTGGGCTGTCCCCTTCCAGATAACACCAGATAAAACGGCTTTTTCGTCTTTTAAATCTAAATAGAGATGCCCCGAAGACGGACGGGAGACACGTCCAAGTTCAGCGCGCACGCGAATATGTGCAAACCCGTCCTCAATTTGACGTTTTACAAGTCCGGAAATTTCGCTGACAGAAAATTCCTGTACATTCGCATTCCGATTTTCAGTTTCTTGAAATTGACTCATTCGATTTGTTACTGCTATCCACTGATTTCTAACATGGCCCACCCGAACCCTTCAGACAAGTCCGTCTAAATTTGATAGTTTGATTTTACCTTTAATTTATTCACGATACTATCCCAAACAGTTTGAACACCCAACAGGTCGAACACATGAAAGAAAATAGTCTTAAAATTCTTGTTCTTGGTAGCGGCGGGCGTGAACATGCTCTCTGCTGGAAAATCGCACAAAGCCCCCTCCTTGAAAAACTCTATTGCGCCCCGGGTAATGGAGGGATTGAGTCTGTCGCAGATTGCGTCACCCTTGATATTGAGTCACCCGATGCCGTTTTAAAATTTGCCAAAGAACAAGCTATAGACCTCGTTGTTATCGGGCCTGAAGGCCCTCTCGTCGCAGGGCTTGCGGATGCGCTCATGGCTGAAAATATTGCAGCTTTCGGACCCGTGGCGGCGGCAGCCCAACTTGAAGGCTCGAAAGGCTTTACTAAAGATATTTGTGCCGCCTATGGCATCCCAACCGCCGCTTACGGCCGTTTCAAATCTGCCGCAGATGCTCATGCTTATCTTGACACCCACCCTGCCCCTATCGTCGTTAAGGCTGATGGTCTGGCGGCAGGCAAAGGTGTTATTATTGCCGAGACTGATGCTCAGGCTCGTGCCGCAGTTGATGATATATTTGATGGTGCATTCGGTCAGGCCGGCGCTGAGCTTGTAATTGAAGAATTCATGACCGGTGAGGAGGCCAGTTTTTTTGTCCTCACTGACGGCGTGAATGCGCTCCCGCTGGCTACGGCTCAAGATCATAAGCGTGTCGGCGAGGGTGATACCGGCCCGAATACCGGCGGCATGGGCGCCTATTCACCCGCTAGAATTGTTACGCCCGCTTTATTGGAAGACACCATGCGGCGCATTATCCAACCGACATTGACCGCGATGGCAGATAAGGGGTCACCCTATCGTGGGGTGCTCTATGCAGGTTTAATGCTGACTGAGGACGGACCAAAACTGGTGGAATATAATGCACGCTTTGGCGATCCTGAATGTCAGGTATTGATGTTGCGCCTCAAAAGTGACCTTGTCCCCGCCCTGATGGCGACGGCTATAGGGGATATTAGTGATCTTGATCTCGAATGGCACGACGAAGACGCGATGACGGTTGTTATGGCTGCACAAGGGTATCCAGGTAGCTATTCCAAAGGTACAGAAATTGATGGGCTTGATGCAGCCGTAGCAGATTCAGATACACAAATCTTTCATGCAGGTACAAAGACCGAAGATGGAAAAACACTTGCAGTTGGTGGACGTGTGCTTAATGTCACCTCTAAAGGTCAAGACTTAAATGCCGCAAGAGACAAAGCCTATGCTGCGCTAGAAAAGATTGACTGGGAGGAAGGGTTCTACCGTCGCGATATTGGCTGGCGCGCACTGGATGAAATTTAGCGTTTCTTTCTAACATAGACATTTGAGAAAAACGCAAAAGAGGGGGTTAAAGAGTCATAAATGAGTGATAGACAGGAAAAGTTCGGCGGCACAAAAGAAGTCTCTGAAACACTTAAATTTAATGTCAAAAATCTTGAAGACTACATGCACGCTCATGTTGAAAGCTTTGAGGGCCCTCTTGAAGTGAAGCAATTTAAAGGCGGACAATCCAACCCGACCTATCAGCTCATCACCCCTAACAAAAAATATGTTTTGAGACGCAAACCGCCGGGAAAGCTTTTGCCTTCGGCGCATGCTGTTGACCGCGAATATCGTGTTATCACCGCGCTGGCTTCAGTCGGCTTTCCTGTTCCACGCAGTTATTGCTTATGCGAGGATGATAGTGTGATTGGAACCATGTTCTATATTATGGATATGGTCGAAGGGCGCATCTTATGGGATGTGACCCTAAGTGATTACGCCAAAGAAGACAGATGGCCGATATTTGAAGCTCAGGTCAAAACGATTGCTCAGTTGCACACGCTTGACTATGAAGCCATCGGCCTTGGCGATTACGGCAAGCCGGGCAATTATTTTGAGCGCCAAATTGGACGTTGGACGAAACAATACATCGCCTCAGAGACTCAAAAAGTCGACAATATGGATAAGCTTATGGCATGGCTGCCAGGGCAAATTCCACAAGATGACGCGACCTCAATTGTCCATGGTGATTTCAGGCTTGATAATATGGTGCTGCACCCGAACAAAGCTGAGGTGAGCGCTGTGTTGGATTGGGAATTATCGACGTTGGGTCATCCGCTTGGCGATTTCACTTATCATCTGATGCAATGGCACATGCCGTCGATTAAAACCATGGTAACGGCATCGCTTGCGGGCAGAGATTTGGGCGAATTAGGGATTCCGACGGCCGACCAATATATCCGTATGTATTGCGACGCGGTTGGACGGGACGGTATTGAAAATATCGACTTCTATCTGGCTTTTAATATGTTCCGGCTTGCGGCGATTTTGCAGGGTATTGTCGGGCGCGTTAGAGACGGTACTGCAAGTTCGGCACATGCAGGTGAAATGGAAAAGAATATTCCACCCCTAGCAGATGTAGGCTGGGCCTTCGCACAAAAAGCTGGCGCAGTTTAATTCTTCAAGAAGTATATGAGAGCAAGGTGATTTCTGTATCACCATAAATACGCCTATTGATTTCATCAAAACCCAAAGGCGTCTTAAAGTCTGCGCGCTTGTCTTCCTCAACCACCAGCAATGCATCCTCTGCCAACCAGTCGCCCTCTTTCAAACAAAGCAGCGTTTTCTCCGCCAGTCCCTTACCATAGGGGGGATCGAGAAACACAAGATTAAATAAAGGTGCTTGTTTGTCGTGGTTTCTCAATTTAACCGCATCACGTTTCAGAAGATGCGTTTTATCGGCGGCGTCAAGCGCGTGAATATTGTTTTCAATAACAGCCCAAGCAGCAGTCATTTTTTCTATAAAATAGCAGGTCTCTGCACCGCGCGATAAAGCCTCAAGTCCTAACGCACCGGTTCCGGCGAAAATGTCAAGAACATGAGTTTCATTAAGCTCGATACGACTTTCAAGCGCAGAAAATAATGCCTCTCTAATACGATCAGATGTCGGACGTGTCAGATTATTTTTAGGCGTTTGAAGGGTGTGCCCTTTCCATTTTCCGGCAATGATACGCATATCAGATCATTTGTTTTTAAGCTTTAGCGTTTTCTTTTTTGATGTCGTTTTAGTCTCTGACATCTTCCAGGGCGTCACATTTTTTTCAGGTAGATTTTTAGGAGGCTTATCACTCTGAGTTTTTTCTTTAAACGATTTTTCTTTGTGAGATTTTGCCTTGAAAGAGGTGTCCGATTTAGAGGCCGGTTTAGAAGCCGGTTTAGAAACTGGTTTATTTTGCGCCCGTGCCGGTTTCTTTTCTAGGCGGTCTGCGGTTTGCTTGCTTCGGGTTTTCGGTTTGACCTGCGGCACGCGCCCCTCTGCAATATCGGACCATGTTGAGCCTAGTTGCTGACGTAAAACACGACGAGGAACTTCTTCAACAGCACCGGTTTCCAAATTGCCGAGTTGAAATGGCCCAAAGGAAAGCCTAATCAAACGATTAACCTCCAAGCCGACATAGCTGAGAAGTTTTTTGACCTCACGGTTTTTGCCTTCTCTAAGCGAAATTGTCATCCAGACATTCCCACCTTGCTGACGTTCAACATCAACATCTACACCGCGATAATGAACCTCCTCAAGCGTGATACCCTTTTTTAGCTCGAGTAATTTTCGCTCATCAGGTCTACCGTAAGCGCGAACACGGTACCGACGCAGCCAGCCAGTTTCAGGTAACTCAAGATAACGCTTAAGCCCGCCATCATTAGTCAGCAATAACAAGCCTTCGGTATTAATATCCAGTCGTCCGACAGACAATACACGCGGCAAATTATCGGGGAGTTTAGAAAAAATTGTTGCACGGCCCTGCGGGTCACGTTCAGTCGTGACAAGCCCGCGCGGCTTATAATACCGCCATAAGCGCGGTGGATCTGGCTGAGCCAGTTCTTTCCCGTCAACCGTGATACGATCAGAGGGAAGAACATTCAATGCAGGCGAATTAATGGTTTTTCCATTAACTGTTACTCGCCCAGCCTGAATGATCGTCTCAGCTTCACGTCTGGATGACAGACCCGAGCGAGCCAAAACCTTGGCTATGCGGTCGCCTTTAATTGCCTGATTTGTCTTGTCATTCATAATGCACCATGTAGCATTATATTTTCAGAAAGTCCTGAGAATGTTGACCTCATAATGAATGACCCATTAACACCATCAAGCAACCCTCAAGCCAAGCCCGACGCTTCACCTATGCAACTTGCACTTCAGCAAGCTATGGCAGCTGCAGAACGAGGGGAAGTGCCTGTTGGCGCCGTCATCACAGATGCAAAGGGATATGTAATTGCTGCCAATGGCAATAGAATTATAGAATATGCCGATCCCACAGCACATGCCGAGATGTTGGTCATCCGTGAGGCAGCGACGGCGTTAAAAAATGAACGGCTCATTGATTGCAATCTCTATGTAACGCTGGAACCTTGCCCAATGTGTGCAGGGGCTATCTCACTCGCTCGCATCAAACGGCTTTATTATGGAGCTGCAGATGAAAAAGCCGGCGGCGCAGAGCATGGCATAAGATTATTTTCTCACCCGTCATGTCATCACCGCCCAGAAGTTTATGGCGGGATAGAAGAAATTGCATGTGCGACAATTTTACAGAATTTTTTTGCTGCTAGGCGTTAATCATAACTTGCATCAAATCTCCATTCATCTGAGTATAAAGCCAATAAGGAGAAACCAAATGAATTTCGATTATTCTGATAAAACCAAGTCACTGATTGATGATGTCTCAAGCTTTATGGATAAACACATTTATCCTGCTGAGCCGATTTACAATCAGCAAATGAAAGATTTTGGAGATAATCGCTGGCAGGTCGTTCCGGTTTTGGAAGATTTGAAAGTCAAAGCGCAGGAAGCAGGCCTTTGGAATTTGTTTCTACCTGAAAGTAGTTTAGGCGCTGGTCTGACTAATTTAGAATATGCGCCTCTCGCCGAATTAATGGGTCGGGTAAGCTTTGCCTCCGAAGTGTTTAATTGCAGTGCGCCTGATACAGGAAATATGGAAGTGCTTGTCCGTTACGGAACACCAGCCCAACAGGAAGAATGGCTGACACCTCTCCTTGCCGGAGAAATCCGCTCTGCATTTTTGATGACTGAGCCTGATGTCGCTTCCTCAGACGCTACAAATATCAAAACTTCTATCACCCGCGATGGTGACGAATATGTCATTAATGGTCGTAAATGGTGGTCCTCTGGCCTCGGTGACCCGAGGTGTAAAGTGACAATCCTGATGGGGAAATCAGATTTTGATGCCCCCCGTCACCAACAGCAATCCATGATACTTGTCCCAGTCGATACGCCCGGCGTTGAGATTATAAGACCACTGACTGTTTTCGGTTATGATGATGCCCCGCATGGTCACATGGAAGTAAAATTGGATAATGTGCGTGTGCCGGCTGAAAACATGCTGCTAGGCGAAGGCAGAGGATTTGAAATCGCTCAGGGACGTCTCGGCCCAGGTCGTATCCATCATTGCATGAGAACAATTGGTCTTGCCGAACGCGCTCTTGAAACAATGTGCGCGCGCCTCGCTTCACGCCAAGTTTTCGGTAAGAAAATCTATGAACATTCACTCTGGGAAGAGCGCATTGCTGAAGCCAGAACTGATTTAGAAATGACCCGCCTCCTATGCCTTAAAGCTGCCCATATGATGGATACAGTCGGTAATAAAGTGGCACAAGCAGAGATTGCTATGATTAAAGTTGCGGGTCCGAAGACAGCCCTTAAAATCATTGATAATGCAATACAGTCCCATGGCGGCGGTGGTGTCAGTCAAGATTTTGATTTGGCCAAAATGTATTCAAATGCGCGCACCATGCGTCTGGTTGATGGTCCTGATGAAGTTCATAACCGCGCTATTGCCCG
Source organism: uncultured Alphaproteobacteria bacterium (assembly GCA_938091085.1). GTDB lineage: Bacteria > Pseudomonadota > Alphaproteobacteria > RS24 > RS24 > Micropelagius. The sequence goes on from CALKOC010000017.1 coordinate 44,072, forward strand.
TATTGAAATGAAAAAATATATTGATCAGTCGCAAGCCTAAGAACTAGCGACGTCCAAATAGTTTTTCGATATCAGCCAATTTTAGCTCCACATAGGTTGGGCGGCCATGATTGCATTGCCCAGCATGTGGTGTGGCTTCCATCTCGCGTAACAATGCATTCATTTCCGTACCATTGAGCCTACGCCCAGCTCTCACCGAACCGTGACAAGCAAGCGTACTGCATATTTCTTCAAGTTTTTCCTTAATGGCAAGTGCTGCCCCAAGCTCCGCAATTTCATCCGCCAGATCCTGTACGAGCTGTTTGACATCCGCGCTCCTAAAAAGCGTCGGAATTTCTCGAACTAGAACCGCACCATCGCCAAAGCTTTCAAGTACAAATCCAATCTCTGCAAGCTCTGTACTGCGCGCCATAAGGCGGTCAGTCTCAGCGCTATCAAGCTCGACAACTTCGGGCAGGAGCAAAATTTGACGCTCGACTCCTTTGGCCGCCATATCCTCTTTCATGCGCTCATAAACCAGTCTCTCATGAGCGGCATGCTGGTCAACAATCACCAGCCCGTCACCTGTCTGGGCGAGAACATAAGTTTCGTGAAGCTGTGCGCGTGCCAATCCCAGTGGGTAAGAGTCTAAACTCTCAGTTGAGTTTTCACTCCCAACCATCCCAGCTTGACCAGTTTGGTCTTCACTAATCTGGGCTTCGCTGGCATGAGGTGGCGCTTCAAAACCACTAAGTTGGGCAAAACCGCCCTGTTGCCCACCGACTTCATGGGGTTGCGTCATATCCAACATGGGAGGCGCTGAAGGCCTTTCACCTCGACCACCGGGACCATAGGACGGCACGGAAAAAGATCTTAATGCTGTATCCGCCACGGTTGTTGAAGCTCGGTGGCCCGCTTCTGCCAGAGCTGTTCTGAGCGCGCCGACAATCATACTGCGTATCAAACCTGGATCACGAAAACGCACCTCGGTTTTAGCCGGATGAACATTCACATCAACCTCCGAGGCATCAAGATCAACAAAAAGCGCTACTGCAGGGTGTCGATTGCGCGCCAGAAAATCCTGATATGCCCCTCGCACCGCACCGTTTAAAAGACGATCTTTAACAGGACGGCCATTAACAAAAAGATACTGCATTTGTGCAGTTGCACGATTAAATGTCGGCAACCCGGCAAAACCCGTAAGACGCATATACCCTTTTTCTGTCTCCCTTTCGGCAGAAACAGGCACAGCATTACGTCCAAAATCCTGTCCCATAACGCCAGCTAGGCGATTTAGACGCGATTTATCTGAAACATCAGGCTCAGCTGCAACTGCAAAACTCCTTCGCCCCTCCGAAGTCAAGCTGAAACCCACTTCTGGATAGGCCATGGCCAGTCGACGAACCACATCACCAACAGCTGTCGTTTCGGCACGGTCGCTTTTTAAGAACTTCAACCGAGCTGGGGTTGCGAAAAATAAATTCCTAACCTCTATGCGCGTACCCTGTGAACCCGATGTCGGCTTTAAATCACCAACTTTTCCAGCCGTAACAGTTAATTGCATAGCTGAATTTATATCATTCTCACCACCAGAGGCAGGATTTTGCAGAGGTCGGGATGTAATCGTCATTTTCGATACAGCCCCAATTGAAGGGAGTGCCTCGCCGCGAAAACCGAGCGTGGACACACGAAACAATCGATCCCCACCATCGCCCTCAGGCAATTTAGATGTCGCATGACGTTCAATCGCAAGCATCATGTCATCCGAGGTCATGCCGTGACCATTGTCACTGACAATAATCAAAGACTTCCCGCCAGCACCCAAGGTTATGTCAATCCGGTTAGCCTCCGCGTCAATTGCATTTTCGACAAGTTCTTTGACGACGCTGAAAGGTCGTTCAACCACCTCACCTGCGGCAATCCGATTAATTGTTCCCTCAGGTAATTTGCGTATCTTTTTTTCAAACATTTTTGTGTTACCAGACTGATTCTTTTTTGATTTTAACAAAATCATCTCCCTTGCGTCGCCCCACAGAGGCGATTAGCATGTTGATAAATCTTTGAGGGTTGAAAACATGTCAGACATAAACAACAAAAATTCATCAAACACTGCCAAGATTATCTCCGGCGTTATTCTCGGACTTATTTTATTTTGCGGCCTTTATGTGGTTGGCATCTATCTAGACCTCTATGGCAAAACCCGTGACGCAGGGGTTATTCAAGCTGAAGGCCTCGCACCGGAAATCATTTCCCAGCGTGTCGATACGCAACAAGCCGCCATTGGTCAAATGGATGAAAATAACGAAGCTCAAATCTTATTCGGCGATTTACATGTTCATAGCACATTCTCAACCGATGCATTTTTATGGTCTATGCCACTTTATGGCGGCGAAGGTGTTTATCCAATCGCGGATGCTTGCGATTATGCGCGCTACTGCTCTGGCATAGATTTTTGGGCTATCACCGACCATGCAGAAGCCACTACAAAAAAGAGATGGTCACAAACCAAGCAATCACTGCGTGATTGTAATGCTCGCGCGGGGGACCCATCCAACCCGGATATGATTAGTTATCTTGGCTTTGAGTGGTCTCAAGTCGGCGCTACACCAGAAACACATTATGGTCATAAAAATGTAATTTTTGAAGGTCTTGAGGATAAGGAGCTGGCTATGCGCCCTATTGCCTCCGGCGGTCTGGCAACAGAAGTGCTTCGTAATCAGTCCTCAAACATGATGCCCCGTTCAACCGTATTTCTAGATTTTGAGAATCGTCAGGTCTATTACGACATCAGAAAATATCTGTCAGAGATTGGCGAAGCGCCATCATGCGACCCGTCATTACCGTCAAACGAATTGCCGGAAGATTGCTTTGAAATTGCCGAAACACCCGCTGATTTAGTGGAACGCCTCGGACAACAAAATCTAGACCCTTTAATCATTCCGCATGGCTCTAGCTGGGGCTTTTATACCCCATTCCTAACCACCTGGGACAAGCAACTCAAAACCGCTATGTATCCTGAGAAATTTAAGCTGATTGAAATTATGTCCGGCCATGGTAATTCCGAGGAATATCGGGATTATAAAAACGCTGTTCCCGGTGAAGACGGCATGCTCGCTTGCCCCGAACCCACAGAAAATTTCACACCATTATGTCATCGCGCTGGCGAAATTTTAATGGAAAGATGCCTCGCTTCAGGTGAGACACAGAATGTTTGCGAGGACCGCGCCGAATATGCCCGTTTTGCAGCAGTCAATATGATTACAGCTGGGCATTTATCAATTGGAGCCAGCGAACCAAGCGATTGGCTTGATACGGGTCAATGCATTGACTGTTTTAGACCTTCCTTCAATCACCGCCCCGGTACTAGTATCCAATATGGGCTAGCGATTTCTAATTTTGACGACCCTGAAAATCCTACTCGGTTTAACTGGGGATTTATATCAGCCAGTGACAATCACCGCGCCCGACCCGGCACCGGCTATAAGCCTGCCCAAAGATTGCGGACAACCGAAATGGCACGTATCGAGTCGGATTATCTGATTGATATGATGCGTCAGACTCATGAAGAATATGCCGAAGCAGAATTGGAGACACTTGAAGATAGGCGCGATAATCTTAGCTTCAATATGCTGGAGGTTGAACGACAAGGCAGTTACTGGACAACAGGGGGTCTGGCGGCGGTTCATACACCAAGCCGTGACCGCAAGTCCGTTTTTAATGCTATGGAAAACCGTCAGGTTTATGCCACATCCGGCCCGCGAATTTTGCTCTGGTTTGATATGAAAACTAACAAAGAAACAATCCGCATGGGCGGCACAACCAGCACAGATGTCAACCCGACATTCAGCGTCAAGGCAGTTGGTGATTTTGATCAACTCCCCGGATGCCCAAGTCATGTTGTCGATAATCTGGGTACGGAACGTGTTCAGAAATTATGTGGTGGCGAATGTTACAATCCGTCCGATGAAAGATTGCCAATCACCCGCATTGAGATTATTCGGATTAAGCCTCAAATATCACCTAATGAAAATGTTGGCGATTTGATTGAAGACCCATGGCTTGTGCATCAATGTGATACATCTGCAGAGGGTTGCCAATTCAGCTTCACTGATCAGGATTTTGTCAAAGACGGGCGCGATACTACCTATTACGCCCGCGCTATTCAAATCCCAACACAGGTCATTAATGCCGACCCGTTACGTTGTGAATATGACGAAACCGGACAGTGTGTAAAGGTTAACCTTTGTCACGCTGATTATCGCCAAGACCCTGAAGATCAGTGCGATGACCCAAGCGAGGAACGTGCATGGTCTTCTCCAATTTATGTAAATATTAAGTAATGACTGATATGGAAAAAACCTCCTCAGAAAACCTGCCCTATATGCCGCTTCTACTTGGGCTAATGGCACTTGCCGGTCTCATCGTCGCGGTTAGTACAGTGTTTGATTCACCACAGCCTGACTATGAAGGCACCGTCGTCGCTTTTGTTAACGAGACGCCCATACCAGAAACAGGTTACCTCAGAGCCTTATCTATGCTTGAGCAAGATAAGCGCGGCCCAATTACAGATGCTGACAGAACCCGCATCCTAGATTTATTGATTGAAGAAGAATTGCTCATTCAACGCGCCGATGAGATTAATCTTATCGGGATTGATAGTTCAGTCCGTAAATCCCTTACAAACGCCATGATACAATTTATCATATCTGAAAATGGCGATACCGAGATAACAGAAGATATTCTCAACTCGCATTTCTTAAAAAACCTCGATTATTTTACGCCGAACAAACAAATATGGGTGAAACGAATTTATGTACGAGGCGCGCGGGGTGATGCTGAACAGCGGCTGCAAGAAATTCGCACAGCACTCCAGCAAGGGGAAAATTTCGATACGGTCGCGTCGCGGCTAGGTGATGAAATTTTTCCTGAAATTCCAAGCAGCCTATTGCCGCCAGCCAAATTACAAGCCTATCTAGGGCCGGCGCTGACCCAAACCGTCATTTCTTTGAATGAAGGGGCAATTACGGATGCTATTCGAGTCGGTAGTGGGTGGCATTTTTTATATCTTGTGCAACAACGTAAAGGCGTTGTACCAGAATTTGAAGATATCCGAGATCAAGTCGAAAATGACTATCTAAGAAAAGTCGAAGAAAAAGCGCTCCGCGATTATCTTGATTGGCTGCGGGAGCGCGCCGATATTGATCAAACCGCCTCTCAACTTCAACCAGCCGATTTTTAGACTGGAAAGCTCATGCTCAAAAGTCTTGTAAAGGCTTGTGCTCAAAAACTGTTCGGCTTTGCATTCATGGTTGCTCTTGCACCAGCTCTATTGGCGAGCCATGCACTTATTCTAAGTGGTATCGGCATAGACAGTGTTCACGCACATGAAAAAAGTCAATCATTCTCAAAATGGCGCAGCACCGAAAAAGGTATTGCCGTTATTTTCACAGTGGCCGCGCGTCAGGTAACACTTTTACCGCCCAGCGATCCTAATGCCCCATCGCTTGAACGCACATTGGGTCAACATTTAGATAACACAATAACATTATCAAAACCTGAAGCCCCTTGCATTTCTTCTGGCTTTACGCCGCGCAAAGCCCGCCCTGGCTTTATCAGCATGGAAAATTACTTCATGTGCCCTGCCGAAGAATCTGAGGAAAGCGATACAGTAACTATTGGCATTGAGAGTTTTATGGATTTCGCAGAAACCCATATTCATTTCGCACAATTTAGGAATGAAACCGGTCAATATCGTGGCTATCTATTTAACTATGACCGGAGGCAGGATGTTTTGAGCCTTGAAGCTGATGGCAATATGGTCGCTGAGGATATCGGGCTCGTTAAAACCTTTTTCCGTTATAGTCAGATAGGTATCACTCATATTTTAAGCGGCATTGACCATCTGGTTTTTCTACTCGGTCTTTTACTTTTGACCAACCGCTTACGTGACGTCGTGCTGGTGGTGACTGGTTTCACTATTGGTCACAGTCTGACGCTGGGGCTGAGTGCGATGAAGATTGTCTCAACTCAGTCTGCCATAGTTGAGGGGCTCATCGGCTTTACAATTTTAGTTATTGCTGCCGAGGCTGTTATGGCGCGGCGCAATCTGATGTGGTTGGCAGGTGGTGTATTTGCGCTGATGCTGTTTTTCATGGGGCTTTATTCCATCACACTAGAAGCCCCGATGCCAATTAATGGATGGGCTGGTTTGATGCTGTTTGCAGTGGCCTATGGGTTTTATTCTCAAAACCTAAACATCGTGAGACAAACTTTGCCTCTTATGGTTGTGATTTTTGGTCTCGTTCATGGATTTGGATTTGCCGGTGTTCTCGTCGAGGCAGGTCTTCCGAATGACCGACTGCTATCAGCGCTTATCGGGTTTAATCTTGGCGTTGAAATCGGTCAACTTTTGATTGTCGCCATTATCTGGTTCGGTTTCTTCCGGTATATGCATTCGCACTTTTCAGAGAAGCTGCGCGGAGCAATAACAGACTTTGCTGGCATCGCTATGTGCGGCATCGGCATGTTCTGGTTTGCGTCCAGACTGCTGATTTAAGTATTGATTTTACTTTAACTCTTGAGGGGCGATAAGCACCCCATCAGCATCGGCATATAGCCATGCGCCGGGATAGATGTTAACCCCATCAATACGAAGCGGGACATTAATACTGCCTACACCCCGTTTAAGGCTCTTTTTAGGATGTGTGCCTAAAGCTTTAATCCCGACATCGACTTCAGCCAATTCAAGCGTATCTCTCACAAAACCATTTATCACAATGCCGGCCCAACCATTTGCTTCAGCAAGCTCACCCAGATTTCCACCGAGTAAAGCGCACCGGGCGGAGCCGTGACCATCAACGACAATCACCTGCCCTTCCCCCTTACTTTCCAGCAATTCTCTCAGCGCACCATTATCCTCAAATGTATCGAGTGTCACAATCGGCCCGCTGAAAGCTAAGCGCTTCCCAAAATCTCTGAACGCCAGCCCGAGATAAGCCAGTTCGTCAGAGTAAGCATCTGACAAGTCAGCAGTACAAATTAACTCTCCGGATGTGGGTTCAGAAGTGCCAGCCATTAGAATTGGTTCATGGTGTTATCTTCACCAGATGCTAGCAGGGCATTATCACCAGAGAAATATTCTTTGTGGTCATCCCCGATATTTGAACCGGCAAGGTCTTGGTGCTTCACAGATGCCTGACCACGACGGATTTCTTGACGTTGAATATCACGAACATAAGCCAGCATGCCCAAGTCGCCGAAGTAACCTTCAGAAAGCATATCCGTTCCAAGCGCTGTTTCGTGATAAGTCGGCAGAGTAATCAGATGGTGGAAAATACCGGCCTCACGAGCAGCATCCGCTTGGAAAGATTGAATGAGATGATCAGCTTCAGCTGCCAGTTCGGAAGCATCAAACTCGACGCTCATCAAACCACGCGGCACCTCCACCGGATCCGGATAGGCGGATACGTCTTTACCCGCAGCTGACCACTCAGCATAGACTTGCTCGCGGAAGGACAACGTCCAGTTAAAGCTTGGCGAGTTATTATAAACCAGTTTGGCATTCGGAATAACCTCACGAACACGACTCACCATGCCGGCAATCTGGTCGAGATTAGGCTTTTCGGTTTCGATCCAAAGCAAATCTGCCCCGTTTTGGAGACTGGTGATACAATCAAGCACAACCCTATCTTCACCGGATCCATCGCGGAAGGCATAGAGGCCATTCGGCAAACGATGTGGTTTCACAAGGTCATCATTTTGTTTGAAAACAATATCGCCTTCACCTAACGCAGCCGCGTCTGTTACCGGTTCAGTTTTCAAAAAAGCATTATATTGGCTAGCCAAATCACCCGGTTGTTGAGAGACAGGGATTTTTTGAGTCAGTCCGGCTCCAAGTGAGTCAGTCCGCGCAACGATGATACCATCATCAACACCTAACTCTATAAAGGCATAGCGAACGGCATTAATCTTGGCGAGGAAATCCTCATGTGGCACCGTCACTTTACCGTCTTGGTGACCACATTGTTTAGCGTCGGAAACCTGATTTTCAATCTGAATACAGCACGCACCCGCTTCAATCATTTTCTTGGCAAGCAAATAAGTTGCTTCTTCATTACCAAACCCAGCATCTATATCTGCAATAATCGGCACGATGTGAGTCTGGAAGTTATCAATCTTTTGGAGAACAGCATCAACGTCACCACCAGCAGCTTTGACCTCATCGAGTTCAACAAACAAATGTCTCAGCTCTCTGGCATCTGCCTGCTTCAAAAAGGTATAAATCTCTTCGATCAAGCTGGATACTGCTGTTTTTTCGTGCATGGACTGATCCGGAAGCGGACCAAAATCTGAACGTAGAGCCGCAACCATCCAACCAGACAGATAAACATAACTTCTATCAGTCGTTTGTTTGTGGCGCTTAATCGCCATCATCATTTGCTGGGCGGTAAAACCATGCCAGCAACCGAGAGACTGCGTGTATTTCGAGGTGTCGCCATCATAGTTTTCCATATCAGCGCGCATGATAGAAGCTGTGTAGCGCGCAATGTCCAGACCGGTCAGAAACCTGTTCTGAAGACGCATGCGGACAGCATATTCAGGGTTAATTCCGCCCCAAGCAACACCATTGGATGTTTTGGCGGCTGTTAAAGATTGAACCTGCTCAAGATAATTTGACATGATTTGCCTCTCATATTGTCTGCGTCTACCGATCGGGGCTTAGTTTTCCGGCAGACCTGAAGTAAATGGCAACTGGTAACGAAATATTTAATTACGTTGGAATTGCCGATATGTGGAGGAAGAAAATCCCCGATAAACGTTTCCACAAATAAGTTCTGGGTTCTATTTACATCATTTACATAAACACTCAAGTTATATGTTAAGTTATTGATAATAATAAGGTAAATTTATTTACAAGCTTTTTGTTGATTTTTGTAAATAATGTAAATATTGTAAACTTATGAGTGAAGTTAAAGGCACAAACCAGAATAGGAAATTGTTCGCCGGCATGCGCATTCGTAGGCTGCGTCGCGACCTCGGACTCACGCAAGCCGTCATGGCAGATTCACTCGGAATCTCAACAAGTTATCTTAATTTGATTGAACGCGACCAGCGCCCCGTTTCGGCACAAATTCTTATCAAAATGGTTGATGTTTTTGACATAGACCCACGCGGTCTTGCAGGTGACGAAGAGGCTCGTGCGTATACCCAATTACGCGAGATTTTTGCTGACCCAATGTTCCATGACACACCCGTTGCAGATCAAGAAATACGCGATATTTCTGCCGCCAGCCCAAATGCAGTGGATGCGATTGCGCGTCTATTCCAAACCTATCGCGATGCCAGCACAACATCATCTATGCTGGCTGAGCGTTTGGCAGACAACACCCATGGCGAAACCACCAGCGCATTAATGTCATTTGAGGAAGTCCGAGACTTTATCAACCAGCGCTCTAATCACTTTCCTGAGCTTGATGATTATGCCGAGGAACTCTTTATGAAAGCGGGTCTGGTTGATGACGACCCTTTTCTTGCGCTCAGACACTATCTCCAAGAAACTCACGGCGTATCAACACGCATTGGACCGGTTGATTTGATGGGAGATGATTTAAGGCGGTACGACCGCCACCGCCAGACCTTGTTTCTTTCGGAACTACTCAATCAATCTAGCAGGGCCTTTCAGATTGCCTATCAACTCGCCTATTTTGAACATAGCAAAGCGGTTGAGGAAATTATCAATAGTTCCAAACTGGAAAACCCGGAAGCTCAACGCCTCGCGCGACTGGCCTTAATAAATTATGCCGCCGCAGCTATTTTGATGCCGTATGGTATTTTTCTTCAAACCGCGGAAGATAATGGATATGACATTACACTTCTTAGCCGACGCTTTGGCACCAGCTTCGAGCAAGTGTGCCATCGTCTGACAACCTTGCAACGCCCAGGCGCGAAGGGTGTGCCGTTTTTTCTCATACGTATCGACAATGCAGGAAACGTCTCTAAGCGTTTTGCCGCGGGTGGATTTCACTTTTCACGATTTGGCGGCACTTGCCCACGCTGGAATATTCATGACAGCTTCAGACAACCCGGCAAAGTCATGACTCAAATCATCTGTATGGAGGATAGCACACGATATTTCTCTGTCAGCCGGACAGTGAGCCGAAACCGCTCGGCTTTTGACAAGCAGGATAATCAATTTGCCATCGGGCTTGGGTGTGAGATTTCTCATGCCAGCAAGCTGGTTTATTCACATCAGTATAATCTTGAAGAAACCAAAAGTGACATGCCCATTGGGGTGAATTGTCGACTTTGCGAAAGATTGGATTGTCACCAGCGCGCCACCCCGCCTTTGATGCGAAGTTTACGGGTGGACGAGAATATTCGCGGCTTATCACCTTTTGACTTTTAAAGGTGTGATTTTTAAGCTGGTGAATTCTGATTCAGATGACTTGCTCGTGCCAGAACAATCCTATAGGAAACGAGTTGGAGTTTAAGCCATGGCCAAAAAACAGAAAATTTTTAAACCAAAAGCCCGTATTCCCCGCGGTTTACGCGATATGCAAGGACCTGAACTGGCGTTTCAGAAGCTGATGCTTGAAAAAATTTCAAGCGTTTATGAAAGCTATGGATTTGACGCATTGGACACATCTGCCTTTGAGTACGCAGATGCATTGGGCAAATTTCTTCCGGATGATGACCGCCCCAATGAAGGCGTGTTTTCCTTCGAAGATGATGACGGACAATGGCTAAGCATGCGCTATGATCTGACAGCCCCTCTGGCGCGTTTTGTTGCCGAGCATTATGACCGACTACCTAAACCTTTCCGCCGCTATCAATGGGGATCGGTTTTTAGAAATGAAAAACCCGGACCGGGCAGGTTCAGACAATTTCTGCAAATAGATGCCGATACCGTTGGTGCAGGGGGCAGTCAAGCGGATGCTGAAATGTGCCTAATGGCAGCCGACTGCATGAAAACGCTCGGCCTATCTGACAATCAGTTTTCTGTAAACATTAATAACCGCAAAATACTTGATGCTATTCTAGCGCAGGTTGGTCTCGACGCGCAGGCTGATGACTATGATATGCGCCGCCTAACCATTCTACGCGCCCTCGACAAACTCGACAGGCTTGGTATTGGCGGTGTCGCTGATTTACTTGGCGATGGGCGAAAGGATGAAAGCGGGGACTACACAAAAGGCGCAGGGCTAGATAAAGCATCCATTTCAAAACTGACTGATTTTGTGCAAGCCGGTCGGGATACGCGCGCGGACACCCTAAAAGCCCTCGCGGCAATTATCGGTGACTCTGAGATCGGCACGGCCGGACTAGAAGAACTCACCCTCATGGACACCTTAATGAAAGATGACAGCGACAGTATCTGTTTTAATCCATCGGTTGTCCGTGGTCTCGGTTATTATACTGGTCCAGTTTTCGAAATTGAGTTGAATATCGAAACTGAAGACGAAAACGGCGAAATCGCTCGTTTTGGATCCGTCGGTGGTGGTGGGCGCTATGATGATCTTGTAAAACGCTTTAAAGGCATAGAAATCCCGGCAACAGGTATTTCAATAGGCGTCAGTCGCTTGGCTGCCGCGCTTACCCTACTTGGCAAAGCCGACACCAAGACCACGCAGGATTTAGTGGTCTTGCTCGTCATGGATAAAACCCGTTTGGCGGAAACTTCTGAACTGGTTAAAACCCTTAGAAATTCAGGCATACGCGCTGAAATGTACATGGGTGACAGTGGGATGAAAGCACAAATGCGTTATGCCGATAACCGCAATGCCCGCCTTGTGGTCATCGAGGGCGAGGATGAGCTAGCCGCCGGTATTGTAACCCTGAAAGACCTTCAATTGGGGCAACAAAATGCCCAAAATATTAAAGATAATGAAGAGTGGCGCGCCTCTGAGCATGCACAAACACAAGTTTCTCGCACGGACTTGGCCCAGAAAATCAAAGAAATACTCTCTTAATCTTTTCTTTATTGACATAATGTCGATACAATATTCATGAAATATGAATATATTTGGTGAATATTGTAAATAATTTGGATAATTTTATATTTATGAAGTTCATTTTTTATGAAATTAGCTAATAAATTCATTTTTCTTGATTTAATATTCAACTTCTGACATAAAACACTATGACCCGATTAACCACAGCAACTGATGTGATTGATGCCCTAGGAGGGACGCAGGCCGTCGCGCGCCTGCTCGATGTCGGCGCATCTGCTGTATCCAATTATCGCCGCCAGGGTTTCCCTGCCCGTGCCTATTACAAGCTATCTCAGGCTTGCGCTCAAAGAGGTCTTGATGTTGCTGAGGCTGTTTTTGGCGGTCTTCAATCTCTTGAAACGGCGCAACCAATGAGAGCCTCATTTCACCAGTTAAGAACCGGAATTCAGAAAAACAATACCAAAGAAACCGAAGCTATGGGCTTTTTGGCAAACCTTATTGAAGATGGTTATGAACCCGTTACACCTTCCATACTCCAGCCTTCCTCACCATTTGTCGATAGGATGGGGCCGGAAATGCAACGTCGTCTTTTTACATTTACCGACGCGGCAGGTGACCCATTATGTTTGAGGCCGGATTTAACCATCCCAACAGCCCTCGAACATTTAAAGCGCGGCAGGGATGGTGAAAAACGTTATTGCTATCAGGGAACAGCATTCCGCTATCAACCCCGCGGCAGTGGCAAGCCCGAAGAATTCACCCAGCTCGGTATCGAGATTATCGGCGAAGCAACAGATGGTAAGCCTCACCAGCAAGCAAATGAAGCTGAGGTTTTTGAACAAATATTAAAAACCATACTTGCCAGCGGAGTTAGCGGATTTCAAATCGTCTTTAATGATATGTCTTATCTGGCAGATAGGGTTGATGATTATGCCTTTTCCGATGCCTTTAAAAACCAATTAAAAAGACGATTGATGCAAAGCGACAGCTTGGAAGTCATTCAACAAACGCTCACGACGCTTTCACAAAATACAGCACCCCCGCCAAACCCGGTACGCATGAATTTTGAGGCAACGGATAATATTATCGGGCGTTCAGGTGCCGAAATCTTTGCGCGTCTGGAACGCAAGCAACAAGAAAGCCAGAACACCGCGTCTGATTTGAAGGAATTACACCGTATGCGCGCCGATTTAGAGAAACAATCAGACGGCTGCGCAAATCTGCCTGATTTTGCGCGTCCTCTTATTGAACCGGCGCTGAAGATGGGCTGCCGGGAGGATCAACTCGTCTATGCCCCTAATCTGGGTCAGAAAATGGCTTACTATACCGGCTTATTTTTTGAAATTCATGTGCCTGCATTACAGGAAAAGCAGGTCATTGCTTCAGGTGGGCGATATGATGATTTACTGCACAGTCTCGGCGCAGAAAGTCCCATTCCTGCCATTGGCGGAGCCATCGCGCTTGAGCGACTGCAGGAGGCAATATAATGCCAATTGATTTGAAAGATGAACCCCAAGACCTCAAAACCTTTATCCTTGCCGTCCCATCCAAAGGCCGGCTTGAGGAGAAGTCTGCCGAGATTTTTTCTAAAGCGGGCTTGCCCCTAATACGCGACGGCGCCCGTGGCTATCAGGGGGAGATGGCTGGCATTGATAGTGTAAGGGTAGAATATGTGTCTGCCGGAGACATCGCCGCACGGCTAGCGGAAGGTTCGGCGCATATGGGCATTACGGGCGAAGATTTACTGCGCGAGGAAATCGCCGATTTCAACAGTGCCATTCATCTGGTCAGTCCGCTTGGTTTCGGGCACGCCGATGTCGTTGTTGCGATACCTGATGGATGGGTTGATGTCACGACCATGAACGACCTTGCCGATGTCGCCGCCGAATTTAGAGCCCGGCACGGGCGACGCTTGCGTGTGGCAACGAAATACACTCATCTCACAACCGATTTCTTTGCGCGGCACGGCGCTGATGACTGCGAACTCGTGCAAAGTTTTGGCGCAACCGAGGGCGCCCCCGGCTCTGGTGCGGCTGAGGCGATTGTTGACATTACCTCAACTGGTGCAACTTTGGCGGCAAATAACCTGCGTATCCCTGAAGATGGGGTCATTCTCAAGAGTGAAGCTCAACTGGCAGCATCCTTGAAGGCAGACTGGTCAGATAAGACACGCGCAGCCGCAAAATTTATACTGACACGTCTGGAGGCTTACCAGATTGCAAAAAAACAAATCAAAGTCTCACTCAGGTCTTCACCCGGCATGGCATCGCCAGTGATACGACAGCAGGATATTGAACAGCTACAGATAAATTATGGGGCAAAACTGGTTGATATGTTCACCGGGTCAACAGATCAAGGGTCGTCCTACACTTTTGTATTACCGGCCAACCAACAGGCGGCATTTATGGATGATATGATAGGCAATCGGCTTTTTGCGATTGGGGAAGTGTCAAAACCTGATTTTCTGTATTTTCAGCGATGTGAAATGCTGGAGCGCTTATTGGGTCGGCTGGTTTAACGTTCCACACGTTCCTCATGTTCCACACGCTCCACAAAACGCAAAAATAAAACCGGGATCTTCAGTTTTATTTTAAAGACCCCGGCTTGATGGTGTTTCAGGGCGCACCATTGAATCGGCAGATAGGTTTGGCCCCTCAATGACTGAAAACCACTAACCTACCCAGTGACGCATAAGCAAATTTCAAACAATGGGGTTAATATCAACAAAGTTAGACCATTTAAAAAATTGAAATATAAAATTAAATGCAGTTTTTTTATTTTTACCTCTTGAAACTATCGAAGCAGGCTCTTATCTCTGACTTGTTTCAGAAGCCCGACTTTTATGAGACGGGTAATGACAAGAGAAATACAAACTTATTCCAAGATGAGGAGGAAGAAAAATGGCATTTCGCCCAATGCATGATCGCGTATTGGTTCGTCGTATGGACGAGGATTCCAAAACTGCGGGCGGGATTATCATCCCCGATTCCGCGCAAGAAAAACCATCACAAGGCGTCATTGTCGCTGTCGGTACTGGTATCAGAACCGAAGACGGTAAAATTACACCGCTTGATGTGAAGCCCAAAGATAAAGTTCTTTTTGGTAAATGGTCAGGAAATGAAGTCACTATTGATGGTGAAGAACTTCTGATTATGAAAGAGTCCGACATCCTCGGCATTATCGACTGAACAGTTTAAAAACCCTGTTTTAAAAAACACAGTATACAAACGGAGAAACTCACAATGGCAAAAGAAGTCAAATTTGGTTCTGAAGCCCGCGAAAAAATGATTGCAGGCGTAGATATTCTCGCTGATGCCGTCAAAGTCACACTTGGCCCAAAAGGACGTAACGTTGTTTTGGATAAGTCATTTGGCGCACCACGCACAACGAAAGACGGTGTATCCGTCGCAAAAGAAATTGAACTTGAAGATAAGTTCGAAAATATGGGCGCACAAATGGTTCGTGAAGTCGCTTCACGCACCAATGATGAGGCCGGTGACGGAACAACCACGGCAACCGTACTCACTCAGGCAATTGTTCGCGAAGGCGCTAAATCAGTTGCTGCCGGAATGAACCCAATGGATCTCAAGCGCGGTATCGACAAAGCTGTCAAAGTTGCACTTGGTGATTTGGAGAAGCGTTCCAAGAAAGTAAAAAGTAATGAAGAAATCGCACAGGTTGGCACTATTTCTGCCAATGGTGAGGTTTCTATCGGTAACATGATTGCCGAAGCCATGCAAAAGGTTGGCAATGAAGGCGTTATCACTGTTGAAGAAGCAAAAGGTCTCGACAGTGAGCTTGATGTTGTTGAAGGCATGCAGTTTGACCGCGGTTACCTGTCTCCTTACTTCATCACAAATGCTGACAAAATGACTACCGAACTGGATGACCCGCTTATCCTGTTGCACGAGTCAAAACTAACAAACCTTCAGCCAATGCTCCCAATTCTCGAAAGCGTCGTGCAATCATCACGCCCACTTCTGATTATTGCGGAAGACATTGAAGGTGAAGCACTTGCAACACTTGTGGTTAACAAGCTTCGCGGTGGTCTGAAAATTGCTGCAGTAAAAGCCCCAGGTTTTGGTGATCGTCGTAAAGCCATGCTTGAAGACATTGCCATTCTAACCGGCGGACAAGTTATTTCTGAAGACCTCGGCATTAAACTTGAAAATGTCACCTTGGATATGCTCGGCACATCCAAGCGTGTTTCTATCACAAAAGACGAAACAACAATCGTCGATGGTAGCGGCAAGAAAAAAGACATTGAGGGTCGTGTTGCTCAAATCCGGTCACAAATCGAAGCTACAAGCTCAGACTATGACCGCGAAAAACTTCAAGAACGTCTTGCCAAATTGGCTGGCGGTGTTGCCGTGATTAAAGTCGGTGGTTCAACAGAAGTTGAAGTGAAAGAACGCAAAGACCGTGTTGATGATGCGTTAAACGCAACTCGTGCGGCGGTTGAAAGCGGTATTGTCCCTGGTGGCGGTACAGCTCTGCTTCTTGCGGCTATGCAAATCGACAAACTTGAAGATGATAATGCCGACATTCAGGCAGGTATCAAAATTGTCCGTCGTGCTTTAGAAGCTCCTATCCGTCAGATTTCTGAAAATGCCGGTGTTGAAGGCTCTATCGTGGTCGGTAAAGTTCTCGAGTCCAAAGGTAAGCTCGGCTTTGACGCCCAGAACGAAGTCTATATCGATCTGGTCGCTGCCGGTATCATCGACCCGACCAAAGTGGTTTCTACTGCTCTGAGAGATGCGGCATCTGTTGCCGGTCTTCTTATCACGACAGAAGCTATGGTCGCTGATAAGCCTGAGCCAAAAGGCGCGGGCCCTGCAATGCCTGATATGGGCGGCATGGGTGGTATGGGCGGCATGATGTAAGCTGTCTACTTAAAGACTTTTAAAAGGGCCGCTATATGCGGCCCTTTTTTTATCTAAAATCCGTTAATGACCTGTCCGCCATCTATCGTTAAGGTCTGACCGTTCACATATGAACCGGCAGGTGAGGCCAGAAATACTGCCGCGCCGGCTATTTCATCTGGTGAACCAATACGTTTCATTGGTGTTGTAGACGTTGCCACTTCCAGAATTTCGGGATTATCCCAGAGCGCTTTCGCGAAATAAGTTTTAATAAGCCCCGGCGCGATAGCATTGGTTCGAATATTATCCACACCATGTTCAACTGCCATATTACGCGCCAGCGCAGAGTCTGCCGCCTTTGACAGGCCATAAACGCCAAGAGTTGGCTGACCCATTTGACCAGCGATTGAGGAAATAACAATAATCGCGCCGTCTTTGCGTTCCTTCATGCCGGGAATAACCATGTTCATCAGCCAGTGATTGGATTTCACATTACACTCCATCACACGGTCAAAAGCGTCATCAGGACAATCTGCAGAAGGGCCAAAATAAGGATTCACCGCTGCATTACACACTAGAATATCGATCTGCCCGAATGCTTTTTCAGTTTCATCAACGAGATTTTGTAAGGCATCTTTATCGCCAATATGGGCGGCTATGGTTTTGGCGCGCCCCGGATACTTACTATTAATCGCCTCGGTGACAGCATCACAGGCATCCGCTTTACGGCTGGAGATAACAACATTCGCACCATGCTCAGCCATCCGCATAGCAATCGCTTCGCCGATTCCTCTCGATGAGCCGGTAATGATGGCTGTTTTGCCAGATAGATCAAATAATTCCATTTGTTTACCCCTCTTATAAATCCCGTAAAAATAAATCTGTCAGTAAGGTATCAGCTTTTAAAAAATCTGCAATTTTCATCTTGAACTGACGACTTGATTGGGGCAATTTCCTGCCATGTCAGCAGAAAAATCACTTCCAATAAAAATAGAGAGCTTACAGGCTGTAGCATCCGATTATGATGCTCTTCTTTGTGATGTATGGGGCGTTATTCATAACGGCTATAATTTGTTTCCCGGCGTTGGCGAAGCCCTGCAAGCTTGGCGGGAAAATGTAGGCCCTGTTCTATTGCTTACCAACGCGCCAAGACCTGCGGAAGCCGTCCAACGCCGCCTTGATCACATGGACTGCCCACGCGCAGCCTATGATGGCATTCTTTCCTCTGGTGATGCGGCACGCGAGATACTTTCACAACGCGGCGCCGAGGGACAGGTTTGTTATTTTGTCGGCGCAACTAAAGACGTTGATGTGCTAAACGGCATTGATATTGAATTTGGTCCAGCTGAAGAAGCTGATTTCATTTTGCTCACAGGGATGAGCAATGACATGGAAGAAACGCTTGAAGATTATGCAGACGAGATTGCACTTTGGCATAAACACAATCTACCTTTGATATGTGCCAATCCAGATCGCATTGTTCAGATTGGAGAGCAGGTAATTTACTGTGCAGGTGCACTGGCAGAAATTTACGAAGATAATGGCGGTGAAGTTATCTGGCTCGGCAAGCCGCATTTACCGATTTATGATACGGGTTTTTCCCGACTTCAAAAAATGACCAATATGGAAAAACCGCGTATTTTGGCTATTGGTGACGGTTTTAAAACCGACATACCCGGCGCCAATGCAGCTAATTTGGATGTGCTTTTCATCACCGGAGGATTGAGCGAAACACTGACGCAAGAATCGCAAACCCCTGAAGATGTTGCTGCAATTCTGCGAGACTATGACTCATATGCGCATTATTTTATGAAACATCTGATATGGTGACCTATGGGATTGTTTCGCGACCTTTCACAACTACCTGAGACTGCCAAAGGCGGCGTATTGGTAATCGGCAATTTTGATGGCGTACATAAAGGTCATCAAGCTGTGCTTTCGCGTGCCCTTGAAAAAGCCCAAGAAATTGAGGGAGAGGCAAAGACAGAGGTCACGGTTCTGGTGTTTGACCCACATCCCCGACAATATTTTGCCCCCCATGCACCTTCCTTGAGACTGACGCGACTGGAGACCCGCGCGCGGCTTCTCGAAAAATATGGCGCAACCAATATAGTGGCATTAACATTTAATAAAAACATGGCAGAGATGTCGGCAGAAGATTTCATACAAAAAATCATTATTGAAAGTTTTGATGCGCGCGCCGTGTGTATCGGCCATGATTTTCATTTCGGCAAGAACCGTGCTGGGACACCAGACATGTTAAAAACAACAGGAGATAAGCATGGCTTTGACGTGTTATTCATCGCTGCGGTGTCTCCCGACAATGCCGGAGAAAGACCTTATTCCTCAACCGCGATAAGGGAATGCCTAACCCGCGGAGAAATCTCTCAGGCCACGAACCTTCTTGGCGACTACTGGCGTTTAGAAGCCGACGTTCAACAGGGAGATCAGAGAGGCCGTACCATTGATTTTCCAACAGCAAATCTGTCCCTTGAAGATTATCATCTGCCGCTATTCGGTGTATATGCCGTCACCATTGAGATGCTAAACGGGTCATTTGCCGGACAAAAATTCACTGGGGTCGCTAATCTTGGTATTCGCCCAAGTTTTGAAACCGAAGCCCCGCGTCTTGAAGTTTTTATTTTTGATTTTGACGGCGACATTTATGGCGACACATTAAGCGTTGGGCTGGTTGACTTTATCCGTCCTGAACAGCAATTTGACAACCTTGACGCACTTAAGGCACAAATCGCTCGGGATGTTCAATCAGCCCGTGAAGTGCTTGCAAGCCTCTAACCGCATTGGTAAAACCCCGCATGAATGAAAATCTAAGAGACTATAAGGAAACACTGAAACTTCCCCAAACCGACTTTCCTATGAAAGCAGGCCTGCCGAAGCGTGAGCCAGATATTTTAGCTTATTGGGAAAAAATCGGGCTCTATGACCGTTTGCGTGATGCCGCAAAAGATAAAGAAAAATTCGTGCTGCATGATGGGCCACCCTATGCCAATGGCGATATTCATATCGGACATGCGCTGAATAAAATACTTAAAGACATTATTGTTCGCTCCCGTCAGATGACAGGTAAAAATGCCGTATATGTCCCGGGATGGGATTGTCACGGGTTACCGATTGAATGGAAAATTGAAGAACAATATCGCGCCAAGGGTCTGAACAAGGATGAAGTCCCCGCCACTGAATTCCGGGCCGAATGCCGGAGCTTTGCTGAAAAATGGGTCGCGATACAATCGGAGCAATTCCAACGCCTCGGTATTATCGGCGATTGGGACAAACCCTACACGACCATGGCCTTTGATGCTGAGGCAGTGATTGTTCAGGAATTCCAGAAATTCGTGATGAATGGCGCGCTATATCGTGGTTCAAAACCCGTCATGTGGTCAGTGGTTGAAAAAACCGCTCTTGCCGAGGCCGAGGTTGAGTATGAGGAACATGTCTCACCAACAATTTTCGTTAAGTTTCCAGTCAAACAAGCCGCCGACCCCGCATTAACCGAAGGGGTTTCGGCTGTTATCTGGACGACAACACCTTGGACCATTCCCGGCAATCGAGCGATGGCCTGCGCCAAAACCCTCAATTACGGCTTGTATCAGGTCGGGGATGAAAAACTCATTCTGTGTGACGACCTTGCCGAGCGTGCTATGAGCGCCGCCGATATAACTGATTACCAACGCCTAAGTGATGTTGAACCAGAGGGCCTGATTTGCGCACATCCGTTTGCCGGACAGGGCTATGACTTTGATGTGCCAATACTAGCTGGTGATTTCGTGACAGCCGAAACAGGGACAGGGCTAGTACATATTGCCCCCGGACATGGTCAGGATGACTTTGAACTTGGTTTAAAACACAAAATAGAAGTCCCTTTCACGGTGGATGAAGCAGGCGTGTATTTTGACCATGTGCCGATTTTTGCCGGCAAAAGAGTGTTGGATGAAAATGGCAAAAACGGCGATGCCAATGGCGCAGTTATCACAGCACTGATTGAAGCTAATAAGCTTTTTGCCAAAGGCAAATTACGTCACCAGTATCCCCATAGCTGGCGGTCAAAAGCCCCGTTAATTTTCAGAAACACACCGCAATGGTTCGTGTCCATGGAGCACAATAATCTGCGAGATAAAGCCCTGAAAGCCATTGATGAGGTCAACTGGTTCCCTAAAACCGGGCGCAACAGAATTCATGCAATGATAGAAAACCGCCCCGACTGGGTGCTATCGCGTCAACGCGCTTGGGGCGTGCCGCTAACGGTGTTTATGCACCGCCAATCGGGTGAGATTTTGCGCGATGAAGCCGTCAATCAACGCATTGTCGACGCGGTGAAAACCCAAGGTGCAGATGCGTGGTTCAATACCGACCCGCAGGTCTTTCTCGGTGACACCTATCAAGCATCAGATTACGAGCAAGTGACCGATATTCTTGATGTCTGGTTTGATAGCGGCACAACACACGCCTTTGTGCTGGAAGAGCGCGACAACCTTCACTGGCCTGCTGATGTCTATTTGGAAGGCTCTGACCAACATCGTGGCTGGTTTCATTCCTCCTTGCTCGAGTCCTGCGCGACGCGCGGTGTCGCTCCCTATAAAAATGTAGTCACCCATGGTTTCACCATGGATGAAAAAGGTCGTAAAATGTCCAAATCTACGGGCAATGCTGTCGATCCGCTCAAAGTCATTGACCAATCAGGAGCCGAGATTATCCGGCTCTGGACCACCAGTTGTGACTACAGTGAAGATCAACGTATCGGGCCGGAAATCATCAAAGCGAATACAGATGCTTATCGCAAAATGCGTAACTGCTTCCGCTTTCTGCTCGGGAACCTGTCAGGTTTCAATGATACCGAAAAAAGTGACCTGCAAGATTTACCGGAGCTTGAACGTTATATGCTGCATCGCCTCAGCGAGGTCAGCGATGAAGTTCGCGCCGGATATGAAGGTTTTGACTTCCGACGTGTTTACCAAACATTGTTTAATTTTATGACAGTGGAACTATCGGCGTTTTATTTCGATATCCGAAAGGATGCATTATATTGCGACCCCGACAACAGCCCCGAACGACGCGGTTGCCGCACCATTATGGATATAACATTTGACTGCCTGACAAGTTGGCTGGCTCCGATTTTATGTTTCACCACTGAAGAGGTTTGGCAAAGCCGTTTTGGTGAAACCCGTGGCTCCGTTCATGAGCAACAATTCCCTGACATTCCTTCAGATTATAAAAATGATGACCTCGCGGCAAAATGGGACGTCATTCGCAAAATTCGCCGCGTAGTAACCGGCGCACTGGAAATTGAACGGCAGGAAAAGCGAATTGGCTCCAGTCTTGAGGCCGCGCCAATTGTTTTTATTCCCAAGGCAGACTGGTATGATAAAACGCAAGACTTGAACATGGCCGATATTTGCATCACCTCGCAAATTGATATCCGCAATGAAGCACCGCCCACAGATGCCTTCACGCTAGATGATGTCAAAGAAGTCGGCGTGCTTCCGGCTTTAGCCGTTGGACAAAAATGCCGCCGGAGCTGGAAAATCTTACCCGATGTCGGCAGCATTGAGGCTTATCCGGATTTAAGCCCCCGCGATGCTGAAGCTGTGTCAGCTTTTGATAACCAAAGCGGATAGCTTCATGGGCGCCCTTACCTCATTAAAATCTCTCTTAAAGCAGGGATCTGCCAGAAAAGGGCTCATTATTTGCTTGGCGCTCATATTCATCGACCAATTGAGCAAGCAGACTGTTTTGATGCAAATTTCAGAGACAGACCGCATTCAAGTTCTACCAATCCTCGATTTTATCCTGATATGGAACACGGGCATCAGCTATGGGCTTTTTGACAGTTCAGGCATGGTGGGGCGCATCACCCTAACTGTTCTGGGCCTCCTCATAACTCTATTTCTGCTTGTACAAATGGTTCGTTCAACAGCAAAATGGGAACGACTTGGTTATTGTCTTATTATTGGTGGCGCGATAGGCAATATTATTGATCGTGTTATTTATGGCGGGGTTATTGACTTCATAAGTTTTCATTACGAAAACTATTACTGGTATGTCTTTAATCTTGCCGATGTTTGGATTAGTTTAGGTGTTATAATGATTTTACTGGACAGTTTTCTCCTGTCTGGCAAAACCCCCGATGGAGTCTAATCTCCTGAATAATTAGATATTATAATGGTGTTTAATGTGCCATTACCTGATATGGAATTGCTTAACAAGGTAACAAGGAAAGTGAGCATGACGAATTTGAAAATGAACCGCAGGAAAAACATCCTCGGTCTTTTGTGTATGACACTGACAGTCTCAGCCTGTAGCGGCGGTCTATCAGACGCTTTCACCTACAAAAAAAATCCCCCGGATGAATTCGCTATTTTGAAAAAACAACCGCTGATTATTCCGCCTGATTATTCTTTGAAACCACCAAATGAAGCTGGCAGTAAAATAGCCCGCACCAGCACGCGTGTTGAGGCCGAACAAATATTGACCGGTAGAGAAGTCGACATTTCAGAAATTGCCTCAGACAGCGAGAAAGAAATTCTTGACCGCATAGGCTCTGATCCAAGCCAAAACAATGTCCGTTCAAAAATCCAAAATGACGGCAATACTATTATCAGCAAAGAGCAAGCTGTTACGGAAAATCTAATTTTAAATACGACCGGAGAATAAGCTGGATTTCGTGATGTTTTTCCGGTCGTCTTTTCGGTCTTCTAGACGCCGCTTTTATTTTCTGCTTGCGATGGTGAGCATAGCTCTTTCAGCTTGCACGCAATCTACGGATACCTCTCAAAATATAAAAACAGACCGCCTACCAAACGGGCTTGAGATTGTTGTTATCACCGACAAAAGAGCGCCGGTCATAACACATATGGTCTGGTACAAAGCTGGTGGAATTGATGACCCTAAGGGGAAATCAGGTATCGCCCATTACTTCGAACATTTAATGTTTAAAGGTACGCAGACCCTCGCACCGGGAGAGTTTTCAGAGAAAATAGCCATGATGGGCGGTAGTGAAAACGCTTTTACAGCTCATGACTACACAGCCTATTTCCAGCGCATCTCAGCTGACAGCTTGGAAGAGGTCATGAAACTAGAAGCTGACCGCATGGCGAATTTAGTATTTGTTGAGGAACAGGCTTTATCTGAACGTGATGTTGTGTTGGAAGAACGCGCATCCCGCACCGACTCCAATCCGGCAGCTCTACTGGGAGAAAAATTGCGTCATGTCTTGCACATGCCACATCCCTATTCCCGCCCGATTATCGGCTGGCGCCAAGAAATTGAAAGGTTGAGCGTGGAAGATGCCAAGAGGTTCTACAAACGCTTTTACGCACCAGATAATGCTATTTTGATTGTTGCTGGCGATGCAGATATGCCTGAAGTTAAAAAACTCGCAGCACGTTATTATGGCGTCATCCCGCCAGCGAATATGCCGAAAAATCAGCTTGTAGAAGCGGATATCTTATCCTCTCCTGAAGCAATTTATATGCAAGATATTCGCACCCGCCAACCGGTCATACAACGCATATACCGACTGCCAGTTTGGAGCAGGGATGATACCAAATCTTTTGCAGCTCTTGAGTTACTGATGGAAGTTTTATCGTCAGGCACAACTGGGCGGTTATATCAATCCCTCATTGTAAATGAGAAAATTGCAGTAGGCGTCGGGGGCTGGGCGGACACAATGCGCCGGGCGCAGGGGGAGGCCGTTGTGTATATATCACCCAGCGACACAACCCATATAGATGACAATATTGCGCTTTTGGATGCTGAAATCAAAAAACTTAAAACTCAACAGGTAACACGTCAGGAACTTGAACGCGCCAAGACCAAAATTCTTGCCGACACTCTTTACGCGCGGGACAGTCAATTTGCCCAGGCACGGATTTATGGTTCTTTAATCTCAATTGGCCTAACGGTTGAAGATGTCGGGCGCTGGACAAAAGATATTGAGGCTGTTTCAGTCGATGATATTTTGAAGGCTGCAAATTTATATCTTGATGCAAGCCAAAGCATAACAGGAATACTAACCCCACCTGTGGACACTTCAAATAAAACAAAACAAGATACTCAAAAAGCAGATACTCAAAAAGCAGAGACGCCAATATCATGAAGCGATATCTCGTAAAAATGATTGCCGGGTTCTGTATTCTAATGGCATTTGCTGCAGGGTCTTTTTCATCATCCGCCGATGCGCTTGAAATACGTCAACTCACCAGCCCCAAAGGAATAAAACTGTGGTTTGTAAAAGATACAAACCTGCCCATCATACAAGTGAGATTCTTGTGGCACGGCGGTGCCGCAAATTTTGAACCTGGGCTAATCAATTTTTTATCGACCATGCTGGATGAAGGTGCTGGAGACCTCAACTCTAAAGCCTTCCAGACCCGAAAAGAAGATTATGGCATTAAGCTTTCATTTTCTGCAGAGAAAGACAATTTTAGCGGTTCACTACGGACTTTATCGAAACATAAAGATGAAGCTTTCTCTCTGCTAGCCCTTGCAGTCAACCAACCGCGCTTTGACCCCGCGCCTCTGGAAAGAATGCGCCAAGCGTTGATGGCAGGGCATCGCAGGAGTGCCTCCGACAGTGGCACCATTGCGTCAGAAACATGGTGGCAAAATGCCTTGCAAGGGCATGCATATGGTAATGCTGTGCGGGGTTCTCCGGAATTTACCCAAAAAGTTACGCCGGATATGTTGCGCAAAGCGCACCGACAACTATTTGCGCAGGATAATCTGATAATATCTGTTGTAGGTGATATTGAGGAAACGGATTTACTGTCTCAAATAGATAAGATTTTCGCCGAATTGCCGGTCCAAAATACTACCCAACAAATCGACCCATTCGCCCCCTTGGATGAAGACTTTGTATTTGTTGAATTTCCCGGTCCTCAAACCGAAATTATATTTGGGCATATCGGCATCTCCTTTGAGGACCCCGATTATTACACAGCACTTGTCGTGAATCATATTCTTGGCGGTGGTGGGTTTTCAGCACGCCTCATGACTGAAATTAGAGAAAAACGTGGCCTCGTTTACAGCGTCTATAGCTATCTTAATGAAACAGGCTCACTGCCAGTTTGGATGGGGCGAATGGGAACAAGCCATAAAAATGTTGAAGAAGCGCTGTCTGTGTTACGCACTGAATTAAAGCGTATGCGTGAAAATGGCCCAAGCGAAACCGAACTTGAAAATGCAAAAAATTATATCATTGGAAGTTATGCGCTTGGCTTTGACAGTGGTAAAAAAATTGCCTCAAAAATGTTAACAGCTCAATTTTTCGATTTGCCACCATCGCATTTTGATAAACGCAATAGTTATATTGAAGCTATCACACTTGAAGATGTCAGGCGCGTTGCACGCCGGCTTTTGAAGCCCGACCAGTTAATTATTACGGCTGTCGGTGAAAAGAACACGACAGAGTAGAAGTTTATTTACCCTTCCATTGTGGGGCTCTTTTTTCGGCAAATGCAGTCGCTCCTTCAATCGCATCTTCACTTTTCAGAATAGGTGTCGACAGAACTTTTTCTTTTTGGAACATTTCTTCATTAGACCAGTCCCGCGCACAGTTAACGATTTTCTTACTCGCGGCAACGGCAAGCGGGCCATTTGCACAGATCTTTTCTGCCATTTCAATCGCTGCCTCAAGCGCCTTACCATCCTCAACCACATGATTAACCAGCCCAGTCTGGTATGCGCGATCACTGTCAATAAAGTCACCTGTTAAGGCAAGCTCCATCGCCAGTCGGTGAAATGTCTGTGTGGGTAAGCGAAGCAGACCGCCCCCAGCAGCAACAAGCCCTCTCTTCACTTCAGGCACACCAAATTGCGAGCTTTTCGAAGCGATAATTAAATCACAGGCAAGAGCAATCTCAAATCCACCCGCAAGCGCATAGCCTTCGACCGCTGCGATTAAAGGTTTTTCCGGCGGCGACTCGACCAAGCCTGCAAAACCTTTGCCCTCTAATGAAGGGGACTCCCCGCTGACAAAAGCTTTCAAATCCATACCCGAACAAAATGTACCACCTGCGCCGGTAAGGATGCCCACACGAATATCTGGATTTTCATCCAGCTCCACCATTGCAGCACCAATTTTTTCGGATGCGGCACGATTAATTGCATTTCTTGCTTGGGGTCGATTAAGGGTAACAGTCAAAATACCGTTTTCAACTTGGGTGATTACTTCTTCGCTCATGATTAACTCCGGGTTTCCCTTATTTATCCATACTAGCTTTAAAAATATTTCAGACTCTATGCCTAACAAATGACATGTGATTATGTTAACCACAATAGGCAATAATCATAATTGCCAGGATTGATAACATGTTTTTTTTCCCATTGAGAGACGATAATCCCACCTCAAAAACCCCTTGGGTGAACTGGGTTATTATTGCCTTATGTTGCTTTGTATTTTTGTTTCAACTATCTCAAGGCGGCTATAATGAAGTGCTTATTCAGGGTTTAGGTGTTACCCCCGCGGTTTTGTTTGGACAAAACTATCTCCCTTTCGAGTATCAAATTGTACCTTCTTGGGCAACTGTGCTGACGTCAATGTTTCTTCATGGCGGGATTATGCATTTGCTCGGTAATATGCTTTATCTTTGGATTTTTGGTGACAATATTGAAGACTGTGTCGGTTCAAAATTTCGTTATATTACCCTTTATGTATGCTGTGGTGTTGCGGCTGCATTTGCACAAAGTCTAGTCGACCCAAATTCAATGGTACCCATGATTGGTGCCAGCGGGGCGATTGCCGGTATGCTCGGCGCCTATCTGATTTTACATCCACGGGCCAATATCATCTGCCTTGTAGGGTTTTTCGTTTTTTTCCGTACCGTTAATGTGCCAGCGTTTCTAGTGCTGGGCGGTTGGATTGGCTTACAGTTCCTTAATCTCGGACAAGTTGATAGTGGCGTGGCATATGTTGCCCATATTGGCGGATTTGTTGCCGGTATTGTTCTTATTCCCTTTTTCAAGCAAGCGCATGTGCCGCTTTTCGACAAGCCACACTCAAAAGCCTTTAGAATTGATCGCGTGCAATCAAAAGAATTGGCAAAGGCACTTCATGTGCCATCCATGCCCCGAACACCAAGGGAAAAACCCTCAAAAAGTCAGACCAACAGTGAGAACAAAACAAAAAAACATCCCTGGGCATAAAGTATTTTCAAATTTGCTCAAGGGCTGTCATATTGGTCTGCTGACCAGTTGTTTTTACAGGTATTAATTAAATGTTTGTCAGGTTGCTTAGTTTTCTCAAGATCACCAAAATGGTCAGTTGGGTTCTCCCCCTGTCTGTCCTAATTATGGTGACTGGTCTGGTCTGGGGACTACCCCGTCCTATGGAAGCTTTGCAAAATGCAGTGTTTGATCAATATAATCGCCTCCACCCAAGAAAAGTCGAAAACAATCCTGTCTTCATAATAGATATAGACGAAAAAAGCCTTGAACTTCTCGGCCAGTTTCCTTGGCCACGCCAAATTTTTTCAGACATTATCACTTCTGCCTCAGCGTCGGGCGCTGCTGCGATTGGTGTAGATGTGATGTTTGCCGAACCCGACCGCAATAGCCCATCAGAGGTTTTGGCGAACTGGAAATCTCTCGAAATGATGACGGACAATGCACAAAAAAGTCTCAACTGGGATATGCTTGAAAAAGATATTATGAAAACCATTGTCGACCCTGATGCGTCGCTTGCAAAAGCGCTTCGCAACAGCAACACGGTTTTATCCATGGCTTTTACCGATGACGGGCGACCCATTCCCAAAGCAAAGGCAGGCTTTGCCATACAAAAAACCAATATGGAACTCGTCGACCCATTGCTTTTTGTCCCTGAAAGCACCGCAGCCATCAGCAATCTCGACGCATTTCATGAAGCAGCTACAGGTGTCGGTCTAATTAATGCTAAAATAGACAGTGACGGCTTGATCAGAACAACCTTTACGGTTTTACGACATAACCAACAACTTTTCCCGGCGCTGGCGATTGAACTCTTAAGAGTTGCTCAAGGCGCCCAGTCCCTTATTGTAAAAACAACGGGTGTAAAGAGCGAGGCAGGCTTTTCCTCCGGTGCGGGTTTATCCCGTCTTAAAGTCGGGCAATTTATCGTGCCGGTAGAAGCTGACGGATCGATGCGTCTCTATTTTGCCGAACGTGAAAATATTAATAGGATACCGGCATGGAAAGTAGTCAACCGTGATTTTGACCCCCTCCTCATGTCCGGCAAAATTGGTATTATTGGCAGTAGTGCCGCCGGTTTGTTGGATAATCGCGCAACACCGATTGATCCAGTGACCCCCGGTGTAGAAATCCACTTGCAGGCTATTCAGCAGATTGTCGACGGCAAATTCCTCACCCGCCCACTATTGCTTAAATTCATTGAAATTGCCCTCGCCTTCTCAGTGGGTCTTATTATTATTTTTCTGGTGGAATTTGTCGGTCTCGTTGTTCCTGTCTTACTGTGGTTTTTAACCTCCTTAGGCGGTGTTGGGTTTTCTTGGTGGTCCTATACCGAAAAAATGATGCTTGTTGACCCCGCCAATCCCATCTTCATTACCGGAGCAACATTGCTCACTGCAGGCGTATTACGTTATATCCGTAATGAAGATGAGCGACGCGGTGTTCGGAATGCTTTTGGTCAATATCTTGCGCCCGAACTGGTCGAGGTGATTGCTAAAAACCCTAAAGACCTTCAACTCGGGGGCGTTGTGAAACCATTAACCGTAATGTTTACGGATATCAGGGACTTTACAAGCATTTCAGAGGGTCTATCCGAGACACCTCAACTTCTCACTCATCTTATCAATCGGTTTCTGACAACTATGTCAGGTTTGATTTATAATCGTCAGGGCACCATCGACAAATATATTGGTGACTGCATCATGGCATTCTGGAATGCGCCTACAGATTTAGAGAACCACGAACGCCTCGCCTGCCTTGCGGCACTAGATATGCAAAAGGCAATTAAACAGCTCAATCATTCTTTAAAAAATGACCCTGAACTTCAAGGCGCTTGGAGCAGTGAATTAGCTATGGGGATTGGGCTAAATACTGGAGAAACTCTTGTCGGCAATATTGGCTCCGATCAAAGGTTTAATTACTCCGCATTGGGCGATGCAGTGAATATAGCTGCCAGACTGGAAGGCCAAACAAAGTTTTATGGTGTAGATATTTTGCTTGGCGCTCAAACAGCAAAAGCAGCCAGCGACCTAGCTATGCTTGAAATAGATTTGATTGCTTTAAAAGGTAAAGAAGAGCCAGAACGCATCTATGTTTTGATGGGAGATGCCGACAAGGCCACTGAGGAGGATTTTATATCCGGTAAGGCCATGCATGAGCGCATGCTCGACGCTTATCAGGGTCAGGACTGGGGGCTAGCATTGGACCTGTTAAATCGGTTAGAAGCCGTTTTTCCAGAATTGAAAAAAATCTACAGAACCTATAGTACACGTATTGATAACTTCAGGCATTACCCGCCTGGAGAACACTGGAACGGTGTGTACGTAGCCACAAATAAGTAACGGGGTAAGAAGTGGTGACAACTCAACAACCTATCGTCAAATTCTGGGGGACACGTGGCTCACTGCCTGTGAATGGCGCCGCTCATGTCAAATATGGGGGTAATACAAGTTGTGTGGAAATCGGGACCTCACGAGAAAATGGGCAATTTGTCATTATAGATGCCGGCACAGGTCTCCATGCTTTCAGTGAAAGCCTAACGGAGATTACAGGGCGGGACTTTCATATATGCCTCAGTCATTTTCACCTTGATCACCTGATAGGCATACCTTTCTTTGCCCCTTTATTTCAGGCGGGGTGTGCAGTGCATTTTCATACAATAATCGAAGATGCGCCGGATGGGTTTGAACCAATTCTTGATAAATTCATGGCTGAGCCATTTTTTCCGATACAGTCGGATGTTTTTGAGGCTGAGTTGTATTTCCATAGCCATGCCTCAACGACGCAAATTGATTTGGGCGACCTTAAATTAGAGACATGTCCAATACCGCATCCCGGTGGTGCTCACGCTTATCGTACCCACATTGGCGGCATGGATGTTGTCTATGCTACCGACACGGAACATGAACCTGGAGCATTAAACTCAAGACTGGTTGAATTTAGTCAGACAGCAGATTTAATGCTCTATGATTGCACTTATGATGACGATGAATTTATGGATAAAAAGGGCTTTGGTCATTCAACTTGGCAAGAGGCCATTCGTCTGGCGCAGGCCGCAGAGGTCAAAAACCTTGCTATTTATCACCATGACCCCTCCAGATCAGATGTCCAACTTGACGAAATTGAAAAAAAGGCTCAACGTGTATTTAAGAACTCTTTTGTTGCCGCGGATAATCAGCTTTTTGTTCTGGATAACTAGAACTGAGCTTCGGTTGATATCTATCAATCCGCGTTTTAGAATCAGTCGGCAATCGTATATAGTATTTAAACCTAGTCAGCGATCCTGATATGCAACTCGATTTTGAAAAAATACTGGAAATACTTTTCAGGACATTCGATAAAAATCCACCATTATGGATTGGCGTCGGCTGTCTGTTTATTGCTTTGATTGCATTTCTTGTTTTCCGAGTGATTTTTTCCGGTAAAGGGAAAAAGGAAGCCAGAAAAGGCCAACCCGCTATTTTAAACAGCACCCAATCTGAAACCAATGTCAATCCTGCCGTCCTGCCTGGCTTCATGAATGATATGGAAAATGCAAATAAACCTGAAGATGTTGTTCTAACCATTGACGATACGTTGACACCTGCAATCTCTACAAGCAATGAAGCCGCACAAGACGACGACAACAGTTTGCTGGAGGAATTAAGTATCCCACGACCGGGAACTGTTACCCCTCCGCCAAAAAGAGGCCTATTTTCAAAATCTGCATCCAATAACCAGCCCTCTGAACAAGCAACAGAGACTCCCAACGGGGGGGATGTAAATGATGTGTCTACAAGTGGAAGCCCAAAAACAAATCTCACAGAAGATGAGTTGGTTGAGATTGAACGCAAACTCGTGGCCCTTCGCGAATTGCACGATGCAGGCCTGATCGCCACTGAAATTTATCTCCTTAAAAGTCGAGAGTTTTCAAGAGACCTCGGATGATGTTTCATCAACCTGACCGTGTGCCCGGAATGATGGGTCCGCATCTTGGCGATAAAGGCTTCAGTCTCATAGAGCTTCTAACTGTCATTGTTATTATTGGCGTTATCAGCACTGCCTTATTTTCCATGGGTAATAATATGAATATGCGGGTTGCTCGTATTACTGTGCAAACCCTACTCGATGAACAAGCGGTATTGGCACATGATGCCATTGCACGATCAGCCACGCAGGCCGGTTATGTTTCAGCGAACTCCCTCAACCCGACTATTACCAGAAGTACCGCAATCAATCTTGTGCAGTCCAATCATGTTCAGTTTTGTGGAGAAACAATTGACGGCGACAGGGTTTTTACTGAGTTTAGATTACAATCAACCTCAGAGGGCGGGGTTTTACAACGTAAAGTGAGTGACACCGATTGCGTAACTGACAACACAGTCGAATGGGGCAATGTCAGCGAGCCGGTATTCTCACAAATTATTTTCTCACTGATTGATAGTGGCCCTGAAAAAAACATACTCAATATGTCACTTAGCCTCTCAAAAAATGTGCGCGGAAGCCGTGACGACGCAACTCTCAATCGTGACTATAAAGTTCCGCTCATAGCCTTGCTGGTAACACCGTAATTATCATGAATACATCAGAGAAATATAAGTCAACAAATGTTAAGGCGCAGAATGGTTACATCACCTTAATTGCGATTGCTTTTATTGCGGTAGCAACCATGACCCTGACAGCCTTAAATTCCAGAATTACGCAGTTCTCCAAATTGCGCTCTTTATCGTTGCAAGATCAATCTCTGTCAGTTCGGGCCGGAGAGGCACTAGAGCTTGGTATGCGCAGAATGGGGTCGCTGGCGGATGAACTGGATGCCAATGAGACAGGCTTTACCTTACCCGCAGGTATTAGTGATTCCGACTTGTCTACGGATCGTACAAAATGTCTGAACGGTATTCCGGAATTCGACGCTTCAACTGCAACCAATTATTTGGCAGGCTCGCGATTAAGTTATAACAAAATCGATAGTAGGTTTTTCATCCGCGATTTATCAGCCGGATCAACACCACGCAAATTTGGTATTTATGGTTGTGCCCTTCGTGGCAGTCGTGTGAAACGTTTCATGGCGGAATGGTCTTTTGATGCAACAGATGATGGCGTATTCAGTCTGGAGCGAACCAGACGCTTTTAATCACTTTTCCAGCTTGAAAAGAACTGTCTTGTTTTGGAGACCGTCCCTACACCGCGTGCTGTGAGGTTAATCGTAGCTTTATAATCCGCAAAAAGAAGATTCTTACCGATTGGTGACAAACCGGAAATATCACAACTGTCACCAAACCCGACCTGTTTGCCCAACCCCGTCACCTCATAGCTGGCAACACGGCAATTTACGGCATTATCTTCAATCAAGAAAATATCACCCGTTTCAGGTATACCAATGCCACCGACAACTATCAGGTAATTATCAGTTAGCGAAGTCGACGTTATACTGTAATCCGATAAGCCGGTTTTATCGGAAATATCAATCGTGGCATTCACTGTGCTGAGATCATTACTTGTCAGATAGCTCGACCAATCATCAATAGACATGCTTGCAATGGAGTCACCATTCGCATGTCGAATTGCCAACTCATCCAAGAGCCCATTGGCAACCATTTCAACTTTGCTACGGGACTGACTTCTATAAAATTCGGTGGTACTCGCACCAAGAAGAGACATGACGCCGATAACAGCAATCGCCATCAAAGTGAGCGCAACGGCAACCTCGACGACGGAAAATCCGGCTTCATCAATTTTAAGTTCAGCGGACTGCATTAGGCGGTGTCACACCGGTTCTGGGGGTAATGACAGTTGGCGCAAGGAAAATCACCATCTCATCAGATTGGAATAAATCATCCTCAGAACCGCCAAATAAAGGTCCAAGCCAACGCATTCCGCTGAGACCAGGTAACGACTCGCGATTACTTTGATTGCTTTCTTTGTATAGCCCCGCCAGCACAATCACATCACCGGGTGCAGCATCCATGCTCGTGGAAATATTATTGGACAATTGCGGGCTATTGGCATCCTCGCCAAGGAAACTGCTATCTTCAAAATTAATTTCAATTGTTACATGGTCATTAAGAACATTAATTGTTGGCGTGACGGTCAAGTTAAGACTGGCTTCCACAGGTTCATATTCAGTGACACTCGTGAAAATAGGTGTGCCTGTAACACTGTTGGTTTCACCGGTGGGCTCTTGACGGATAATTTCCCTGAAGCGGGTAACAGATCTTGTGATTGTAGCCGGCACGCTGTCTTTAGCTAGTACTGTCGGTGAGGATACTGTTCGGCCGATATTATTTTCTTCCATGAAATTAATCGTAGCAGATAAATCCCCTTCAGGTTGGTTCAAAACCATTGAATTGTTCAAACTTTGACGAGATAGATTGGAAACAAAATCCATCGTCGTGGTTGTCCCGGTAAAATTTGGAATAGCATTTATGCTGTTTTCCAACTTACGTTGCCAGTTACTTGTTACATTCACCATAAAGACCTCAACCAGAACCTGTTTGGCAGGAATGTCGAGATCTTCAATCAGACGCTTAGCAAGATCAGAGTCTGGCTTCAGACCTGTAAACACGACAGCCGTTTTATCTGTACTAATTTTAGGCGGTCTAAAATCGGCATCGGTCAGAAGTTGAGGTTCATTGGTCAACTCGGCAAGAAGGGGAGAGGACGCATCAGTCGCGCTATCTGCACCTGCTGCACCCTCAGATGGCATGCCTACAGCCTCGGCTTGAATAATCACCGGATTTTCTTCGGGGTAAAGTTGTTCAAAATACGAGTCGAGAGAGGTCTTAATGCCCTCTGCCTCTTGATAATAAATAGTAAATCTATCTGTGAAGACCGGCTCGCTTGTTCCAAGCGATGCATCTTTAACAACAGTCGCCTGTGAGAAAAGCGGGTCATTCAGCAGAGCCAGTTCGGCTTCATGATTTGCTGAATGTGCCAACGTCCCCGACAACATTGTTTCATCGTTCATTTGCGCTTCTGCACGTTTCAAAGAGGCGTTAATGACATCCATCTGACCTTCAAGAATAAAAACCTCATTCTCCAATCGTCTCAAATCAGCTTCATAGGTTGCCCTTTTGGCAGATATATCGGCCTGGCTGTTAAAGGCGACTTCCTTAATTTGTATAAGTGTTGAAGACATGCCGCTGGTGAGTTGATCATCCATAGTCAGAATTGACTCAATACTTTCAAGCCGGGCATCTTCGCCAACACGTTTGAAGTATTTTTCGTAAAAGGCAAACAGCTCAGCCCTTTGCTTCACGGCTTTCGCTTTGTCACGATGAATTTTTGCGACTTTATTATGGGCTGTTGCAGCAGCAATAGCATCACGCATATGCGCCTCAAACTCATCCTTGGTAAAGAAGCGTGCCACCGACATGCTGATGTCATAGGCCATTGCAATATCGTAATTATCGATGAGAATATCAAAGATATCGACGGTTTCTGCCCTCTGAACATTCAAAAAAACAGGTTGTTGGCTGGCCTTTAAGGCCGGTGAAAGATAGACCGACATCTTGGCTGATTTAGCGAGCGACTCCAGCGCAACAGGCAATGACAGTCCTGAAAAATTAATGCTCATCTCGCGCCCGGCAATAACCTTTTGTAACTCTTCACGCCGCGCCACGGACATTCCGGTGGACATACTTGACCCGACAAACAGAAAGCTTTCTTGTAAATCGACGAATTGGTCATACTGCGCCAATTGGTTGCGCCCAAAAAAGGCAAGCTGGTCAGCTACATTACCGGCTGAGAAACCGATAACGGTTTGTTCTTTTAAATCAGCAATCTCATTATCAAGGTCGATCAGCGTCGCCAGAATGATTTTTTCAATCTCAAAACGATAGGCTTCTTCCTCCAAAGCCATTTCACGGCTCATTTTGCGCATAAAATTGTTAAGATCGTTTTTCTTCTGATCGAGTTGACGTTGCTTCAATTCAACATTTCTTTGCCGTGCCGCCAGCGTTCGGCCGCCTGACAAATCAGCACCAGATATAAGACTGTCCCCGCTCCCTACCATGGATGCATTAAACGGGGAAAGCAGGTTGGACTCGTCTGCAGGCACACGGATTTGCAACGTCTGACGACGGTTTGGCATGGTTCGCTGTTCTTGTAATTTGGCCTGAATTTTTTGCTTTTGGCGGTCATCATTACTGAGCTGTTCCGCATATAGCCGATCTTTGAAGAGGTCTTTAGCCCCATCAACCGTAAAATCCCTCTTAATGTTCGGACCACAGCCGAACATCAATGAGGAGAACAAAAACGCTGTTGTTACTCGCTTACTCGATAACTTGTTACGCGATAATAAAATAATCAGAACTCCCTCTACAGAGGCTTGCGGACATCAGCTATTTTACCGATTGCTTCTTTTACTACAGATTTCGCAATATCCGCCATATGACGGTTAATCCAAGTTTCCAATAAAGGCTTAGTAACCTCAACCACCGCATTATGAATTGTTTCGCGTGTGGCATTTGTGTCAAACACACTACTAAACCTCAGAAATTCGGCGCGTAGAGCAAGCGTTGCTTCTTCAGTGATAAGCAAATCAAGCCCCTCTAAATGCTTGGCAACCTCATCTTCAGTCAAATTGAGATTTTCTTCTGATGGGTCTGCTCCCTCACCAGTCTCTTCTCGGGATTTTTCAGCAGCTTGTTCTGCCGCCGCGAGCAAATCTTTAATCGAGGAGTGGAGCTCTTCCGATGTTCTTGTGTTAGCCATAAATTATGTATCCATTACCAACTACTACATGATCCGGTTTACGCCGAATCAATCATAGTTCAGTATATCTGGCCTGATGTCGTTTTTGGAGAAAAATCTCAATATTTCAGTCCTGAAACGCTTGAATACGAAATTTCTTTAACCCACCACTTAGTATCCGAGGCCCAGAAGCGACGTAATATCAAAAAAATGTAAAAAAAGTGCCGCAGGAACTAAAAAACACCCAAATGGCAGGGCTAAAGTTGTTATACCGCTCTTTGGCGACGTTTTAGTGCGATTACCAGACATTTTCTGGACAAGGATAAAGCAGATACCCGCCGCCGCGCCCACAGTGCTGGCCAGAAACAAAATCGGTAAAAGCATCATTGGCCCAAGCCAAACGCCAAACATAGCCATGAGTTTAACATCACCAAACCCCATCCCATCTACGCCACGCCACAACCGATAAGACAAATTAATCGCATAAATCATAGCAAACCCTAAAATGCCGCCTATTAGCGCATCTTTGAGACTTGGAAGACCCGGCAATTCAGCAAGTACAAATATTAATCCAAGAGCCGTGCCCCCAAGCGAGGCGATATCGGGTATGTGAAACGCCTCCATATCAGTCAGAAAAATAATGCCGCATAAAATCAAAAAGGGTAAAAAAACCAAAGTAATCAGACCATTAAATACAATTAAGTGCCCAACTAATAGTAACCCGGCCACAAACTCTACCCAGAAATAACGCGCCGGAATTGCCGCTTCACAACACACGGCTTTCCCAAAATGGCGTAACCAGCCCAAAAGTGGCACATTTTGATGCCAAGTTAGCTTTTTATCACACGAAAAACACCGTGACGGCGCCGACATCCAATCCTGACCCCTCACAATCCGGTAAGCGGCAGCATTGATGAAGCTACCAAAACAGGCGCCTACAAAAAAAGCACATATTAGAAAAAACCAATAATTTTCAACCATCTTCAACATTGCTCCGCATGCAAGGAGAGCCTATAAATATCAGGAATTAAGGTTACGGTCATCTTGTTCACGCAAGGTTTATAGTAGAGGTGTTGCTTAAATAATGGAAAATCAAATTTATAGTCTGCTCGACCAATTCACTAAAGAAAATCGCATTTCAGATTTCCATATTCGCGCAGGTGAACCACTTTCTGTGCGTGCGAGTGGCGATATCATTACTTACCCTGAACATGTGATTGAGCAAGATATGCTCGATCAAGTTTTCCGCCAAGAGTTGGGTGAAAAAGCCTATAAGGAATTTTGCGAAAAAAATGATGTCGACTTTGCCATCATGGTCGGAGAGCAAAGATTTCGTGCCAATGGTTATCGCACCATGCATGGGTGGGCCATGGTACTTAGAACAATCGTCACCGAAGTGCCGAATATCGACCAGCTTGGCCTCCCCCCTGCCGTTCATAAGATTCTGAAAGAAAAATCTGGCCTCGTGCTGGTAACGGGGCAAACCGGTTCAGGTAAATCGACTTCACTGGCGGCGATGGTTAATAAAATTAACCGTGAACGCGCAGAGAATATAATCACCATTGAGGATCCGGTTGAATTTGTTCATACACCGATCAAGAGCATTATTTCGCAGCGCGAAGTCGGGCGGGATACTAAAAGTTTTGCTGCAGCCCTTAAGGGGGCTCTGCGTCAAGATCCGGACATAATTCTACTCGGTGAGTTACGCGATTATGAAACAGTGTCTATGGCTTTAACGGCTGCTGAAACCGGTCACTTGGTCTTTGGTACCCTACATACATCCGGCGCACCTGAAACAATTAACCGTATCATCGATGTTTTCCCAGCTGAGGAGCAAGCACAAGCTCGCTCACAGCTATCGCAATCTCTGCAACTCGTCATGACCCAACAATTGTTGAAAAGGAAAGGTGGAGGCAGAATCGGAGCTTTTGAGGTGATGGTTTGCGTTCCTGCTGTACGTAATCTAATTAGAGAAAACAAGATTGTGCAAATTAACACCTCCATGCAAACAGGCGCACAATTTGGCATGATTACAATGGATAAATATATTGAAGAACTGCACAAGCAGAATTTGATTGAGGATTTACCAGAATAGTTTCCGCCAACAACTGGAACTTACCCAAAAAAAGAAATTATCGCAAAAAAAAGGGTGGCTATAAGCCACCCTTAATCTTATCCAGTTGAGGAGATTAATCCCACTGAATTGTATTCTTTGTTTTTGTCCAGTGAGCGCCTGTGGAACCACTGACTGTCATTTCTGAACAGTAATAGACGGACAGGTCATATGAACTACCTGAAGCTGATGTGTCATTTGCAATAACAACCTGACCATTTACACCTGCCGAGTCACCTGTAGTCGTGCATTCTTGATTACTGTCTGACGTATCGGGATCATGGAAAACATCATGAGGTGTCGCAACATTGATTGCAGAAATCGCTGTGTTATTTTGGTTGTATGGGTTGTCTTTATTTTCAAAAGGGCCACCTGATGCATACAGACCCTGGAGGCATGTTAGCATTGTCGCATCGTCTGTAACTGAATTACAGGCACTGACTTCGTAGCTTTCTTTGTAGGCATAAGCTGACAATGTTCTGTGAATATCTTCTGCACTAGCTTCTGTTGTATCCTTCTTGGCACTATCAATAAAACCTTGATAGTTAGTCAAACCGACCGCAGCAAGAACGCCAATAATGGCAATCACTACGAGCAATTCAATAAGACTGAAACCTTTTTCGTCTTTCCTAAGAATTTCCATATGAGTACTCCTTAACTCTTAAATTACTTATCACGTTACACGTGACAAAACCTCTGGCTGACGGATTAAACAATATTATGATAAAATTTGCAAATATCATATTTTCAATATTATATACTATTTTTCAGGGTATTGGTGATGTTGTGTCGTCAAGAAAGGTCTAAAAAATGCCATTTAAATTCACTAAAAACAGTGATCAACTTGTTCTTACCCTTTCTGGTGATATTGACCTAGAAATAACCCCGGACGTCAAAAACGATCTTGCTGAAAATCTTGACGAGGTTTCAAAATTGGAAATTGACGGCCAGCAAGTCAATTATATTGACAGTTCCGGCATCTCAATTTTGGTCATTGCCATGCAAAGCTGCAAGCAAAAAAACATAGACTTTTCAATAAGTAAGGCCAGTAATGAGCTCATGCGCGTCATTGAACTAGCGCATCTTGATAAGCTTCTTACCATTAATGAACAGACAGGCCCGGCGGATTTGGTAGATGTGGATGTGTTCTCAGATACCGGTGCAAACGACAAGAAAATTGTCGAGAATATCTATCAAAATGATGACGACTTAATCGCTCAAGAGTTAGCCGATTTAGGAGGAGA
This sequence comes from uncultured Alphaproteobacteria bacterium, assembly GCA_938091085.1. Taxonomy (GTDB): domain Bacteria; phylum Pseudomonadota; class Alphaproteobacteria; order RS24; family RS24; genus Micropelagius. The sequence goes on from CALKOC010000017.1 coordinate 84,072, forward strand.
TGAGACGGCCTCCTCAGCTATCTCAGACGCATCCAGTCCCTCTGATGAGAAAACACAAGAAAATAACCAAAACACTGACCCAGAGGCCGCCTCAGATACCGAAAAACCCGAGAATAGCGGCCTTTTCAAGCCCGGCACGTTCTAGATAGGTCTGTTTTATGACCGAATTACCACAACTCGAAATTATCTATCGCATGATGGAAGCATTTGCTGAAGGTGGGGGAACACCCGAGAGTGTTTCAAGTGCCATGCAACAGGGCTTAATTTATGTGCAGCAGTCTCTTGATGCCGAAGCGGCCAGTTTTTTTATGCTGGATGAAAAGGCTGAAAATTTTACCTGTGAAAACTGCCTCGGTCCGGTTGATATTATCGGCCTTTCCCTGCCCATAGGTGCCGGTATTATCGGCGATGTCGTGGCAAAGGATGATACAAGATTTATAGCTGATTGCACTAAAGACCCAAACTTTAACTCTGATGTCGATGATGAGACCGGCTTTTTTACCCGCTCAATGATTTGTGCGCCTATCTCAGGGAACGGCAAACAATTCGGGGCATTGCAAATTATCAATAAATCCTCCGGTGACGGGCTGTTTACCGAAGAGGATGCGCGGCTGGTCACACTTCTGGCGCGCTCCTCGGCATTAGCCTTGGCAAATTCGGAAATGACTGCCGGCATTGTTGAAGCCAATAAGATTAAACGGGATTTAAAACTCGCTGCAGTTGTGCAGACGGGTCTTTTTCCTAGAGAAAATCATCCATATGCCTGCGGTCTTAATGTGCCTATGCAGGGGGTTTCGGGCGATTTATTCGATTTTGTGGAACGTGACGGCCTTGTTTATTTCTGTATGGGGGATGTCTCAGGCAAAGGTATGAATGCTGCACTGGTCATGTCTAAAACTCATAGTCTTTTCCGAAGTTTATCCAGAAGCTCGCCGTCGCCTGCCGAATTGGTCGCGGGCATTAACCGTGAACTGGTTGAAACATCCGATAATGGAATGTTCGTAACTGCAATTATTGGCACTTACAATCCCGAAAACAACCAGCTTCTTGTCTGTAATGCCGGGCATGAGCCTGGGCTTGTCACCGGTTCTAAGGGGGTAGATTATGTCAAACCTCATCTTCACCCTATGGGCATTATGGAAACAGCGCCGGAGCAAATAGCACAAAGTCAGATTGACCTGACCAATGCCAGATTTTTTGCCTATTCAGATGGATTGACTGAAACCGAAATTAATGGGGACCCCATCGGTCCTGAAAATCTTGCAGGCATGATTTCTGCTCATCAATCTATTGGGCTGGCCAGCCAGCTTGACCTTGTGATGCAAGAGGTTCGGCAGAAAGCCGACCGTGTTTTTGATGATTTGACCATTCTGGGAATTGGAAAATGACCCATTTTGAGATGACAATCACTAATGATGTTTTGTCTCTGCGCCCCACTCGGCAGGCCTTGCGCGAGAAGATTGCGGATTCTGATTTTTCTTACCGGCTCAATGATATATTGCTGGCAACAGATGAAGCCTTACAAAATTGTATCACACATGCCTTTGCGCCAAACCTACAAGGTGACACAGATGGGGAGATTTTTATAAGCTTGGAAATTGGTGAGAGTGTGATTATCTGCATTGAAGATACGGCACCCCCGGCAGACATTGCTGAGATAAAGTCACGCGAATTGGATGATGTCCGCCCGGGTGGACTGGGGGTGCATTTCATTAAAAGCCTCACCGACGAGGTAACATGGAGTCTTAAAAATGGGCGTAACTGTCTGGAATTAAGATGGGAGAATACTCTACAGAAATAGCTGAGTATTATCCTGCCAAGTCCCCAGCTGAGAAAATCGGCAAATAAAGTGCGACCACCATAAGGCCAATCATCGCCCCGACAAAAACAATCATAATCGGTTCAATGATTGAGGATAGCCCTTCGACAATCGCGTCAAACTCTTCTTCATAATATTGCGCAATAGAGCTTAACATTTCTTCCATATTACCTGTGCGTTCCCCAACAGCAAGCAATTGAGAAAAGGCGAGCGGAAAGACTTTCTCCTCACCAAATAAGATGGATAACTCAACACCGCTGAGTACACGTTCACGCACCCTGTCAAAGGCATTCATAAACAGAATATTATTCGTGACAGATTTGGCGACATCCAGCGTATCAAGAACACTCACCCCAGCTGCAAAAAGGTTTGCCATAAGAAGTGAGCCCCTTGCCACTGTTGATTTAATAATAATATCACCAAAAAGCGGCAATTTAAGAAGCAAGAAACACCATAAGGTGAAATAAGGCTTTACATATTTCGACAGCATTCGATGTGCGAACACCACCCCGAAAGCAATCGACAGCACCCGCATGATATTGTTCATATCCGACACCCAGACACTCGCATCGACAATCATTTGGGTTGGGCCGGGCAATTCCATACCCATGCCATCATACATTTGCTGGAAAGTTGGGACGACATTTGTCAGCATGAAAAAGCTAATACCCAATGTCACCGTTACCAGCACAACAGGATAAAACATCGCCGACTTTATGCCGGCTTTAATTTTGGCCTGTTTTTCAAGTATCTCAACCAGCTTGTCGACAAATTTGTCGAGCTGACCAGAAATTTCACCAGCCTCGATCATATTGAGATAGACATTATCAAAGTGTCTATTCTGCCTTTTAAAAACCTGAGAAAGGGACTTACCGTCATTGAGGTCATCAATCATTTCCCCAATGGCGCGTTTCATATTCGGATTTTTGGTCTGGTCGGCAACCATGATAAGGCTGTCCAAAATCGGCAGCCCTGCACGAATCATCGTGGAGAGTTTCTTGGAAAACAGCATGATTTCCTTGGCGGGAATATCCCCAAAAGGCCCCCAAGTAATATCCATATTCAGACCGGATTTTGATTTTGGTTTTTTCTCTTTTATTTTTTTGATGCGGATACGCTGAGCTCGCAATTCAGCGCGTGCTTTATTAACTGTAGGCGCATCCATCTGGCCTTTAATCTTCTTGCCCCGCTGGACACCGACATAAGCATAAACAGCCATTAATTAACCACCAAGACACGTGTATATTCTTCAATTGAAAGTATACCGTCGCGGATATATTCCTTTGAAATTTCTTGCATTGTTTTGAAGCCGTCTAAGCGCGCCGCTTCGAGGATTTCAGGTGCTTGAGCATTGGCAAGAATTTTCTCTTCAACCGGCGCAGTCACCCGCAGAACTTCATAAATACCTTGCCGACCTTTATATCCGGTTCCATTACATTCACCGCAACCACCACCTTTACGGAAATTGATATTTTCAATTTCATCGGCATCAAAACCGATATTTTCGAGAATTTCTTCTGTGACCGTCGTATCAGGCACAAGACAAGACTGACAATTTTTCCGCGCTAATCTTTGTGCCACAACAAGCGACAAGGCTGCAGAAATCATAAAGCTTGGCACGCCCATATTGCTCAGGCGCGTAATCGCAGAAATGGCATCATTAGTGTGAAGTGTTGAAAGCAATAAGTGACCGGTTAAAGCCGCCTTAACGGAAATCTCAACTGTCTGTTGATCTCTAATCTCACCCACCAGAATAACTTCCGGATCCTGACGCAAAAATGCGCGCAATATCGACTCGAATGTCAGCCCGATTTTTTCATTGGCTTGCACTTGTCCAAGACCTTCCAAGTAATATTCGACGGGGTCTTCAGCCGTCATAATATTTTTACCAGGGTGGTTAATGTGCTGGAGCGCCGCATAAAGCGTTGTCGTTTTACCCGACCCTGTAGGTCCCGTGACCAATACCATGCCTTGGGGTGCAGATATCGCTTCAATAAGTTTGGTTAAGTCTTCATCCGAAAAACCAATTTTTTCAATGCTTAAAGCCGGATCACCTTTCAAAAGACGAATAACAATCCGTTCACCATTTTTACTTGGTAGAACATTAAACCTTGTATCGACATCTTCGCCGTCTTTTGTTTTGAAGGTGATTGCCCCATCCTGCGGAATGCGCTTTTCAGAAATATCGCAATCAGCCAGAATTTTGAGGCGTGTGGTAACGGCAGAGTAATTATGGAACAGATAATTTGAATAAGAGTCCATAATTTCAAGCACACCATTTATGCGAAAACGTATTCGCGCGGTGTCACGAAAAGGCTCAATGTGGATATCACTTACATCCAAATCTATAGAAGCTTGCAGCATATCATCGCAAAATGCCGCAACGAGTGATGCATCCTCTGCATTCCAACGTGGCGTCCGTCGGCGCTGAACCACCATCGGCTTATCACCATTTTTATCTTTGGCAGCTTCAGTCTCGGTCTGGAGATTTTTAATATCTTCTGTTTCAAGACATGCTTCAAAGTCGCTCAGCTTGATAACAAAAAACTCAACATTAAAATTTGTAAGGGCTTTAATTTGTCCGCCAAGAGTGGCTTTTGTAGGGTCAACAGCGCCAACGCGCAAAAACCTACCTTCTTTGGCGAGCGGGATAATGCCCTCTTTTTTGATGAATTTAATCGGCAGACTTTTCAGTATGTCTTTGTCAATTGTTTCTGGTGTTACAGATTTGCGGCGTAAGGCATAGGCGCGGGACAAAATGGTCTGAATGACCTCCTCATCAAAACCGTTATGAATAAGACTGGAGAGAACTTCCGGGCTTTTGCCATTTTGCTGGTTCATGACATTGCGCAATTCGTCCTGATCAAGCTGTCCACCAGCTTGTAAAATTCTCAAAACGCGATCCGCAACTTCCTTACTATAGCCTATCATGTAGCCCCCACCTAACGCGGCACCCCTTCGGTGCTACCCTTTCGGCGTTTAGCTTCATTTTCGACCAGCCGGTCAACAATAGCCGGGTTTTCAATTGTTGGCACTTCCACACCGGCGGCTATCTGTCCGGCAGCTCCCGCGACAGCTGCCGCTTGTGCCTGACGTTGAGCCTGAGCGCGTGCCGCCAATTCTTCCTGATCAACTTCAGGGAGATAATCAATCGGCAAAGTCAGAAGATGATCTTGAGCATCCGTGACAATAATTTCCTTATGGGTGATTTTTACAACCGTCCCTTCAGACGCTCCCAGCACCTGCCCCTCAGACAGATTGTAGGTCACTGTCTTGGTCTCTTCAATTTTAATGTTTTTCTCATCCACATCCCCTTCATAAAAAACAATCGGGGAAACGCGAACAATCGCCGTGCTGTCAAAAGTGTTCTGGCGTTCATTGCCAGGCACCCTTTTTACGGCATCGCACATCAGCCCATCACTTTTAAGCAAAACACAATACGCCTCAGCATGGTTTTGTGATTGCATAGGACCAATGTCGAGGTGATATGATGTGCCGCCGCTTTTATTGACCTCTTGCCGCAAGACCATATCGGAGTCGAGATAATGTCGGTAATCGGCGTAAAACTCTCGTGATTCGCGCAAGGCATCTTCAAGATTGTCAAAGCGGAAAAGCCGTACATAGGATTTGCGCGCCTTGCCAAGTGTTTCAATCCGGCTGTTATTAGCCGTATCAAAAGACACTGAATTGGCTTTCATATCCTCCATAATTGTTCGGTCACGGATAGAGAGGGTCTGACCGATATACAGCCAGCCATTAGGTGCAATCTTGTTTCTTTTTTTCAATTCTGAGACAGGAATTTTATAAGTCCGCGAAAGTTTGGATAATGTGTCTCCCGGGCAAATATTATGAATAAGTGTGCCATTATCAACCGGTGAAACATATAGCTCGTCACGTCCAGCAAGACTTTCAGCTTTTGAAACACCGTTCATATCCGCAAGATCAAGCCTGTGCAGACGAAACTTGGCGAGAATATCCTTCTGGGTTTCGTCATCACCGGGACGATAAATCCATCGTCTGCTATTAGGGTCAAAGAATAAAACCTCATTGGCAGTTTGAAGCCCAGCCGTGTTCACATGGATGACAGGCAACACTGGAGCTTCTGAAACCAGAATACCGTCCAGCCGATAGCGAGGTATGTCAAAAGCCTGACCAAAACCGGGCAGAACTGTTTGGCGGATACCCGTTTCGCCGTCTTCCGTCACGCTTGTGGTCTGAGCTTTACCATTTGAACGGCGTTGAAAACCTTCAAATGTTTCCAGCCGCTTTAAGCCGCGCACGAACGGGTCATCATATTCTGGCTGTTTTGCTTCCTGCGCGCGCGCATGGTGCGCACTCGTCGTGACACTTACAACCAACAAAAACACAGAGATAGGGTACAAAAGCCGACGCATTACTCTTTTCCGTTATATGCAACTGCCATTTTCAACCTGACTTTTAACAAATTTGATCCCGGTTTGGCAGTTAAATTCTCTTCAATGATGGCAACACTCTTCACTTCTTTTACAAAGATTTCTCGAATAGAGCGATACACTTCAAATCTGCTTTCTAACTCCACAGTAACTGTGTTGACCAGAACCGGCAGATTATTGCCAACTATAAATTTACTTTCAGCGTCCACATCATTGGTAATAGATATGATTTCAACGTCGAAACGCTCAAATGCCGCAAGGAAACGTTGTAATAAAAAGTCAAACCTCTCTCGATCAACCAACGTCCCTGCTATATTTTCCGACCTTTTCTCCAGCAACTTAATCTGGGAGAGGAGATCACCTGAACGTTTGTTATTTTTGGCAATCTGACCTTGAAAAATCGTAATTTCATCAGCTTTTCGGTTATTTTCCGAAATAGTTGGCTGAATATAGGTAAAATTCAAAATCGGGGGAAGCGCAGCTACCAGCAATAGAACAAAAGCAAGAACTGCTGTTTTAGGAATAGGCGACGAGGACGTCTCAGCTTCAAAAATTTTCTTCACCACACCCGGTGCGTCAGCATCCGCAACGCCACTGGCCTGTCTGCTTTTTATTTTGTTTATCCCTGCGGCAAACCGTAATTTTAACTGCTCAAGATGTGAAACAGGGGCAAAATCATTATCCGCCTCATGAGTATTATGCCCAACCTCTTCATCTGAAAGGGTGTCAAAATCTGGCAATGCATCCTGCATATCGCGAACAAGTGAAGACAAATCTCCTGACGCAGACGCCGTATCAGCATAATCCGCTTCGACATTTGTCATAAGATGCATCAACTCATCGCCGCCCCTATCGGGAATATCGAATTCTTTTGTTTGTATTCTGTCTTTATCGACTGTATCACTGCTAGCCGTCTCATCGACTGTGTCGTCATATTTCTGAGTGTCAATTTCATCGGAAGTAAAGGCGTCAAAAACCATAGCATTCAGTTCCGTCTGTTCTGACGGCATAATGTCCGCTTCAAAACTATGAACTTCTGTATCCTCGCCGCGTGCTTCACCATTCATAGGGAGCGTGACATATTTCCGGGTTGCTTTGTCAGTCGCCAAATCAGCCAGCATAGTCTGAGCATCATTAGACAAATGCGACAGTCCATCAGTTTCATCATGAAATTCTTTTTGCGATGATGACATCCGCTAACCCTTCTGACGTATCATAGCGTTAATGGTGAAACGGTAATAACCGCCAGTTTTTTGTTGTGTAATCGGTGCTTGTGTTGCGAGGCCGCTTTTCACCAACTCTGCTGCAAATGTGTTGATAGCAGAACTGCTCAGCGACAACCCTTCCAATGTCACAGTACCATCGCTCTTAACGTTCAATTTTTGTAACTCGGCATCTTGCGGTAACATGGTCGCAAGGCTGGACATAAAAATGGTAAACCCCTTCGGCTCAGTAAAGTCACTGACTTTTTTCTCATTATCTCTGAGCTTATCGAGTTTTTTTGTGAGGCCTTTATATCTTATGGCTTCTGTCTGAGCCTCACCTTGTAACGCCTCATAGGTGGCAACCTTAGAGGAAGACCTGACAAGCTCCGGGATATTTGTAATACCCATCATGAGAACAGAGGCCACAAAAACAACACACACCGCCGCCATTAGCAATTTATTAACAGCTGCAAATTGTCGGAAAGTTCGGATATTCTCACTGTTAGGCAGGAAATTGATATCCAAAAGTTTTTTATAGCGCTGGCTATCATCATAACCCGCAATATTGATGCTCTGCGTGGCGAGGCCCAGCGCCGAAGTAAATACGCTGCTATTATTAAAATAATCTACGAATTTGGCTTGGTCAGGTGGAACTTCAACATCCTCAAGCAACTCAATTTTCTTAAGCCGGAGATTACCAACTCTGTCGCGCAAAAGCGTTTCAATATTGCCAATATTTTTATGCTCGCTCACCAACCAAAAGGATTTGATTGTAGGAAAGTTTTTTACTTCATTGAGATAAGCAATCGCCTGATTGATATGCTCCCCAACCCTAATACCTACTTCATCCCAGAACTCACCGGATATATCGTCCAGCTCCTCAAGTTCCAAAAGTAATGCATCGTCAAATTCACTGACGGAAATTGGAAAAATTTCAATGCTGTTTTTAGTAAAGCCGATGACAACATTATGACCGGGACATAAATGGACAATTAGTTGAGGTTTTTGTAAATCCTCAAATGATAATTTCGTGTAAATGCCATTTACCAATGAAAAAGCTTCATTCTCGATGTAAACGGGCATAAGTCCGGCTTCGAGCAACAAATCTGTGTAGCGTTTTACAGTTGTTTCAGGAATGCTTGAGAAAAGAACCGTTGTGCGGTCTTCATTCTCATTGGCGCTTAATATTTGATAGCGCACAATCTTACCATCCAAATCGTTTAAGTCGGGATCATTATCCCCCCAAAAGCCTTCAAGTTGCGACTCCTCTTCTAATTCTTCCGGCAACATAAAGGGTAAATTAAGTATGCGGGTGTCAAATTGAGAAAAGGGGATAGATATTCCTGCATCAAGACCGGTAACATTGGCTTCGATACGGACTTGTCTAATCTGATTGACCAGATACTCGAAATCTTCTTGAAGAGGGGCGGATCCTACATTTCGACCTAGCGACCAGGTAACAATCCGGTCAAGACGCCAGCCATCTGCGGAAGAGGCAACATCCATAGCGGGGTCAAGTTGCAAAACCGAGATAGAGTCAGGATGGATTTTAACCGCAACAATGTTATCCTGAACCGTATGGATTTTACTGGCCGCTTGAACGGCACTACTAAGAAACGCCTCGGACCTACTCATATAACCTGCTCGATCAACAATACACCTCTAGCTTGGGCTCCTGAAATGCTCAGAAACCTATAAAGCCAGTATTCGTCTCACCGTTAAGTGATTCGTTTCTTGTTAATTCTTAGCATATTCTTGTGGATAATTTTACAACAATATGAGGGATTTAACTGTTTCGAGGGGGGGCGCCGTTATGCAAAGCATCGGCCATGGCTCGGGTTTTTTCTCTCGATCCGCTTGAAGATCCGAAAAAATACGCAATAACTTGGTCTGCTTTGGCGGAAACATAGCCGACAAGCGTCCCCGAAAAGGCTGCCGTCGTACTATCCAGATGGTTCAAACCATTCATCAAAATGTAAGCAACTGTGGCAAAAAAACAAAGTAAAACCATGATTCCAAGCAAGTTAGGCCAATAATCGCCAAGCTTTTCCTGCCGATGGCGCGCCGCATTTCGATCTTGTACATGCAGGGTCTCTATTTCGACGTCAAGCTTACGCATCTGCACATCAAATTTCTTTTCTGCCTGTCTAAGTTTTTCTAGCATGACGGCATCGCCCGTTAACGGACCAGAGAGAAGCTTCGTGAGACTTGCAGACTGCTTCACGCCAGATTGATCGGGGAATAGTGTGTTTGCCAGTGTTTGCGTTGCTAGACCGGCAAATGGTCCCCCCAATGCCAGGCCAACTCTTGGCGCAATACTCTTGATTAACCCCTGCCAGGCTTTATTCGGCCTGCGCATCAGTCACCTTGCCTCGCATAGCTCCAAATCATAGGGCGCGGCGCAAAAGGACGAGACTCGGCATTATCCAGATGAATATATCGCCCCACAAACGGGCCGGACTGCATAACTCCAATACCGGTCATGCCAAGCGATGTAGCGGCCTGCACCAACTCATAGGCGCGTTCTCCATAAACACCTATATCCGCAGCACAACCTAAGGCATGCGAACCGGGATTTAACTTCAATGTCTCGAGTGGATGCTGCGGGCTGCGGTAACCCGATGTGATTATGAAGGGAAACCCCAATGCGGATCTCAATAGTTGCAAGGCATCCAAAAAACGGAGTTGCATCCCACATGACCCTGTGTGCTTACATTGAAATTCACGCAAGGCGAAATTCGGCCATCTCTCTTGATTCCAATTTTCTGCACTAATGTGATTCATATCCAAATAATGCCATATCCTCAAAAAGGTTGGAAAACATGGCTATTTCAATGAATTAAAGCTTAAATTTGACCAAAATTGCAAATTAAGGCAATCTTAACAGACCCTAAAAAATAAAAAAATTGAGGAGGGACTAATGTTATCTAAAGTAAAAATTTTCTTGAAAGAAGTAATCGATCTTGGTCTTTTGGTTGTCGCTCTTGGCGTCATCCTACAGGTCATTTTTGGAAATTCCGTTCCATTTATTGGCGGAGACATTGTTAATAATATGCTGGGTATTATCGCACAGCTTGGCGATGGTGGCTTAGTTGGCCTGATTGCTCTTGGTATCATTATTTATCTCATAAACAAGCAAGCAGTCTGACCCAGATCTTATAAGTTTGAGTAATCCCCCGTATCCCATTGGATACGGGGTTTTTTTTGGAGCTAATGACCTAAATATATGTCAACTTAAGGAGCTTTGCGCTTATAGAGGGGGAGTTATGCCAAAAGCTGCAGAACAAGCATATTTAATCATTAGGGAGGCCATCCTCAACGGTCAGCTAAAAGAAGCTGAAAAAATTGTTGAGGAAGAACTTGTCGAGCTTTGTCAGGTCAGCCGCACCCCCGTGCGCGATGCGTTGAAAAAACTTAATTATGAAGGCTTTATAACGCTTAAGGAAAATCAGGGTGGATGGGTTCGTCAATGGTCAAAGGAAGAAGTCAGAGAAGTTTTTGAAGCCCGCGCCCTTGTTGAGGGCTATATTATCCAGCTGACCGCCGATAAAGTTCAGGAAGACGATATTACCTATCTCGCCGAAAATGTCGCAAATCTAGAAGATATTATCGCCGCCCATATTGCTAACAATGAAAATGTTGACAGCATTCTGCCTCTATTTCTGGAAAACAACCGCGCTTTTCATGACAAACTTTATGAAATTTGCAGGAATGACCGCCTACGAAATCTAATGTTTGCGCTATCGCCCCCACCTCTAGTTCACAGAACAGCCAAAGTATTTGATTTTAAGCGCATTCAGCAATCTTGCCATGACCATAAAATGATTGTCACAGCGCTCAAATCCGGCGACAGAAATTGGGCACAATCCGTCATGCAAGCGCATATACTTGCAGCTGCTGATAGCTATGCCGAACATTTTAATGATTTCTGATTTTTCTCCTGTCTAGGTCTTTTTCTCTTGCAAAAGACTGTCCCTCAGACTAATTAATAAATTGTATACAATTTACTCATATTAACTGGATGTAAAATTTATGAAAAAGCCACTTGAAGGCATAAGGATGCTTGATTTAACGCATATGCTCTCCGGGCCATATGGCGCTATGATTATTTCCGACTTGGGAGCTGATACTGTTAAAGTTGAGCCACCTGAAAGCGGTGAAGGCACCCGTCGTCTCCTAGAAAAAGACCCGAATAATTCTATCAACGGCATGGGCGCATATTTTTTCACCCTGAACAGGAACAAGCGTAGTGTCACTCTGGACTTAAAAAGTGAAGAGGGTTTATCCCAGTTTTATGAGCTTGTGAAAGTTGCTGATGTTGTGATGAATAATTTTTCTGCTGGTGTCACCAAAAAATTAAAAATCGACTATGAGTCACTCTCAAAAGTTAATCCGCGCATCATCACTTGCACCGTCACGGGTTTTGGCGAAACAGGGCCTGCCTGTAAGCGTCCGGCATTTGACCAAATTGCGCAAGCCCTTGGCGGCGGTATGTCCATTACGGGCAATAATCCCGAAGATGTTATCCGCGCAGGTATTCCGATTGGTGACCTAGGCGGCGGTATGTTTGCAGTGATGGGTATTCTGGCAGCAATAAACGCACGGCATACAACAGGCAGAGGCCAACATGTTGATATTTCTATGCTGGACTGCCAGCTCAGCATGATGAATTATATGGCAACCATGCATTCAATGTCGGGAGATATTCCAGGCCCGCTCGGCAATTCGCATTTTGTACATGTGCCTTACAACACATTTAAAACTAAAACAGATATGATTGTTATTGCCTGTGTCGGTGACCAATTCTGGCCGCCGCTTTTAGATTTGCTTGATGATGACGAACTGCGTGACCAGCGGCTTGAATTTGCACCAGCTAGGTTAGCAGAAAAAGCCTATGTAGAGGAGCGCATCACTAATGTGCTGGTTAATCAAGATGCTGAATACTGGCTCGAAAGGCTTGAAGCTGCGCGCATCCCTTGCGCCCGTGTCAACAATGTAGCTCAGGCCATGACCGACCCCCAAATTGTAGCGCGAAATATGATTGTTGAGTTGCAACACCCGGTCGAAGGCAGCGCACAGGTTCCAGGTAATCCGATTAAATTGTCAGATACAGACGGAGACACTTATTCTCCACCACCGCTGCTTGGCGCGCATAATGAGGACGTAATGAAAGAATGGCTTAATAAAGACTAAAACTAAGCCCAATCTCTGGAGTGACCCAAAATGAGTGATAATTTTATATTTGTTAATGATGTTGGCCCACGGGACGGATTGCAAAATCAGTCCATTCAGGTAGAGCCGGAAACCCGAATTACATTGATCCAAAAGCTACTTGATGCCGGCGTGCCAGGAGTTGAAGTTGCAAGCTTTGTCAGCCCAAAAGCTGTGCCACGCATGGCAGGCGCTGGGGAGATTATGACTGCGCTTAAAGGTAGCCCAGCGGCGCTGAGTGTGCTGGTGCCTAATTTAAAAGGCTACGAGATGGCCCGTGATGCGGGTGCTAAAATCATTTCCGTCGTGCCATCCGCTACCGAAACCATGAACCGAAAAAATATCAATATGGGTTATGAGGACATACTGGCACTCAGTTGCGATTTGATGCAACGTGCCAAGGATGACGGCATCAAAGGCCAGGCTTATGTCTCTGTAGCGTTTGAGTGCCCTTTTGAAGGGCAGGTATCCCAAGACAGAGTAATGGAAATGACCGAGACTCTGCTGGAAGCCGGCGCACAGGAAATTATCATTGCCGATACAATCGGTGCGGCCAACCCGTCACAGGTTAAAAGCCTGTTTGACCGCCTCACCGCTTCATTCGATAAAGAAATACTTGCTACCCATTTTCATGATACGCGAGCAATGGGTCTCGCCAATGCTTATGCCGCCATTGAGTGCGGAATTAGAAAATTTGACGCCTCAATTGGCGGGCTTGGCGGTTGTCCATTCGCACCGGGAGCAGCGGGTAACCTTGCTACCGAAGATCTGGTCAGCATGGCGCATCAAATGGGCTTTGAAACAGGTATTGATGAGAAAGCTCTCTTGGACATATCAAATTTTGCTGGTGAGATTATTGGTCAGCAGATTGGTGGGCGTATGGCCGGATGGATGGCCTATCAGATGTCCAAATAAGCAAACTGTTTACCCAATAAAAAACCCCCGCCGCAATCTGCGACGGGGGTTTAATTTTGTAGATAGTCTGACTTAGAAGCTCAGGCTAGCCTCGAGACCGACCAGACGACGTGAGCCCGGTGATACGAAGGAACCTGCAAATTCCGCTGCAGGAATAACTTCTGCAAGGAACTTCTCATCAAACAAGTTTCTGGCAAATGCCGTAACTTTCAGATTACCATTGGTGATACCAATACGGGCATTCATGACACCGTACTCGTCACGCTCAGCGATTGAGAAGTCACTAGGAGCAAAACTAGCCCACTGTGAAGCTGTTACACCTTGAACCGTATGGAAATATGTCGGTCCAGTAATTCTGTAGTCAAGACGTGCTGAAAACTCAGAACCATTATTCATCGTGTGAGAATAATCTGCACCAATATTAATGGTGTACTCAGATGTATATGGTGATTTGTTACCAACTGTTGAAACACGTGCTGAATTTGCAGTGATTTCACTGTCCAAATAGTTGAATGAACCGAATAAAGACAAGTCATCACTGACATCATATTTCAAGCTACCTTCAACACCCATGATTTCAACTTCATCGATATTGTTAACAACTCTGAGCAGACCAAAAGTACCGACGAAAAATTCAAAGAATTGCATATCTTCGACTTCTGTGTAGTAGCCAGCAAATTCATATGTCAAATCGCCTGACGTGCCTTTCACACCAACTTCAAATGCAGTGGATGTTTCTTTTTCATAGTTGTCAGCAATAATAACCTCAGAGTTAACATTTACGCCATCAACCAGCGTAGGACCGTTAACAAGATTGTTAGAAATAATCTGAGCTGCACCTGAGTTATTAAAACCGCCGGACTTAAAGCCAATACCTGCATTCGCATAGATATTGGTTTCGTCATTAATGGCATAGTTCATGGAAAACTTAGGCTGAAGCTCATCATAGGTTTCGCTGTCGTCAGCAATAGCTGTCAACACGCCATCACCATCAGTATCTTGACCTGGGTTTAGAGCCGCACCTGTAATTGGATCGGCAACTAACGGTACCAAGTTAGTTACTTCGCGTTCTTCTTCGTCATAACGTAGCGCAAAACCAACATTCAGATTGTCCGAGGCGGCATAATCGAGTGAAGCGAAGATAGCTGTTACTTCAGTTGTGAAGTCATCATGATAAAGCTGAGATGTAGGGTTAATAGATGTTGGTCCATTATAGAGGCTATAAAGCACACCCTGTCCAAGATCCGCACCAAGGCTGACACCTACTTCTCTGTCAATATCGAGCATGTAGACACCTGCCTGCCATTGCAGTGGGCCATCTGTGTTGCTTGCCAATCTGGCCTCAACACTGAAATCGCGTTGGTTTCTAACCTGATATTGTGAACCATCACAAGTTGTCGGGCTGTAAGGACCATAAGGGAGTGCGGCAATAGCTAGTGAACCTGGCGAATTAAGAGCAAATGCGGCATTCGCGGCTGTTGTCGCGGCACATTGTGCAGCAGATGTCGTAGCAGCAGTTGTACCAGAAAGGGCAGCCAATGAGTAACGACCAAAGTCTGCAGATGTTCCATCAGCCATTAAATCCTGCTCAACATCACTATAGAGCATCCAAGCTGTCAGGATGTGGTTATCCATTTCATGATCAACCTTGGCTGAAAATTCATATGTTTCCTGATTATTGGTCGGGATGATGTTGCCGTAATAGGCGTCACCATTTTCTTCAAAATCAATGTCATTAACATTTTGTGTGAAGAGTGGGCCAAACGCAGGAAGCTGGAACGCTGCTCGGAAGTTAATAGACGCACTGTCAACTTTGGCGTAACGCGCTTTGAAATCCCAAGTAGTTGAGTCTAGATCAACAATTAGGCGGGTATCAATGCCGTATTTTTCAGCATTATCAACGACATCTTTGTTCAAAAACCTGTTGGTGTAAAAACCATCAGTTTCCATTCTGTTGAATGAAACCACAAAACCTGAGTTTGAACCGATAGGACCGGATAGATAACCTGACGCGGACTGTGTGCCATGCTCAGCAAGGCTGACTTTGAGATTACCAGTGTACTCATCAGTCGGCTTCAAGGTTGAGAGGACAATCGCACCGGCGGCGGCATTTCTACCGTAAATCGCGCCCTGTGGACCTTTAAGAATTTCAACCTGGCTCATTGTACCGTGGTTTTGGTTCAACTGAGCTGTGTTTGTTTTCAAAATCCCGTCAACAACGAGCGCAACAGAGCTCTCAGCATCACGGGCACCATTCATACCACGAATGTTAATCTGACTGTCACCCACTTCGGCAGTGCCGGTAACAATGGTGACACCGGGTGTTAACTGAACAAAATCTTCAGCAAGTTGAGCGCCAGTCTTTTCCAGGGCTTCGGCAGTTAAAACACTCACAGATGCAGGTACATCTCTGAGACTTTCTGATTGTCGCCGCGCTGTGACAACAATCTCGTCAATGCTTTGAGCACTGACAGGCAGGATGGGCATTAGCACTGCTGCAGCACATCCAGACAAAACAAGTGTCTTAAAGTTTCTCATAATCATCCCCCTAAGGATAAGCAAATAGTATACAATTATTATGTATTTTTAACCCTAAGCACATAATAATTGTATGTAAACTAAAATGGTACAGCCCTTTCAGCTTGTGGAAGGATTGTAGTTCTGAACATAAGTCGTTCATGAACACTGTCAAATGGCTCTCTGCGGTGCATTGTGCAGGCATTATCCCACAAAAGCGCATCTCCCAGACGCCAACTATGCTTGTAAACAAATTCGTCTTGTAAACACCAATCGAACAACTGTTGTAATATTGCATCACTTTCATCATCAGGTATGCCAGTAATACCAACTGTCATTCCTGGACAAAGATAGAGTGCGCGACGACCAGTAACAGGATGTGTACGCACGAGGGGCTGCGTGATTTTTTGTGTCAGACTGGTTTGATTTTCATCTGTTTTGGTTGAATAGAGATTATTGAAATTCTCATAGGATTGAATTCCCAGCCGTCCATCAATGGTGGCTTTAAGTTCAAGCGGCAAGCGCTCATAGGCTGTTGTCATGTCAGCGAAATATGTGCACCCACCTTCAGGTGGGATTTTTACAGAGCACAGAAGTGACCCAAGCGCAGGCCTTTTCAGGTAAATCTGATCATAATGCCAACCAACTTCACCATCTGCGAGGGCGCCAATAGGCTTACCATCAACATTTATATTCGAAATTTGAAGAATTTCAGGATGCGTTTCATTAAGCCATTCATTACGGATATGGATTTCCAAATCCCCTAATTCACGGCTAAAGCCGATTATATCTTCTTTAGATAAGTCCTGATCTCGAAAAAGCAGGATTTGATACCTATTCCAATATGATTTGATCTGGTTCAATTCATCTTGTGACATCTGGTTGGATAACTTAACCCCGCTTATAATAGCACCAAACGTCTCGGTTATCGGGGTGATGTCTAAATTAATCTCATGAGATTTTAAGGACATGGATTTCCTGACGTAAAATTAATGGTATGGACTAAACGTTATACGACTTTTTCACGAGATGCAAATGTTAACGTTGATTAACTGAGCAAAATCCACACAGAGGTAATAATGAGCGCGATACCCATGATTTCAGAGCGCCCAATTTGTTCTTTGAAAAACCAGAAACTGAAAGCCATGCTAAAAATAATCTCTACCTGACCCAGCATTCTAACCGGTGCAACACCAATCAGGCTGAAGGCTACAAACCACATAAAGGTAGTAATTGCAGCCACTGTGCCGGCAAATGTCGATACGCGCCAACTGCGAACACAAGCGAAAAACTCATCCTGACGCCAAATCAGTAGGGCGGCCCCCATAATCACCGTCTGAATAGCAACCGACAAAAAGGCTGTAAGTACAGCCCGATGAAGCACATCGAGATAGGGTAAAGTATCCATGGCAATTCGAAAGAAAACCGAGCACCCACCAAGTGCAAGACCAGCAAGTAAACCAAGGGCGACTGAATTGGCTTTTTGTCGCCAATTCGTTGCGGCATCGCCCTTATTCCGGCTGATAGATATAATGTAGACGCCTAGAAAACTGATTGAAATGGCAATCACAACCTTAATATCTGGTACGAGCGAGAGCAGAACCAGCTCAAACAAGGCAGCCTGAATGGCATCAGTTTTAGACAGAGCAATCGAGGTAGCAAAATTACGTTGCTCGAAGGCCTTACCGAGAATAATCGTAAAAAGAATTTGAATTATCGCCGCCGGCACCAACCATAAATAAAATTCGGTAGGCAAATGAAGCGTTCGAATATCATAATCTTGAAAAATAAATAGCAACAGAAGAAGGGACGCAGGAAAGCCATAAAGGAAGCGCACATATGCACTACCATAAAGCCCAAGCTCCTGACGGTAGCGTTTCTGAATGACAGATCTTAATGCTTGTCCAAAAGCCGCGGTAAAAGTGGCGAGGACCCAGAAAATACTCTCCAAAGGAGACTCATCCTTATTTTATATCGTTTTACGGCGCTTTACTCTGCGGCTTCATTGTCGGTATTACCGGAAACCAACTCATCACCATGACAGCCCTTGGCACAGCAACGTCCCGGCTGGCGGTCAATCTTCATGCCCTTGCCAAGCTCCAGTGCATTGCGATCAAACAAAGCCTGAACAAGGTCTCGTCTTGCCTGAACATTATAATTGCGCAAAATTTCAAGCTTCATAGCTTCTGGCGACCCGCCGCCATGCAGACTGATTACTGAATACCAACCACCGGTTTCGGACGCAGTTAAATCCTCTATAAATCGCGCCACATTGGCTCGATGCTCATAGGTCACATCAGGACTACCGCGCAAGACATCTTGAAGGACTGCCGCCGTTGACGGATTGTGGTCTTCATCGGGCCCGGGGAGCGCCACGACCAAACCGCCGGAAAGGTCATGCGCCAGACGATGCATGTCATAAATCTGATTTGCCAATAACAGTTTGCCAATATTGGAATAAATTTGGTCAGGGCGGAAATTCCCTGCTTCATCATGAACGCCCATAGTCGAGGCAGCTATTCCGCAGGCATAAAAACCCTCGGTAATTTTGATTAAATCGACCATCTTTTCACGCATATGGCCTTTTTTCTCGACATCCAGCCCGTTGGCTTCAGCCATCATAGCGCCTGCACCGATCAGCAAATCACCAAAACCTGCGCGCGCACCAATACAACTATGGCGGTGATGCGTGGCATAATGAGTTGTCATAATGTGCGCTTCTTCAATTTCGCCATCAATAAACACTTTGTCATATGGGACAAATACATTGTCAAAATGAGCGACACCCACTGCCTGAGCAAATTTAGCGCTCATTTTGGCTGCCGGGTTTTCAGGACGGCCCGCAGGTCGCGCGACAATAGTAATGCCCTCCGCATCAACAGGCACGGCACAAGCGACAGTGAAATCCTTGTCATCTTCCTGCATTCGACGGCAGGGCATGACGAGAAACTCATGCATGTAAGGCGCACCAGTAATAATGGCTTTCACACCGGAAATCACAATACCGTCTTTGCGGCGCTCGGTGACATGTACATAGGCGTCACGAACTTCCTGCTGGGATGGGCGTTTTGAACGGTCGCCTTTTCCGTCTGTCATCGCCACACCGACAGAAAGGTCATTTTCTTGGACATGTTGGATATAGGCCAGAAGGCGGTCATGGTTTTCGCCGCCCGTACGCTCGCTAATCCGCCATGTTGCCTCATAAAGCGCGTTAAACGCATCATGTGTCAAATAACGCTGAGCGCAGCCGGCAAACTGGCAGGTCAGGCGAACAGCTTCGAGTTTTTCAAGCAAATCCTGCCGACTGCGGTTGATAGCAAGGAGACGGTTCGTGGTTTCGCCATTGACGCCCTTGGCTGTCATCATATCTTTATAGTCATCGACAAGAGCAAAATCATAGGTGATACCCGTGGCATTCACACCTGGCGCAAAACCGGGCTCATCCGCTACGGACTCCACCAAATTACCGCCCAAATAGACTTTTGGAGATAAGCGACGGAGAGATTCTCTGTATTCTTCAGATGTCATAAGCATAGCATCACCTTTAAGTTTGAATTTTTAACATAGTTCAGTTATAGAAAACAGTCCAGCATATAGTCTGGACAATTGGAGAATATAATGACGCAATCTCATACAGAAAAAAATATCCGCCCAGCTCCCGGCGCACTGAACGGCCTCAAAGTCTTGGATTTGGCAACTTTTATAGCCGGGCCTTATTGCGCGACATTTCTGGCAGAATTTGGTGCAGATGTCGTCAAAGTTGAGCTCCCCGGCTCCGGCGACCCGGTCAGAAAATTTGGAACACCCACAGAATGTGGGGATACACTGGTCTGGATGAGTGAAGGAAGAAACAAAAGATCTATTGAACTGGATTTACGTTCTCCAGAGGGAGCGGAAACACTCAAAAAACTCGTCGCTGAGGCTGATGTTCTATGCGAAAACTTTCAGGTCGGCACACTTGAGAAATGGGGTCTTGGTGCGGATATTCTTCAGGAAATTAACCCCGCACTCATCATTGCACGCATTACAGCATACGGGCAGACCGGGCCATATCGCCATCGCCCTGGATTTGGGCGCATTGCCAATGCATTTAGCGGCATCTCTTACTTGTGCGGCGAACCCGACGCACCGCCCGCCTCCCCTGGCACGGCTACATTGTCCGATTATATGTCCGGCGTTTATGCGGCATTAGGCGTTCTGGTCGCCCTGCAGTCGCGCGCCAAAACAGGTAGCGGACAAATTGTGGATGTCGGCCTGTACGAAAGTGTTTTCCGAATTCTGGACGAGTTGGCTCCGGCCTATGCCTATAAAGATTTTGTTCGTGAACGCATGGGCGCAGGAACAGTTAACGCAGTGCCGCACAGCCATTACCCATCTAAAGACGGGTTGTGGGTGGCGATTGCCTGTACGAATGACAAAATTTTTAATCGCCTTGCCGGGCTGATGGAACGAAATGATGTAACCGGTGATGGTATTTACGGCACGATTGCGATGCGCGAAGCCAAGCGTGCAGAGGTGGATGCTTTTGTAACAAATTGGACAACTGGCTTGACGCGCGATGAAATTCTGAAAGCTTGTGAAACCGCTGAAGTGCCCTGCGGCCCGGTTTATTCGATTGAGGAAATTTTCAATGACCCGCAATATAAAGCCCGTGAGAATTTAGTCGAAATTAACGACCCGCGCCTTGGCTCAATAACCCTGCCGAATGTCTGCCCACGTCTCACAGAGACACCGGGTCAAATTAGCTGGGCAGGTCGCGCTCTGGGTGCAGATACGGAAGATGTATTAAAGGATTGGCTCGGCGAGTAGTAATCAACGGAATGCATAAACCCTAGCTGTAAGTTTCAGCGAGCCGGCGAATGGCATAAGCTTTTTCGACAATCGGATAATCAATAAAGTAACCATCGACCTGAATGGAAGCTGAGCCGGATGCTTCAGCAGCCTCAAAGGCAGCGATGATTTTTTCCGCCCTCTCAATTTCCGCCGCGTCCGGCATGTACCCCTGATTAACAGAAGGGACTTGCTTTGGATGAATACATAATTTCCCTTGAAAGCCGTATTTTACACCTGTTTTGACAGAGTTTTCAAAACTGTCTTCATCTTTGAGGTCAATATGAACAGTGTCAATTGGTGGCTCTAAACCCGCATCACGCGCGATTAAAATCATGTGACCGCGCACATAGGAAAGCTCACCTTCATCCGCACTCCACTTAATGCCAACATCACGTGTAAAGTCACCTGCACCAAAAGAGAAGCGCTTCATTCTGCCCGGTTTCTTGCAAAGGGCCTCAAGGTTTTTCATCCCTTTTGCCGTTTCGATAATGGGCATAAGGTCAATACTACCGGACGGCAGATTGCGTTCTTTTTCATATTCCGTTATTGCCCAATCCACGGCAAAAAGTTCTTCGGGGTTTTCCAACTTTGGCAACACAATGCCATCAAGCCATGGGCCAATAACTGTATCAATGTCGCGGAAGCAATAGGGCGTATCTATCGCATTGACCCGAACATAACCCTTACCAGTGCGCGGCTTTTTCAAAACATCAATAACAGTTTGCCTTGCATCGACCTTATCGGCATCCGCACATGCATCTTCAAGATCAAGAATGACCGCATCTGCACCATAAGTGAAAACCTTGGCCAACTTGTCTGGGTGGTTGCCCGGCACGAATAGAAAGCTCCGCAGTCCTGAAAATGGACGAACACCTTCTTGGGACATTCTTATCTCCTGTAACTCATGTTGAATGAATAGGTAAACCTGCTTGCCGGATGTTCACTGACAGAAACCTCGAAAAGCCGTCCTTGCGTATCACGGTAACGCCTGACAATAATGATTGATGAACTCCCGGCTTCCACATTTAACCGCGCAGCCCGCTCTTTGCTGAGACTGCCAGCCATAATTTCAGCGTTTATTTCGTCTGCCTGAATCCCAAAATTTTCTTCTATGATTTTAAAGACGGGTCGATCCGGCTTATTAACATCCTTTAGTGAAAGATTAATTTCTTTGGGCACATAAATATCTGTTATACAGAAAGGCGATTTATCCTGTGTGACCCTGAGGCCTTCTAATCGTGTCCATTCGGTACCAGGTGTAGTTTTTAAAAAATTTGCGAGTGAAATGTCAGCTTCAGTCGAACTCGACTTATTCATGTGAAGGACAGTATCGTGTGGATATTGAAACAACTCTTCAAAACCTTTGACTTCTTGAACGATAAGCTCAACGGGCTTATCGGACAAAAGAATAGTTCCACGACGCCGATGGCGGCTAATCATACCCATTTTTTCAATTTCTCTAAGCGCAGCTCTAATCGTGAAGCGGCTGACATTGAAACTTTCCGACATGGCCTGTTCAGAGGGGAGTTGTTGTCCTAATTCATACTGACCACTTGTTATTTGGTTAATGAGTGTTTCGGCAATCTCCGAATATCTGGCTTTATATATTTTTTTTTGCATTTAAATAACAATCTGTCTTGATTTATTGGTCTGCATCATTGATGCTATTAAAGTTAACAAGCATTCAAAATATTACTAGTACAAATATCCATTACATATGGGGGAATAAAAATGTTTAAAGTAGGAGTTGATGTAGGCGGAACCTTCACTGACGTCTTATTGGTCGATACAAAATCATCAAGTTTTTTTACATCCAAAGTACCATCAACACCAGAGGATAGCTCCAAAGGCGTATTGAACGGTATTAAAAAAGCTTGTGAATTAGCCAATGTAGATATGGCAGATATTGAGGTCATTACACACGGTACAACTGTCGCAACTAACGCCATTTTGACTGGGAAGGGCGCAAAAGTAGGCCTTGTCACCACAAAAGGCTATGGTCAGGTTTTGCAGATTGCGCGCTCTTATGTACCTGGCGGTTTGGGTGGATGGCTCTACTATCAAAAGACTCCACCGCTCGCCCCCTTAGAATTTACGATTGAAGCTGACGAGCGCATGGGCGCGGATGGTGAAATTGTTAAAGGTCTAGACGAGGCTGCACTCAGAACTTCACTGGAAGGTCTCAAAGCTAAAAACATCGAAGCCCTGACAATTTGTCTCATCAACAGCTTCTCAAATGATGAACATGAAAAACGCATCAGAGAGATTGCCAGCGAAGTTATGCCGGACATTCCTGCATCAATATCGAGCGAAGTTATTCCTGAACTTCAAGAATATGAGAGAACGGTCACCACAGTCGCAAATTCCTATGTGCGCCCTGAGGTTGAAAAATATATTTCCAATCTTGAAGCCGAATTTAGCGAAAAGATGAATGGCGCTAGCCTATCAATCCTTAGATCTGATGGTGGTTTGGCGACGGCCCCTTCAGCTGCCAATTTTCCGGTGAACCTGCTCATGAGCGGTCCGGCAGGTGGCGTATCAGGTGCTATCTGGGTTGGCGAACAGGCCGGTATTAATAATGTCATCACCTTCGATATGGGTGGCACATCTACAGATGTGGCACTAATTGAAAACGGTCAGGCGCTTGTCCGCCGTGAAACGACTGTCGGTGATGTGACTGTCCGCGCCAGTGCCTTGGATGTGCGTTCTATCGGTGCCGGTGGCGGTTCAATCGCCCACGTACCAGAACTTACCAAAGCTCTGCGTGTCGGCCCCGAATCTGCTGGTGCTGTCCCCGGGCCTGCCGCTTATGATAAGGGGGGCGAAAACCCAACAGTTACTGACGCCAATGTGGTTCTTGGCTACCTGCCTGAAAATCAAAAACTTGGCGGGGACATGAACATCCGCAAAGACCTTGCCGAAAAAGCGGTTCAGAAAGTTGCTGATGCGCTGGGGCTAACAGTTAACGAAGCCGCAGAAGGTATCGTCAAAATCGTCAATGAGCGCATGTTCGGTGCTGTTCGTCTTGTATCAATTGAAAAAGGGTATGACCCGCGGGACTTCTCGTTAATGGCTTTTGGTGGTGCTGGACCTTTGCATGCCAACGCACTTGGTGAGTTGACGCAATCATGGCCGGTAATCGTACCGCCAGGGCCGGGTATTCTTTGTGCCTATGGTGATGCCACAACACGCTTGAGAAATGAGGCATCCAAAACCATCATCGTCAATATGAAGAATGCCGATGGCAGCAAAATCGCTGAAGATCTTGGTGAATTGGCACAAAGTGCCGGTGAGGGTCTAACCATCTCCGGTAGCAATGACGCCGTTAACCTCGATCCGAAAACGCTGGAATATCGTTATGAGATAGATATTAGGTATTCAGGTCAGGGTCTGGTGTTGACTGTGCCTGTTTCCCTCGAAGACGTAAAAGCGGGTAAATTCGATGCTGTAGCCAATGATTTCGACGAGATGCACGAACAGCTGTTCACATTCCGTCTGGATGCTGAAAAAGAATTCGTTAATCTTCGCGCTATTGTTCTCGGCCCACCATCAGATGTTGAGTTGTCGGACTCTGGCGAAGCCTCATCCGGATCGGTTGAAGATGCTATCATTATGGATCACGAAATTTTCCATAATGGCGAAATGCACAAAGCAAAAGTTTATGACCGCGCTAAACTTGACCCCGGACACATTGTTAACGGCCCTGCCGTAATCACTGAAATGGACTCAACAACCGTTGTGTTCCCCGACCATGAAGCCAAAGTAGACAGCCGTCGCAATTTGCTGCTGTCGCCTAAATCCTGAAAATTGGGAGATTATTATCATGCATGAGAAAATTCTCGAGACAAACACAACCCCTTATAACCGGTTAGAAGTTGACCCTATTACACTGGATATTATTGAAAATGCGCTTCGTAATACCCGTGAGCAAATGGATGCAACGCTTTTCCGTACAGCCATGTCCCCGGGCATCCGTGAACAGGGCGACGCTTTTCCAATGATTGCCAATGTAGACGGCAAAATGGTTGTTGGACAATTTGGCTCGTTCATTCATGGCTTCATGGAAGCTTTTGAGGGCACCATTGAAGAAGGTGACATGATTTTCACCAATGACCCTTACAGCTGTGGCGGCGCAGTCAGCCATTTGAATGATTATTTGGTCATCAAACCGGTTTTTAAGGATGGCCGTCACCTCTGCTGGGCAGCACATTTTGGTCACATGACTGATATTGGTGGCCGAGCACCAGGTTCATTGCCGAACGAAGCTCGTGAGATTTTTGAAGAGGGTGTGGCCGTGCCACCCGTGAAGATTTTCAGAAAAGGTGAGTTACAAGACGACATTATTAAAATTGTTTTGCGTAACTCACGTATGCCGCATTGGAACGAGGGTGACTTTAAAGGCGTTATTGCCGCCTGTAATATTGCGGATCGTCGTTGCATTGAAATGGCCGAACGCTTTGGTGATGATGTTTTCTACTCTGCTCTTGATGAGTTGCTAGAACGTAACTGCCGCGCCATGCAAAAACTAATCATGGAAACAGTACCGGAAGAGGTTCAAACCTTCGAAGATTATATCTGTGATGATGCGCTGGGTTCCGGGCCCTATAAAATCAAATGCTCAATGTGGCGTGAAGGCGAAAAAGTCATTTTTGACTTCGAGGGAACTGATCCACAAAGCCCCGGTTCGATTAACTTCTTGCTGAATGAGGAAATGTTCAAAATGTTTTGCGGTACATTTATGATTTCCGCATTTGACCCGCAAATTCTCTTTAATGACGGCTTCTACGACTACATGGATGTCCGTATTCCTGAAGGGTCTTTACTAAAACCAACCCGCCCAGCAGCACTTTCATGCCGGACACATGCGTTGGGACGTATCTTTGATGTTCTTGGCGGATTACTTGGTCAAGGTAATCCGGATTTCCTATGTGGTGCAGGCTTCTCTGACAGTCCTCACTTTATGTATTCCGGTTATGATAAAAATGGTGAGTGGTACCAACTTTACCAAATTGGCTTTGGCGGTATTCCGGCAAGACCTATTGGTGATGGGCCTGATGGTCACTCCCTATGGCCAGGCTTTAAGAACGTACCTAACGAATTTCTTGAGGCTTATTTCCCGCTCCGCATTGAAACTTATGAGTCAATTACGGACTCAGGCGGTGCTGGCTATCACCGAGGTGGTAACGGCATTCGCATGGGTTACAGATTCCTTGAAGATGGAGAAATCTCAATTCATGATGACCGTTGGTTGACCTACCCATGGGGTGTTAACGGCGCTAATCCTGGCTGGCGTAGCACGAAAGAACTTGTGCGTGCGACCGGTGAAACAGAAATGCTGCCATCCAAATGTGACCGTTTTGTAGTTAAAAGTGGCGACATTCTTTACTTCAATACTTGGGGCGGCGGCGGTGTCGGCGACCCGCTGACAAGAGAAGCAGAACGCGTCCTTAAAGACGTAAATTCCGGGCTTGTCAGTCTTGAAGCCGCTAATAACATTTACGGTGTGGTTATCGCAAATGGCGCAGTTGATGAAGCCGCTACAGAGGCATTGAGAGCTGATAAATCTGCCAATAAGGCGGAGACTAAGCTGTTTAACTTTGGCGATGAACTCGAAGAGCTTCGAGCTAATTGCTTAGCAGAAACTGGTCTTGAGCCACCTGCAGCACCGGACTTTTCAAAAAGCCGTCTGGCCGCTGAATAACAATAATCCACATTGTCGTGAGAGCGGCAATGTGGATTTTACACTTTACATAGAGGGGATTTATTATGGGCGTTTTAGCTATCGAGAAAGACGCAAAGCAAGCCTTTGATGTCATTATGGGTGGCGGTACTTGCATTCTACCAATGGATGTAGGCTATGCTTTCTTGGGTAAGGGTCTTGACCCTGTTATGCATATTTTCAATACCAAGCAACGTGCGAACACAAAATATAACGCACTTATCGGTAACATGGATCATCACCGATCCTTGCATGAATGCACAAGCAGAGGGCGCGAAATCGTTTCTGCCATTGTCGAAGATTATGATCTTCCGTTAGGTATCATTGCGCCCTGCAACCCAGAACACGAGTTGTTTGGTACAATTGAAGAAGAGCTTTACACACGCAGCACAGTAGACAACACGCTTGCCATGCTCACAAATGCCGGACGTTTTCACGCAGAAATTACACGCCTGTCTTTCGAGGCGGGTCAGCTTTTCTTTGGTTCATCTGCCAATGTTTCGACAACCGGTACGCGTTTCCGGGTAGAGGATGTGCAGGACGAGATTAAAGAAGCAGCGGACTTTATCGTGAATTACGGTCCCGTGAAATATACCCATCAGGGCATGTCATCGACTCTTTTAAATGTCGAGACGCTTGAGGTGGTTCGTTTTGGTTGTTGCTATGAGAATATCAGCGATATCCTAAAACGGCATTTCAATATTGATATGCCGCCCAGACCTGCTGAATGAATACAAGCCGAGCAAAGCACGATTATGAGTGTTAACTGCAATTTATGAGTGAGAGATAATTATGTCTGAAGCAACCCGTATTTTATCAGAATTCTGTGAAAACATTGCCTATGAGGATATTCCTCAGGACGTTATTGACCGCACTAAACTTCTACTGCTGGATACTATTGGTATTATTGTCCGCGCCAGGCATGACAGCGAGTCGACAGATAGTTTACTCGCAGGTATCGACAAGCTTGGACTTAATGACGGCAATTGCAGTGTCTTCGGTGATACCCAGAATTATGCCCCTGCGGCAGCGGCTCTTATTAACGGCACGCTGGCGCATTCGCTTGATTTTGATGACACACATGCAGAAGCCTCGGTTCATGCCAGCGCACCAATTATTCCTGCTGCAATTGCCGCCGCACAATTAACGGGTGCTTCAGGTCGTGAACTTTTAACCGCTTGTGTTGTTGGATATGAAACCCATATCCGGCTTGGTGAGGCTGTTGGCGCGGCAGATCATTATGAGCGTGGCTTTCATCCGTCCGCAACATGCGGAATTTTTGCTGCTGCTGCTGCCGCAGGTAAAATCCTCAAACTCACCAGCGAGCAGTTTAGATATGCCTTTGGTATTGCCCTCAGCCAATCAGCCGGCTCGATGCAATTCTTAACGGATGGTGCTTGGACGAAAAGACTTCATGTCGGTCAGGCTTCACAAAATGGGCTGATGGCAGCTTTCTATGCGCATGAAGGTTTTAAGGGACCCGAAGAAGCTTTTGAAGGCAAATGGGGCTTTTTCAACAGCTACAGCAGTGCCGCCAAACATGATCGGGCAACAGAAGGTCTCGGAAAAAGCTGGAAAACCATGACACTGGGCGTGAAGCCCTATCCGTCATGTCGTTATAGTCATGCTGCAATTGACGGGATTCTGGATATTCTTGAGGAAAGCAACCTCGATACCAATAGCGATATTAAAATCGATGTTGGCCTTTCTAAAAGAGGCTATGGCATTATCGGCAATCCACTGGATCAGAAGCAACAGCCCAAAAGCATTGTGGACGGTCAGTTTTCCATGCCTTTCAGTGCTGCCGTTGCTTTTAAAAAGCACGGGCTGGTTTGGGACGATTACCGCGAATGTCTCGACGATAATGACACACTGGAACTTTGTAAAAACATCAATGTTTATATTGATGATGAAGCAGAGTCTTTCAGCCCAGAAAATATGAGCGCCAAGGTAAAAATTCATGCTGGCGGTGAAAGCTATGAACGCTTTGTTCAGATTCCAAAAGGCGAGCCTGAAAACTTCATGTCGGGTGATGAGTTTTTGTTCAAGTTTAATAGCTTATGCGCACCCTATATGACGGATAGTGATATGGCGCGGCTCTCCGACAGTATTCTGTCACTGGAAAGCCGGAACAATATCGCCGAAGCGCTCTTTTCCGCTTAAACCTGATAGGCCTAGCTTAAAGCTGTGATGATTTCCTGACAGGTCATTATGTCGGCATAACGTCTGCCGACATCTCTGATATTGTCATCATGCGCGTCTGCATCCTGATCGCCACAACAATCCTCGGCAACAATTGTTCTGTAACCATATGAAAAACTGTCTATGACGGAGGCGCGAATACATCCGCTCGTAGTACATCCGGTTATGATAGTCGTATCAATATTATGCTTAGTCAGCCACGTAAGAAGCGGGGTCAGGAAAAATATGGATGGCGCAGATTTAATAAACTCAAAATGATTATCCGGGTCCGAAAGGCGTGGGTCAATTTCAGTAAATTTATGGCCGTGAAAAAAGCCACCATCAAAAAGCGGTGCGACTTTCCAGTAAGACATTTCTTCGGGTCCACTCCAGCTTGTCCGGCAAGAGGCAATTGGCATATCCACACTTCTCGCAAACTTAACCAGTTCAGCAGTTTTATCGACCGCAGCATTTACGTGCGACGACCCACCAATCTGGCTCGACGGATCAGTAAAACCATTTTGAAAATCCACAATCAAAAGCGCACATTTCTCGCCTATGCCGATATTGTCCGACCCATAACCAGCTTTATCAAAATTACTCATCCTATCCCCCGTTAATTTTCATTATCATATTGAAAGTCCAGACTATTGTCATTAGTTTGTATATATGACCCAACCAACTTTTATTGACGCTTTTACGCAACCCATAGAAATCAATCCATCTTCCACAGCCCTTATCGTAGTCGATATGCAAAATGCAACCGGCAACCGCACTATGGGGCTTGGGAAATTGCTCGCAGAGAGCGGAAAAGCAGAGCAAGCCAGTTACAGGTTTGACCGGATTGAGCAATTGCTCGTGCCGAATATTCAAAAACTCCTGACCGCATTTCGAGATAATAATTGGCCGGTTATTTACGTAACATATGGCGCCGAAACGCCTGACGCCCATGATGTACCGCAACATATGAAGCCAATCGTGACCGCAACGAATAATATTGAAGGTCAGAAGGAACATGAAATCGTTGCCGACTTAACGCCGCTCCCCAATGAGCCTGTACTCAACAAAACCACCATGGGTGCCTTTTGTTCAACCAAAATCGATACGGTGCTACGCGCCACCGGTGTTGATACGCTTGTCTGTGTTGGTGTATCGACCAATAATTGTGTCGGCATGACCGCCATGGAAGCCTGTGATCTCCAATATAAAGTTATTGTTGTGAGTGATGCTACGGGCACGGATAGTCAGGAAATGCAGGACAGCACCCAGACCATGCTCGGGCGATTATGGGCACGGATTATGACTACAGATGAAGTCGTTTCCACAGTAAAAAGTTAAGTAAAAAGTTAAACTAAAGGTTCATCACCAAATATTTCGGAAAACCGTCATTTGAAACAATTATGTCACAATCGTGTCATATATATTCAAATCATTTGGTTTTATTTATCTCTACGGAACCAATAGGTGACGCACTTTAATGAGAGCAATAAACAGATTGGTCGGCATATCTATGCATCACATTCTTTTTATATGTACCGGCAATAGCTGCAGATCCATTCTGGCTGAGGCCTATGTAAATCACCATTTTAAACATATATGGCAAGCTTATAGCGCCGGTAGCAACCCGACAGGTGCTGTACACCCAATGGCTTTGGAAGTGCTGAAAGGCCGAGGCATTTGCGTCGAAGGCTACCATTCTAAAAACTGGAATGTCTTTGAACATCAAAACGGCACCTCCCCCGCAACTGCGATGGACTATATTGTGACGGTTTGTAATAATGCCGCCGGAGAGACTTGTCCTATCTGGCCAGGGCGTCCAGCTACACATCATTGGCCTTTCCCAGACCCCGCAAAATTTTCGGGAGACAGAGCCTCTACCCGACAATATTTTGAGGGTGTTTACGACATAATTAGTCATAAAATTGATGATGAATTAACATCCGGGCTGAAAAGTTAAAGCCACTATAAAAGTTGAAGAAAGTCATCATAATGATCTTTGATACGCGCAAACTTGCCAGCGAATTTATCGGCACCCTATTTCTCGTTGCAACAGTTGTTGGGTCGGGAATCATGGCCGAGTCACTTTCTGGGGGGAATGCGGCAGTGGCCTTACTCGGCAATACACTGGCCACGGCAGGTATACTTTATGTGCTTATAACTTGTTTAGGGCCAGTTTCAGGCGCCCATTTTAACCCGGCAGTCAGTTTTGTATTCTGCCTTAAAGGAGAACTCGTCCCAGAGCATTGCACTCAATATATTATTTTTCAGTGTCTCGGGGCGATGGCGGGGGTCATGCTCGCCCATGCCATGTTCGATCAAAGCCTGATACAGGCTGGTGTCAAAATTCGTTTTGGCAGCAATATATGGCTCTCGGAGGGTGTCGCGACTTTCGGCCTTATCGCAACGATACTAACAGGTCTTCGTCATAAACCTGAAAGTGTCGCAAGTCTGGTCAGCCTTTATATCACAGCGGGTTACTGGTTCACTTCATCGACGAGTTTTGCTAATCCGGCGGTAACATTGGGGCGAAGCTTTACGGATAGCTTTTCAGGCATAAGACTTTCCGACATGCCTTTTTTTGTGGTTACTCAGTTTTTAGGCGCAGCACTCGCTTATTATTTGGTGAGAAAATTATTGTCGAAAAAACACTCTCAATAAGTGTCTTATTTAACTTTGGATTTGTCACAAATCTGTAACTGAATCCCATTACGTCAAAGACATGGTTGATTCGTATTTGTCTTTTATTAGTAATGATCAAGTTGTACCGACTAAGTATCGTACAATTTGGATCTCAGATATTCACCTCGGCACTGCAGGATGCAAGGCGCCTATCCTGCTTGATTTTCTTAAACACACCGAAGCAGACACAATTTATCTTGTTGGCGATATTATTGATGGCTGGCGGCTTAAAAAGAAATTTTTCTGGCCGCAAAGCCATAATGATGTGATTCAAAAAATTCTCAGAAAAGCGCGAAAAGGAACACGGGTTGTTTACGTGCCTGGTAATCATGATGAAGGCGCGCGCCAGTTTGTAAATATGAAATTTGGCGACATCGAAATTCTTGATGAGGCTTTTCACGAAACTTTAGACGGCAAGCGTCTCTGGGTTGTTCATGGCGATAAGTTTGATGGCATTATGCAACATGCACGCTGGGTGGCTCATATAGGTGATTTTGCATATACGATGCTTTTAATCATCAATAATCACCTCAATGCCACAAGGCGATTTTTTAAGCTTCCCTATTGGTCGCTGTCACAATATCTCAAGCATAAAGTTAAAGGTGCCGTTTCATTTATTAGTACGTATGAAAAAGTAATGGTCACGCAAACTAAACGTAAAGGGTGCGATGGTGTAGTGTGTGGTCATATTCACAAGGCTGAAATACGCGACATTGATGGCATTCTTTATGCAAATGATGGTGATTGGGTGGAGTCCATGTCGGCTCTTGTTGAACATGATGATGGTCGTCTGGAAATTATCTATTGGGATCACCTTATAGAAAGCTTGTCTGATGATGAAGACCTGCCAGAAAAGGCACTAGCAAGTTAAGTATGAAAATTCTAATAATCACCGACGCTTGGTTCCCTCAGGTAAATGGCGTTGTTCGCACGTTGTTTAAAACCTGCGAATGCCTAATTGCCGCCGGACATGAGGTAGACATGGTCACACCGGAACGTTTTTTCTCCGTTCCTTTGCCAAGTTATCCTGAAATACGAATTGCCCCTTTTGCAAATTCTGCCGTGCGTCAAAAAATTAAGGAATATGCGCCAGATGCGCTTCATATCGCAACAGAAGGACCTCTCGGCCTTGCCGCCCGTCGCTATGCGGTCAAAATAGATATGCCTTTCACAACCGCCTATCACACGCGGTTTCCAGAATATATTAAAGCCCGAACAGGTATCCCGCTGCGTGTCAGCTATGCATTTTTGCGTTGGTTTCATAAAAAATCAGAAAGAGTCATGGTGCCAACACCAACGGTAGTCGAAGCCCTAAAGGATTGGTGTATTGGCAATCCTGTTTTATGGCCTCGCGGCGTAGATTTAGATCTTTTCAGCCCCGGTAAAGTTTCATTTCCAAGCAAAAACAGCCCTGTATACCTCTCTGTCGGCAGAGTTGCTGTAGAAAAAAATTTAGAAGCTTTTCTTTCACTTGATTTGAAGGGTGAAAAATGGGTCGTCGGGGATGGCCCAGATTTGGAATCTCTCAAGAAAAAATACCCAAATGTGACGTTTTTTGGTATGAAATCAATGGAAGAACTGCCTGATTACTACAGATCTGCTGATGTTTTTGTATTTCCCAGTAAAACCGACACATTTGGGCTTGTCATGCTTGAGGCAATGGGCTGCGGATTACCCGTTGCCGCATATCCAGTAGATGGCCCGATTGATGTGTTAGGAAACACCAAATCTGCGGTCATGGACGGTGATTTAAAAAAAGCCTGTGAGACAGCTGTACATATTTCCAAAAAATCGGCGCGGAAATATGCCGAAAACTTTAGTTGGCAGACAGCGACAGAGATTTTCGTTTCACATCTTGTAACCTGCAAGAAAAATCAAACTGAACCCGACCAAGAAAAAAGCAGTGAAAACTTATTGGATTTCAAACTATCCACCAAAGTGTAATGACGCCAGAAAAGCCTTAAACTCGCTTGACTTGGCAAGGTGGAAATGTATATTGCGCATCTAATTGTGCGGTTATGCATCGCGCAGTGTTTCTGCCTATCTAAGGGTTAATTTTCTGATAGGCAGCCTATTTAAGGATGAAGATAATGTATGCCGTAATTCGGTCCGGTGGAAAACAATACCGGGTAGCTAAAGACGATGTTTTGGAACTGGAACGCCTTGATGGTGAGGCCGGTGACAAAATCAAGCTGGATGAAGTTCTGATGATTGGCGAAGCCGGTAAATCTCCTACAATCGGAGATCCACTTGTGAGCGGCGCCAGCGTCACGCTTGAAGTTCTCGACCAGGTTCGTGGTGACAAAATTGATGTGATTAAATTCAAACGCCGTAAGAACTACCATCGTCAACTCGGTCACAAACAGCAACTCACAAAGGTTAAGATTTCAGCAATAAGCAAATCAGCGAGCAAAGCTAAAGCTGCTGACAAAACTAGTGCAGAAACCTCATCCGACGCACAAGCTGATAAGGAGTAATTGATATGGCTACTAAAAAAGCAGGTGGCTCATCCCGTAACGGTCGCGATAGTGCCGGCCGACGCCTCGGCGTAAAAAAATTCGGCGGGGAGCATGTTATCCCTGGAAATATCATTATTCGTCAGCGCGGCACCAAATGGCATCCCGGTGACAATGTTGGCATTGGTAAAGACCACACAATTTTTGCCCT
This sequence comes from uncultured Alphaproteobacteria bacterium, assembly GCA_938091085.1. GTDB lineage: Bacteria > Pseudomonadota > Alphaproteobacteria > RS24 > RS24 > Micropelagius. Next base: position 118,230 of record CALKOC010000017.1, read on the forward strand.
GACTGAGGGTAAGGTTAGTTTCTCCAAATCAACCGGAGACCGGACCTATGTGTCTGTTGACACAGCACCGGAGAGCCCTGCGGAATAAAGTAACGCGGCTATACGACCTAAGTGTTTTAAAGGGAGATCGCCGTATCTCCCTTTTTTATTTTCTGGACAAAACTGTATAATAAATTGTTATGAAATTTCTTGATCAAGCCAAAGTATTTATAAGGTCCGGTGACGGCGGCGCAGGGTGCATTAGTTTCCGGCGCGAAAAGTATGTTGAATTTGGCGGCCCTGACGGCGGCGATGGCGGCTGTGGCGGAGATGTCATTGTCAGATGTGTAGACGGCCTGAACACATTGATTGACTACAGATATCAGCAACATTTCAAAGCAGGTACCGGCACCCATGGTATGGGTAAAAACCGCACCGGCGCAGATGGCCCCGATAAAATTTTGAAAGTACCGGTCGGTACACAGATTTTTGCAGAGGATGGAAAAACACTTATTGGGGATTTAACCGAAATAGGCGACGAGATTGTTCTGGCTAAAGGTGGTAATGGCGGTTTTGGCAATGCGCGCTTTAAGGGGCCGGTTAATCAGTCCCCCCGTCATGCAAATCCTGGCCTAGCTGGACGGGAAGCTTGGATATGGTTGCGTATGAAACTCATCGCCGATGCTGGGCTGGTTGGGCTACCTAATGCTGGTAAGTCAACTTTTTTGGCCTCAGTCAGCCGCGCCAAGCCAAAAATTGCTGATTATCCATTTACGACCCTTCATCCGAATCTCGGTGTTGTCGCAGTAAAGGGAAATGAATTTGTCATTGCGGATATCCCCGGCCTCATTGAAGGTGCAAGCGAAGGCGCCGGGTTGGGGCATAGATTTCTTAGTCATGTCGAGAGATGCGAGATACTTTTGCATCTGGTCGATGCATCACAAGATGATGTCGTCGGGGACTGGAAAACAATTCGAGATGAAATTGCCGCCTATGAGAATGGTTTGACGGATAAAAAGGAAATCCTAGCACTGAATAAATGTGATTTGATTGACCCTGAAATATTGAAGGAAAAGCAATCAGCACTTTCTAAAGCCAGCGGCAAAGACGTAAAGTTAATTTCTGGAGCAACAGGCGATGGCGTTAAGAAAGTTCTGTCGGATATTCTAGAGCATGTTTCACAAAGAAATACTGCTATAGACCTTCAAAGTGAAAGCTGGCAACCTTAACGCTCATAATTAAGATGAATACACAGACACAACATAAGACAGCCACAACGCTGACACAGGCCAAGAGACTGATTGTAAAAGTTGGTTCGTCATTGCTCATGCAGGGCAAAGACGGCACGCTTAACACAGCCTGGATGGCAACACTTGGCGAGGATCTCGCCGCTGCACGAGCCCGTGGACAAGACGTTATTCTTGTATCTTCAGGTGCCATCGCGCTGGGGCGTGGATGCCTTGGTCTCTCGGATGCACCTTTATCTTTGGAACAAAGTCAGGCAGCCGCAGCCGCAGGACAAATTTCTCTGGCACATGCTTGGCAAGAAGCCCTGAGACCGCAAGGTATGACGATTGCACAGATACTCCTCACACTCGAAGATACCGAACAAAGACGCCGATATCTAAATGCCAGAAGCACACTCAATGCTTTGCTGAATTTGGGCGCTGTGCCTGTAATCAATGAAAATGATACTGTCGCAACACAAGAAATTCGTTATGGCGATAATGATCGGTTGGCGGCGCGTGTGACAAGTATGGTCTCGGGGGATTGTCTGGTCTTGCTATCCGATATTGACGGTCTTTATAGCGATGCTGACCGCATTGGTGACGCAGAGGCGCATATTGCGGAAATACCTGACATTACAAACGAAGTGCTTGCTATGGCGGGTGAAAATGCCGGACATTTTGGAAGCGGCGGCATGAAAACCAAGCTAGAAGCTGCACGCATCGCAACCGATGCCGGTGCCTCCATGATACTCGCCAGTGGGCGGGAGGCAAACCCCATACGCAATATTTTGGACGGGAATGGCAAAAGCACACTCTTCGGCACGAAAGCAAGCCCACGCACAGCCCGAAAGGACTGGATTGCTGCCAGCCTTCAACTTGGCGGGTATGTCCATATAGATGAAGGCGCGGTCAAGGCCTTGCAAGGCGGGAAAAGTCTATTGCCGATTGGAATAAAAAGTATCTCAGGAGACTTTGAAAGAGGTGATTGTGTTGCCATACTAGGTCCAGATAAATCTGAAATTGCGCGTGGTCTAGTGGAACATTCATCAGTGTCAGCCTTAAATATTATCGGTAAGCAGACCGCTGAAATCATTAATGAGCTATCTTATGACGGTCGAACCGAAATGGTACATAGAGACAATCTGGTCATGACACAAAATCGAGGAGGCGAATATGACGCTTAACACTTCACTTGAAGAAACAATGAATGCCATGGGCGCACAAGCCGCTATAGCGGCGCGTGAACTGGGTAGAGCTACCACAGAGCAAAAAAATAAAGCCCTCATTGCAGCCGCACAGAATTTACGGAGCCAAACTGAAGAGCTCCTCGCGGCCAATAGGCTGGATATGGATATTGCCAAGGAAGCAGGCCTTAATAATGCCCGTCTGGATCGAATTGCTCTAGATGCAGGACGTGTAGAAGGTATCGCTAAGGCATTGGAAGATGTTGCAGCCCTGCCCGACCCTGTAGGCGATGTGATGGCACGCTGGGATCGTCCAAACGGGCTCGATATTTCTCGCGTGCGTGTGCCTTTGGGGGTAATCGGGGTGATTTACGAAAGCCGCCCGAATGTGACCGCTGATGCTGCCGCCCTGTGCCTGAAGTCGGGCAATGCAGTTATTCTGCGCGGCAGTTCTGAAATTCAAAACTCAGCAAAAGCTGTTGCGGCCTGTTTTGATGCCGCGCTTGAAGGTGTTGGCTTACCCAAGACATGCGTCCAGCTCGTTCCCACCCCTGATAGAGAAGCCGTTGGCATGATGCTGGCAGGCCTTGAGGGGACGATTGATGTGATTGTTCCACGGGGCGGTAAAAGCCTTGTAGAACGGGTTCAAAACGATGCCCGTGTTCCTGTCTTCTCTCATCTTGATGGCATTTGTCATACCTATATTCATGCCTCCGCTGATCTTGAAATGGCAAAAGACATAACGTTAAATGCTAAATTGCGTCGGACAGGTATTTGCGGTGCTACTGAGACCTTACTCGTCGACCGCCAATGCGCCGATACGCACTTAAAGCCACTGGTTGAAGCGTTGCTGGATGAAGGCTGCGAAGTCCGCGGTGATGAAGATGTTGCCGCCGTGGATAAGCGTGTTGTCATGGCGACAGCACAGGATTGGGATACTGAATATCTCGACAGTATTATTTCCGTCAAACTCATCGAAGGGGTGGAAGACGCCATTTCCCATATTGCGATACATGGATCTGGACACACAGAAGCAATCATTTCAGAAGATGCATCTGCCGCTGAAGCCTATCTTAATGGTGTTGACAGCGCGATTGTCATGCACAACGCCTCAACTCAATTTGCTGATGGTGGTGAATTTGGCATGGGTGCTGAAATTGGTATCGCTACGGGACGCTTTCATGCGCGAGGCCCTGTCGGGTTAGAACAACTGACAACGTTTAAATATCAGGTGCGAGGCAGCGGGCAAACACGCCCCCGATAGGAATGTTCAGCAGGCGTAAACTATTTTCACCCGGCATGACAGTCGGTCTGTTCGGGGGAAGTTTTGACCCGCCGCATAAGGGGCATTCTCTGGTGAGTGCTAAACTACAAACTGCGCTCGGCCTTGATATGGTTTGGTGGTTGGTTGCGCCGCAAAACCCCCTCAAAAGAACCAGCCCTGATGCAATGGAGAACCGCCTGAAAGCCTGCCAGGATTTGGTAGGCCGTTCAAATAACCGCGTTTATATTTCTGATGAAGAAACTCACCTAGGCACGCGTAATACGGTAGATACCATCCGAAAACTGAAGCAACTTCACCCACAGGTTAGGTTTATTTGGCTTATGGGCGCCGATAATATGGCATCACTTCATCGCTGGAAAGATTGGCAAGTCTTAATGCATGATGTTCCTATGGCGGTTTATCCGCGCCCGGGATATGTTGTCAAAGCAGGACTTAGCCCTGCAGCACAGCAATTTAGGGATTATCGCATCGCCGCCGACCAAGCTACAAACCTCAAAAACATTGATGCGCCTGCCTGGGTGATGCTCACCGGCAAGATGGATGACATCTCTTCAACCAGTCTTAGAAAAAATTCTTCTTAAATTATTGAAAAATTCCGAAAATTGAGGCTAAATAAAATTATGCTTTTAACGAAAGCCCATATAAAACATAAGGATGAAACGTTTGTTGCCTGACGACGAGTCCAGTCTCATCCATAATATCCTTAAGAGCCTTGATGATGACCAAGCTCAAGAGATTCTAACCATAGACCTTCGCGGAAAAACGGCTTTTGCTGACTATATGGTGGTGGCTTCAGGCCGCTCCCAACGTCATGTGGGTGCGGTTGCCGATCACCTCCTGAGAAGTTTGAAAGACCGTGGCCTGAAGAATATTCAGGTTGAAGGGCTACCGAATTGCGACTGGGTGTTGGTAGATGCTGGGGATGTTGTGGTTCACATTTTCAGACCTGAAGTCAGAGATTTCTACAATCTGGAAAAAATGTGGGATGTAGATATTCCCAATGAGTCAGCCGTTACCTGAGTAAATGCGCCTCATTATAAGTGCCATTGGTCTACTCAAAAAGGGCCCCGAAACGGACCTCGTTGCTGATTATCTCAAAAGATTACGCGGGCCAGCTAAGCAAATCGGCATTTCGCAAGTAGAAATACGCGAGTCCAAAGAACGCTCCGCTAACAGTGGCGGAGGGGGTAATAGAAAAACCCTTGAAGCTGAACTTCTTATCTCACAATTACCTAGTGACAGAAAAGTCATTGCCCTCGATGAACATGGCAGGCATATAACGAGTCGCGAGCTGGCAAATTTAGTCCAACACAACCTCGATCAAGGTGTGCAAAATCTTTGTTTTGTTATTGGTGGTGCTGACGGTTTGTCCGAAACTGTATTAGAATTGGCAGAAGATAAAATATGCCTTGGTAAAATGACATGGCCGCATCAGCTTGTTCGTGTCATGTTGGTTGAGCAGTTGTGGCGGAGCGTATCAATTCTGACCAATCACCCCTATCACAGGGATTAAAATCTCTTTGGAGCCTGTTTTGAAATCAAACGTGATTGCAGTATTTCTTTTATTCGGCTTGTGCGGTGCCTTTACTTTGACGGATGTGACGTTGCATCAAGCTGTGGCTCAGACAAAGGAAAAACGCCAATTAAAAAATCTCGAAAAAGAAATAAGAGCGCGCGATGAAAAAAGGGTTGAGCTGGAAAAACAGGCAGAGCAGATTGCGACGCAACGCCGTAAACTTCAGTTAAATATGATTTTCATTGCCGAGCAAATCCGGGCTAATGAACAAAGACAAATCATGATTAACAAAAAGCTGGAGGGACTTTTAACGACACAATCTGATTTGCTTGCCGCTCTAAATAAAGATCGCGTTAATCTCTCTCAGTCTCTAGCTGCTCTGCAGCGCTTTGAGAAATCCACTCCACCTGCCCTCGCAGTCAGGCCTGACGACGCCCTTGAGGGTATTCGCGGCGCACTCGCAATGGCAGGTATAGTGCCAAGCCTTAAACAAAAAGTAGATGAAATCCATGCCAGACTTGATGAGCTGTCTGCCATTCGTCGCCAGATTGTTAAACGCCAGCAAGAGTTGGACGATGCTCTAGCAAAAGCCGAAAGTGATCGCGCAAAACTCGATGCACTCGTGGCAGAAAAGCAACAGGCTGAAGCTGTACGACGTCAGGAAGCAGCAAATGAGCAAGCAGCAATTAAACAACTCGCTGCCAAGGCCAAAAACCTAAAAGATCTTGTCACCAAACTAGAGAACCGCCGCAAAAAACAGCATAATCAGATTAAAGGTTTCTCCCTTACCAGAGGGAAGCTTCCCCTGCCAGTTTCCGGAAAATTACTTTCAAGACCTGAGACCATCCGCAAAAATACTGAAACGGGGCGTGAGGGCGCATATATAGTGACCCGCGCTCAAACACTTGTAACCGCTCCTTATGATGCGCAGGTACTCTATGCAGGTCCTTTCCGCGATTATGGGAATATGCTTATTCTTGGGGTCGGCAAAAATTATCATTTGCTTTTTGCCGGTCTGAGCACGATTTCTGTGGATGTCGGTCAAGTCATTCTGGTCGGGGAACCCGTCGGGCAAATTATCCCAGAACCCCTTACAAATACGCCAAAAACGCTATATATGGAAATAAGGTATAATGGTCAGCCTCAAGATGCACTTTCATGGTATAAATAAACATGAAATAAAGTTGTTTCAGTTGGTTGGTTTAGTCGAAAATAGGTCACATAAGATAGATATGAAACGCGCTTCCTCCTTAATCACTTTTACAATTTTACTTACATTCCTGTTCACGCCAATTCTCTCTTTTAAGGCCATGGCAGAGGATGCTCAATCTGCGCCCATCGCCAAATCTGAGTCAGAAAATCTGTATGAGCAACTAAAAATATTTGGTGGTGTTCTTGAGAAAGTTCAGCGCGAATATGTGGATGAGCCGGAGAATCGCGAGTTAATTGAAGCTGCGATGATTGGCATGTTGCAATCGCTTGATCCGCATTCAGCCTATATGCCGCCGAAAAACTTTGAGGATATGAAAGTTCAAACCAAAGGTGAGTTTGGTGGGCTTGGCATTGAAGTCACCATGGAAAGAGGTTTGGTGAAAGTGGTTGCCCCGATTGCCGACACGCCGGCAGAACGGGCTGGTATTCTTACAAATGACCTCATCGCCCGTTTGGACGGAGAGGATGTTCTAGGCCTCACACTATCAGAAGCCGTTGATATTATGCGCGGCAAGATTGGGACGAAGATTACTTTAACGGTCTTGCGCGACGGGGAAGAAGAACCACTCGAAATTGATATTATTCGCGATATCATCGAAATAAAGGCTGTACGTTATCGTGCTGAAGGACCAGACGGTCAGATTGCTTATATTCGGTTAACAACATTTAACGAAAACACCACCAAAAACCTTCGCAAGGCTATGGCAGAGCTTTCAGCTTCTGCAGGTAAAGGAAAATTCGCAGGCTATATTCTTGATTTACGAAATAATCCCGGTGGCTTATTGGGTGAAGCGGTTAAAGTTTCCGACAGCTTCCTGAGTCAGGGTGAGATTGTATCCACGCGCGCTCGCAAAGCCGAAGACAATATACGTTTTAATGCGCGACGGGGAGATATGTCCAAAGGGGCGCCGGTTCTGGTTTTGATAAATGGCGGTTCGGCCTCCGCATCTGAAATTGTTGCTGGAGCTTTGCAGGATCATCACCGTGCTCTGGTTGTTGGCACACAGAGTTTTGGCAAGGGGTCGGTTCAGACTGTCATTCCACTTCCCAATGATGGGGCGTTAAGATTGACGACAGCGCGCTACTTTACGCCTTCGGGGCGTTCAATTCAGGCTTTAGGTGTGACACCTGATGTGATTATTGATCAGGAACTCCCTGAGGACATGAAAGCCCGCCCCAGACGAAGTGAAGCGAGTTTAAGGGGACATCTCAGTAGCAGTCCGGAAAATGATAAAGAAAATCCGGAGACGAAACCGGAGACAAATCCGGAGACAAAAACAGAAAATATTGATGACGCAGCCGATGATAACGGCATCACTGACTCAGAAGAAAAAAATGATAATAATTCAGACGACAAAGCTAAAGACAAAACCAAAGAAAAAGGGAAATCTTTCGCATATGTTCCTCGCGAACTTGAAAAAGACATACAACTCCAGAAAGCCATTGAAATTATGCTGGCTATGGATGCCTCAAGACAACGTCTGCTAGAGAACTGATAAATGTCACAAGTGGATACCACCCTGCCTTACCGCCCCTGTGTTGGTATCGTACTGATTAATCGCGATGGGCTGGTCTGGTCAGGGCACCGTGTAACGGGTGATCTGCCACCAGATGCCCCGCGGTGGCAATTACCACAAGGTGGTATTGATGCAGGTGAAGTTCCTGAAACCGCCGCCAAACGCGAGCTGGCAGAAGAAACCGGGGTTACCAAAGCACAGGTAATTTATGAAATGCCAGGGTGGCTTACCTATGATTTACCTCCAGAACTTATCGGCAAAGCATTAAAAGGCCGCTTTCGTGGTCAGCGACAAAAATGGTTTGCTATGCAATTTGAAGGCTCAGATGAAGATATTAATATCTTGGCAACTGAGCCTCAGGAATTTGACGATTGGACATGGCGACATCTTGCCGAATGCCCCGACATGGTGGTGGATTTTAAGCGCGATATCTATTTGAGCATTGCAGCACAATTTGCCCCTTTTGTTGCATCCGGCAACAGACAGGCTTAAAAAGGCTTTATGCCTAATTCTACCCTACCGATTATAGATATCTCCCTTTCTAAAGGGGATCATGATGCGCAGAAGAAAAAAATTGCGTCAGATATCGATAATGCGGCATGTCAATATGGTTTTTTTTATCTCACTGGCTATCAAATTCCAGAACAACTTATTGCTGACTGCTTTAAGGCCGCCGAAGCGTTTTTTGACCTCCCTACTACTGAAAAAAATAATATTGCTATTGAAAAGTCTCCCTGTCATCGAGGGTGGTATGCTTTAGGCGGGGAAGTTCTCGATCCAGTTCATCAACGGGAAGGGGATATTAAAGAGGGCCTTAAAATCGGTAACGACCTCCCGCTAAACCACCCACTGGTGACAAATGGCATCCCACTTCACGGCCCGAACCAATGGCCTCAGATAAATTTAGAGACAATTCCGACTATGGACTCAGCTTTATGGCAAAAAACCATGCTGACAACTTATGAATATTTTTGTCAAACCGGCCTTGAAGTGATGCAGTATTTCGCCATGGCGTTAAATCTTAAGACTGATTATTTTGATCGCTGGCTTACCCGTCCGCAGTCCGAACCAATGGCAACCCTCAGCCCTATTCGCTACCCGGCGCTTGACCAAGCTGAGACCGCATTAAGCGCAGGCGCACATACGGATTTTGGATGTCTGACACTGCTCGCTCAAGATGATAATGAGGGATTGGAAATCGCTTTGCCGGACGGCACATGGTTAAGTGTCCCCCCAGTTGAAAATACACTTATCGTCAATATTGGGGACATGCTGGCGTTTTGGTCCGGGGGTAAATACCGCTCAACTCTTCATAAAGTGAACAACCGAAGCGGCCGAACACGGCATAGTTTAGCCTTTTTTTACGACCCCGCTTATAATACACCTTTAATTAATTTAAATAATGATCTCGCTGAACAGAATGAAAAAGGCGATGAGGTCAAAACCGCTTTAGATCATCTGTTACAAAAAATCGGGGATAGCTTTAGCTATCAACAAATATAGGCCGCTCTGAAATGAAAAAATTCACCTTACTTCTATCTTGTATTGACCGACCGGGTATTGTTGCCACTGTTAGCTCCTTTATTCATAAAACTGGCCTGAATATTCTTGAAAGCAATCAATTCGGGGATCCCAAAACCGGACGCTTCTTCATGCGTGTCGCTTTTACGTCAGCAGACCCGGCAGACGACATTAAAAAGATAGAGTTAGAGGATAAATTTAAAGACATTTCTGAGCAATTTGAGATGGACTGGCAGTTATTTGATATGAACCTCAACACGCCAGCAATAATAATGGTCTCAAAATTCGATCATTGTCTTGTTGATTTGCTTTATCGCTGCCGCATCGGCACATTAAAAATGGATATTGCTGCTGTTATATCCAATCACGATACTGCCCGTGAACTTGTTCACCGCGAGGGCATTCCCTTCCACCATATTCCTGTTACCGCCAACACCAAAAAGGATGCTGAGGCGCAAACCAGAAAAATCATTTCAGAGACTGGTGCTGAATTAGTAATTCTTGCCAGATATATGCAAATTCTTTCATCGGATATGACAAATAGCTATCCTGGAAAGATAATTAATATCCATCATTCATTCTTGCCGAGCTTTAAAGGAGCTGAGCCATATAGTCAGGCCTACCATCGCGGCGTCAAAATGATTGGAGCAACCGCACATTATGTAACCCCAAATCTTGATGAAGGGCCGATTATCGCGCAACAGGTTGTTCCGGTCAGGCATGATATGTCTGTTGAAGATATGATTTGTGCAGGTCAGGAGATCGAGCAGAGCGTCATGGCAAAGGCAATACGCGCTCACACCGAACATCGTATTCTATTGAATGAAGGTAAAACTGTCGTTTTTGACTAGAATGAAGTTCGCGAAGAACCCTAGATTTATTGGATTTCTTCTAGAACTCTTAAGATGTTTTCGGCTTCAGCTTTTTTCTGTTCATCAGTTTCAGCCTCAACACGACTCCTCGCCTCAGTAACCGCATCTTGCAGGGCGTCTTTATCATCGCCATCTACAGCGAGAGCTTGCTCAGCTAATATGGTTAAACCATCCGGGGTCACATCAGCGAAACCGCCTTGAACAAAATAACGCGTGGTAGTTCCGCCGTCTTCAATAAGCACAATGCCAGGACGCAACACCGACATCATTGGGCTGTGATTGGCAAGCACCCCAAAATCACCTTCACTTCCCGGAACGGTGACAACGTCAACCTCTGCGGAAAAGAGATGCTTCTCTGGAGACACCATATCGAATGTAAGACGTTCGCTCATAATGATTATGCAGCCTCTGCGGCAAGTTTTTCAGCTTTAGCAATTGCTTCATCAATTGTGCCGACCATGTAGAACGCTGACTCTGGCAAATGGTCATAATCACCGGCACACAGACCTTTAAAGCCTTTAATAGTCTCAGCAAGATCAACCAGCACACCCGGCGACCCTGTAAAGATTTCAGCAACATGGAAAGGTTGTGACAAAAAGCGCTCAATTTTACGCGCCCGTGACACGACTTGCTTATCTTCTTCAGAAAGCTCATCCATACCCAAAATAGCAATAATGTCCTGAAGGGCTTTATAACGCTGCAAAATTTCCTGAACCTCACGGGCAACAGCGTAATGTTCATCACCGACAATACGCGGCTCCATAATTCTTGAAGTTGAATCCAATGGATCCACAGCCGGATAAATACCTTTTTCAGCAATGGAACGGGATAAAACAGTTGTCGCATCCAAGTGAGCAAAAGATGTAGCTGGTGCAGGGTCAGTCAAGTCATCCGCAGGCACGTAAATCGCCTGAACTGAAGTGATAGACCCTTTGGTTGTCGTCGTAATACGCTCCTGCATAGCCCCCATATCCGTCGCCAGTGTAGGTTGATAACCCACAGCAGATGGAATACGGCCCAGTAGGGCGGACACTTCAGAACCAGCCTGCGTAAAGCGGAAAATATTATCAACAAAGAATAGAACGTCTTGACCTTCGTCACGGAAATGTTCTGCAACTGTCAAACCTGTTAGCGCAACACGGGCACGGGCACCGGGAGGCTCATTCATTTGGCCATAAACCAGCGCACATTTTGAACCTTCGCCGCCCTTTTCAACATTCACGCCAGATTCAATCATTTCCCAGTAAAGGTCGTTACCCTCACGGGTACGTTCACCAACACCGGCGAAAACAGAATAACCACCATGCGCTTTCGCAACATTGTTAATCAGTTCCATAATCAAAACGGTCTTGCCAACACCGGCACCACCGAATAAGCCAATTTTACCCCCTTTGGCATAAGGCGCGAGCAGGTCAACAACCTTAATACCGGTCACAAGCATTTCAGACTCTGTCGACTGCTCAATGAATTCCGGGGCTTCTTGGTGAATGGCACGTGTTTGTTCTGAATTGATATCTCCAGCTTCATCAACTGGTTCGCCGATAACATTCATAATGCGACCCAAAGTGTTGGCACCGACTGGCACCATGATTGGATTGCCCGTATCCAAAACTTCTTGACCGCGCACAAGACCTTCAGTCGAGTCCATGGCAATCGTTCGCACAGTGCGCTCACCTAGATGCTGAGCAACTTCAAGAACAAGCCTTGTATCGCCGATTTTTGTTTCAAGACTGTTCAGAATTTCAGGCAGAGCCGCATCAAATCTGACGTCCACAACCGCGCCGATTACCTGGGTTACTTTGCCTACAGCTTGTTTATCATTTGCCATTTTGTTCATCCTCAGATGGGTTTGTTAAGTTGGTTTCGTTAAGTTGGTTCAGTTAGGAGCAACTATAGTGCTTCTGCTCCGGATATAATTTCAATCAATTCCTTGGTGATTTGCGCCTGTCTTGACCTGTTATAGGTAATCGTCAGGCTGTCAATCATTTCGCCAGCATTTCGTGTAGCGTTATCCATGGCGCTCATACGCGCACCTTGCTCACTTGCAGCATTTTCAAGCAAAGCCCGCAAAATCTGAATAGAAATATTGCGCGGTAGAAGTGCATCCAGAATTTCAGTCTCTTCAGGCTCGTAATCATAAGCCGCGCCGCCCAAATCAAGCGTAGAGTCTTCATCAAGATGCGCAGGGATAATCTGCAATTCTTTAGGATTTTGCGTGATGACATTCACAAATTCAGAATAGTAAAGCGAACATACGTCAAAAGCTTCAGTTTCAAAAAGCTCCAAAATTTGCGTTGCAACTTCTTGAGCCTGTTCAAAACCAACAGATTTAAGTCCTTGATAGGTCACTGTTTCAAGCATGTCATCTTCAAAATCACGCTTCAGAAGATCCCCACCTTTACGCCCAACACAAAGAATTTTGACCGTTTTTCCCTCAGCTTTAAGGGCTAAGGCGCGCTCTTTCGCCAATTTTGAAATCGAAGCGTTAAACCCGCCGCATAAACCACGTTCAGCCGTAGCAACAATCAATAAATGCGTGTCTTGTTTACCTGTACCCGAGAGAAGCGCAGGTGCACCATCCTGACCGGCAACACCGGCAGCAAGATTGGCAAGCACGAGGCTCATACGCTCGGCGTAAGGACGCGCTGCCTCAGCAGCCTCTTGGGCGCGACGAAGCTTGGAAGCAGCAACCATTTGCATGGCACGGGTGATTTTTTGCGTTGCCTTAACGCTTGAAATCCTATTCCGAAGTTCTTTTAAAGACGCCATTTGCTCTTATTTCCTAAAATCGTTCAATCAGGCAGCAAATTTAGCCGCGAAACCTTCAATGACAGATTTAAGCTTAGCCTCTGTATCATCAGAGAGAGCTTTTTCAGTCCGAATTGTTGAGAGCAAATCACTTTCTCTAGTATGGACATGCGACAGCAATTCTTGCTCAAAACGTCCGACATCCGTGACAGGTAAATCATCCAGATAGCCGTTCACACCCGCATAAATCACGACAACTTGTTCTTCAACTTGTAGCGGCGAGAACTGACCTTGTTTAAGCAGTTCTGTCAGTTTGGCACCACGGTTAAGCAAGCGTTGTGTCGCCGCATCAAGATCGGAACCGAACTGAGCAAAAGCAGCCATTTCACGATATTGCGCCAACTCACCCTTAATCTTACCCGCGACCTGTTTCATAGCTTTAATCTGCGCCGCAGACCCCACACGCGAAACAGAAAGACCAACATTCACCGCAGGGCGAATACCTTGATAAAACAAATCTGTTTCAAGGAAAATCTGACCATCTGTAATTGAAATAACATTGGTTGGAATATATGCGGAAACGTCATTAGCCTGAGTTTCAATAATCGGCAGCGCCGTCATGGAACCTGAGCCAAATTCATCATTCATTTTCGCCGCACGCTCAAGAAGACGGGAATGCAGGAAGAAAACATCACCTGGATAGGCTTCACGACCTGGTGGACGACGAAGCAAGAGAGACATTTGTCGATAGGCAACAGCCTGTTTTGACAAATCATCATAGGTAATCATGGCGTGCATACCATTATCCCTGAAATACTCAGCCATGGTGCAACCCGTAAAAGGCGCAAGATATTGCAACGGTGCAGCTTCTGAAGCCGTCGCAGCAATAACGATTGAATATTTTAGGGCATCATTTTCTTCGAGCGTCTTCACAATTTGAGCAACTGTCGAACGCTTTTGACCAATAGCGACATAAACGCAGTAAAGCTTAGCACTTTCATCATCGCCTTCATTAACAGCGCGCTGATTCAAAATCGCATCAATAGCAATGGCCGTCTTACCTGTTTGGCGGTCACCAATAATCAATTCGCGTTGACCACGACCGATTGGAATAAGTGCATCTACAGCTTTAAGACCTGTCTGCATTGGCTCATGAACAGATTTACGCGGGATAATACCCGGCGCCTTAACATCCACTTTGCGGTTTTCAGTGGCGTTAATTGGCCCTTTACCATCCAGCGGATTGCCCAGCGGATCAACCACACGTCCAAGAAGCTCTTTACCAACTGGCACAGACACAATATCGCCTGTCCGTTTCACGGTATCGCCCTCACGAATATTGCGGTCAGACCCGAAAATCACAACACCAACATTATCTTCTTCAAGGTTAAGTGCCATGCCACGAATTCCACCGGGGAATTCTACCATCTCGCCAGCCTGAACGTTATCCAGACCATAAATTCTTGCAATACCATCACCGACAGAAAGTACCTGCCCGATTTCAGAAACCTCAGACTTACTGTCGAAATCCTTAATTTGCTGTTTTAGGATGGAAGTTATTTCGGATGCTTTAATGTCCATTATCCCGCCTCATTCATGGCTTGTTTCAATGTAAAAAGTTTAGTTCGTAGAGAGTCATCAATCATTCGACTACCAACACGCACAATCATACCTGCAAGTAATGTCTGATCGACTTCGGAAATGACACTAATGTCCTGCCCGAATTTATTTTTAAGCTGCTGTTTTAATTCATTTTCATGCTGCTCAGAAAGCTTGCTCGCAGTCGTCACATGAGCCGTCATTTCACCACGCGCTCTGGCTTCCAATGCTTTGAAAGCTCTGCAAATATCTTGTAGCAGAAAAGCCCGTCGGTTTTTTACAACAAGCACAGCGAAATTTGCCACGGTCTGACCAATAGATGCTTTCGCAAAAATTTCGACCAGCGCATTTTCTTTATCTTCAACAGAAATTACGGGGCTTACGAGCATGTCACCGAAGCTTTCATCAACTCCAAAAAGTCCGGAGAGAACATCCATTGAATTGCTGATATCCGCCTGGTCAGCGTCTGGAGCTTCCTGCATGATTTCAAAAAGCGCGGAAGCGTAACGACCGGAAAGACCCGAGACGGAACCTACAAAATCTGGTTTGGATGACTCAACACTGGATGAACTCATATCAGAAACCATATCAGAACCAATGATGTACCTTTGTGCGCTGACTGCCGTTTTTGCTAAGAAATAGATAAGCAATTTTGAGCAGGAATAACATTAATATTTCGAGTGAGGTAGCACAGCATGAGCCTGCTTGCAATAGACGATAAAGGCGTTTTGACACAGCTTTTGGGGATTAATTTATGTTGACTGTCAGTAGCTTAGATTAGGGTTTACAAAAAACTATACGGGTCAATATCTATCGCCACCCGAATCTGACTTGGTGTTTTTGTCTTGGACAGCCAAAAGGCAATAAATTGCTGTAGTTTCGCCTGTTTTCCAGCTTTTATAAGGAATCTGAGCCGATATCGGTTACGGATACGCGCAATGGGTGCGGGTGCAGGGCCGAGAACCCGCACATCATCCGAAGCAGGTATCAACGCCGCTAAATCTCTTGAAAAATTATTCAATGCGGCGATATCCGGACCGGACAGCACAAGTCCCGCCAAACGCCCAAAAGGCGGCATCCCGGACTGCGCGCGCATTTCGGCCTCGCGCTCAAGAAATATATCCCGTTCCCCGGCAATTAAAGCCTTTAGAACCGGATGGTCGGGCATATAGCTTTGCAACATCGCAGTGCCTTTTGATGCCTCGCGCCCTGCTCTGCCGGATACCTGCAGCAATGTCTGATATGTACGCTCCGCAGCTCGCAAATCCCCATTACCAAGCCCTAAATCTGCATCAACAACCCCTGCAAAACCCAATTCAGGAAAGTGATGACCTTTGGCGATAATCTGGGTGCCAATAATAATATCTATCTCGCCACTTTGAATAAGGCTCAGCTGACTTTGAAGCTCTCCGGTCTGTCCAACCATATCTGAAGACAAAACAGCTGCTTTTTTATCAGGAAACACATGCCCAACCTCTTCCAATACACGCTCCACGCCTGGCCCACAGGCCGTCAGACAGTCAGCTTCTCCACATTCTTCGCATTTATCGGGTACATTGCGCACACTCCCGCATTGATGGCAGGCCATGATGTTTTTGCTCCGATGTTCAACCAGCCATGCATCACAATCCGAACAAGCATAACGATGCCCACAATTTCGGCATAAAGTAAGCGGGGCATATCCCCTGCGGTTGAGAAAGAGCAAGGTTTGTTTTCCGCGATCAAGCGCATCTTGCATAGACGACACCATTGCCGGAGACAACCATTGCCCCCGCGCTGGTGGGTCTATCCGCATATCAATCATAGATAAATCCGGCATGCCCGCCGCACCATGGCGGCTTGGAAGTTTGACAAGATGATACCTTCCATCCCGCGCATTGACATAGCTTTCCAATGACGGCGTTGCAGTTGAAAGAATAACTGTCGCATCAGCCAACCGCCCACGCACCACCGCCATATCCCGGGCATTATAAATCACCCCTTCTTCCTGCTTGAATCCGGGGTCGTGCTCCTCATCCACGACAATCACACCCAGATCTTGCCACGGCAAAAACAACCCTGACCGCGCGGCAACCATTACCTTGACCTTTCCCTCAGCAACGGCTCGCCATGTCCGCCGACGTTCTGACGCAGTCAGTCCTGAATGCCATAAAGCAGGAGGACAACCAAAACGGTCTTCAAACCTTGTTAATAGTTGCTCTGTGAGGGCAATCTCCGGCAGAAGAACAAGCGCAGACTTTCCATTGGTAAGCGCCGCCGCGATTACTTCAAAAAAGACTTCCGTTTTGCCAGATCCCGTTACACCATCGAGCAAATGACATTGAAAGCCCCTTGTCTCGATATTATCCGTTAACATATTCACGGCTTCGTCTTGCTCATTTGAAAATTGCACACGGCTATAGGTTGGGTCAGGCACATCAAATAGTGTTCCAGCGGGGAGTTCAGACTTTATCAGAGCGCCTTCTTTTTCCAACGATGTCAGCGTAGAAGTCGACACCGATGCTGCCTCGGTCAAATCCCCGGTTCGCATCGTCCTGCCAGGTAAGAGCGCAGCAAAGACCCTTTCTCGGGCATCAGTCATCCGCGACGGGCGTTTATCGGAAACCTGCCAGCCGGTCATAGACTTTTCAGGGGAAAGGGCATCCGGCACACTTAACACCAATTTGAGAACCGCCCCTTGTGGGCTCATCACATAAGACGATACCCAATCCACAAATTTTCGATTTTCCTCAGATAATGGCGGGATATCATAAAACTGCTCAATGGATTTAAGCTTGTCTTTCGGCGGGTCATTTTCTTGCCAAGGGCGCGGTTTTTCCCATATCACCCCGTAAAGTTTTTTTCTGCCAAAAGGAACAAGCACAAATTGTCCAGGCACAAGTTCGACATCTTGCGGCACAGCATAATGAAACACTTTGGGCACAATCGCAGCAAGGCAAACGGCAACAATTAGCATGTCGTCATTTTCTGTCCTCTGCATAATGTTGCGTGTCCCATTCTTGGTTTTATGGCATAATTTATTTCATCATAAGTGAAGCTTTGATTTTGACCAAATGCTACTAGGAAAACATTTAATCTCAATTTGCGGTGTCTTTTCATGACAGCCAATACTGAACTACAAACTTTGATTAATGCTTGGCTGAAACAACTCAAGCAGAGAAATCTTAGTACACATACGCTTGAAGCCTATCAGCGTGATGTTATCCAATTCATTGATTTCCTCGCAGGGCATTTTGAGCAAGAGGTCACGCCGGCTTCTTTCAATACTTTAAAAGCTATGGATGTAAGAAGTTTTTTAGCAAAACGACGTGAGCAGGAAACCACACAAAGCCGTTCACTCGCCAGAAGCCTATCAGGTCTTCGTTCTTTCACTTTATATCTCTCAGAAACAGATTATCCTGTAAGCTCCGCTTTCAAGTTTGTGAAATCACCCAGAATTCCTAAATCCCTGCCAAGACCTATGTCACAAAATGATGCGCTAGAAATGATAGCGCTTGCAGGAGACATATCTTCACATCCATGGGAGAATTTACGCAATCAAGCCCTGCTGACGCTGATTTATGGATGCGGGTTGCGGATTTCAGAAGCACTGAACCTGTCTTATGGGGAGCGGCCAAAACCCGGTAATGTTTCTGTCCGGATAACAGGCAAGGGTAAAAAACAGCGAGATGCACCTATCCTGCCGCTCATAGAAAATGCCATACAAGAATATATCAAAGCCGCACCATTTGACTTTAAAGATAAAGACCCTCTTTTCAGAGGACTCAAAGGCGGGCGCTTCTCAGCCCGACAAGTCCAAATGATTGTCGCAAAATGTCGCCGTTTAATGGGGCTACCGGATGAGGTAACACCGCATGCCTTTAGGCATAGTTTCGCAACGCATTTATTGTCCGCAGGTGGTGATTTGAGAACCATTCAAGAATTGCTCGGTCACAGCAGTCTCAGTTCAACACAGATATATACTGAAATCGAAGACACCGAATTGGGGCGTATTTATAAAAACGCCCATCCGAGATCAAAACTTTAAAACCTACATATGTATCGCGCGGTCTTCCACGGCCAAGGCCGCTTCCTTCACGGCTTCCGTCAATGTTGGGTGCGCATGACATGTGCGCGCCAAATCTTCTGCGCTCCCGCCAAATTCCATAGCAACCGCAGCTTCAGCAATCATATTCCCAGCCTCAGGTCCGACAATATGAACCCCAAGAATACGATCTGTTTTTGCGTCCGCCAAAACTTTCACAAAGCCATCCGTGGTATTATTAACCTTGGCACGACCATTAGCCATAAAAGGGAATTTCCCGATGCGGTAATCAACCCCTTGCTGGGTAAGCTCTTCTTCATTAAGCCCCACCCATGCAACTTCCGGCGCGGTATAAATCACACCCGGGATTACATCATAATTTACATGACCTGACTTACCAGCCAACAACTCAGCGACAGCAACACCCTCATCTTCGGCCTTATGCGCCAACATCGGACCAGTAATGACATCACCGATTGCATAAATGCCATCAACATTTGTTTTGAAGCTGTTCGTTTCAATCCGACCTGCAACATCTAGCTGAACACCGACAGACTCCAAACCTAGCCCTTCTGTGTAAGGACGGCGACCAATTGACACCAAAACCTTGTCAACCGACAGCGTTTCCGCCTCGCCCTCAGATTGGGCTGGCTCAATCGTCACTTTGACACTTGCCTTAAGAGGTTTGACCTCAGTGACCTTTTTGCCCAGCAAAAATTTGAATCCTTGTTTTTGCAAAATCCGCTGGAATTGTTTTGATACTTCCTCATCAACACCAGGGGTAATTCGGTCTAAATATTCAACAACTGTAACTTCCGCACCAAGGCGCGCCCAAACCGAACCAAGCTCCAGACCAATAATACCAGCGCCAACAATCAGCAAATGCTTTGGCACAGCGTCAAATTCAAGCGCACCGGTAGAAGACACGACAAGTTTCTCATCAATCTCAACACCTTGAAGCGGCGTACTTTCAGAACCCGTTGCAATCACAATATTTTTCGTGTTCAGGGTGCGTGTACCCCCATCCAAAAGGCTGACCTCAACCTGACCGGGAGCGACAATTAAAGCCGACCCGTGTAACGCCTCAACCTTATTTTTCTTGAACAAGAAATCAATACCCTGCGTATTACCGGTAATGCCATTTTCTTTGTATGTCATCATTGCTGGCAAATCGAGTTTCGGTTTACCGAGTTGAATGCCCATATCCCCCGCATGTGATGCTTCAGTGAACACCTCAGAGGCATGCAATAGAGCTTTGGAGGGAATACAACCAATATTTAAACATGTCCCGCCGTGACTTCCGCGTTTATCAACACAGGCTACGCGCATACCTAATTGCGCAGCACGGATGGCGCAAACATATCCGCCCGGGCCTGAGCCAATCACCACAAGATCAAAATCACCACCAACTTCTTCAGACATTTTATTCTCCTAGAGATTTAATAAGAGCCGCTCGGGGTTTTCTAATCCCTCTTTAACGCGCACAAGGAAAGTCACAGCTTCTTTACCGTCGACAATTCTGTGGTCATAGCTCAAGGCAAGATACATCATCGGACGCACAACAATTTCCCCATCGACAACAATAGGGCGATCCTGAATTTTATGCATACCTAGGATACCCGATTGCGGGCTATTCAGAATTGGTGTCGACATGAGAGAGCCGTAAACCCCACCATTAGAAATGGTGAATGTGCCGCCCTGCAAATCGTCAATCGCCAACGACCCTTCACGGGCTTTTCTACCATATCCGGCAATGGTTGTTTCAATTTCAGCAAAACCCATCATATGTGCGTCGCGAACAACCGGCACAACAAGGCCTTTATCGGTACCAACTGCAACGCCCATATTCACATAATTTTTATAGACGATGTCAGTCCCGTCAACTTCAGCATTCACAGCAGGTATTTCCTGCAAAGCAACGACACAAGCTTTCACAAAGAAACTCATAAAACCGAGCTTGACGCCGTGTTTTTTCTCAAACTGTTCTTTATAGGCGCTACGAACCGACATCAGTTCCGACATATCGACTTCATTAAAAGTCGTCAGCATCGCAGCCGTGTTTTGAGATTCTTTAAGGCGTTTGGCGATAGTTTGGCGTAAGCGTGTCATTTTCACGCGTTCTTCAAGCGCCGGCTGCGCTCCGGTATCGTCAGATCTTGCACTCATTGGAGGTGCAGGGATTTCCACGGGTGCTGTAACACCTTTTTCAACAGCCTCAAGCACATCACCTTTAGTTAAGCGTCCACCTTTACCTGAACCCGACAATGCGGCGGCATCGAGGCCATGCTCGTCGACGAGACGTCGGACGGAAGGCGCTAAAACTTCATCTGAAGAGGGTTTTGTATCTGGTTCTTTTCTTGGAGCTTCAACGGATGACTGTATTTGCGTGTCCGGAGCTTGGGTCTCCTGAGCTTGGGTCACCTGAACTTGGGTCTCCGGTGCAGCAGAAACAGGCACCTCTTTTGCAGGTGAAGGCGGCACAGCACCTGCACCCTCGAGAATTTCACCGAGCAAAGCACCAACTTCGACAGTCGCACCATCCTCAACAGCGACTTCTCCCATAACACCCGCTGAGGGCGCAGGAACTTCGATAGTCACCTTATCAGTTTCAAGTTCACAAAGCGGCTCATCTGCAGAAACGGCTTCACCGGGTTTTTTGTACCATTGAGCGACGGTCGCCTCTGTGATGGACTCGCCCAAAGTTGGAACGCGGATTTCAGTACTCATTTTATGTCCTCACTTTTTTCATTATACGCGGGTCATTTCATATGATGCGTTGTGCTGGAAAACTTGTTTACGATAATCCCTATTTGGATAACCCAAGTGCATCATTCGTGAATCTTTCCATTTCGGCTTGATGACGTGCCATCAAACCTGTTGCGGTTGAAGCAGAAGCCGCCCTGCCCGTATAAACCGGCCGCGTATGCTTGGCATCAATCGATATAAGTGTCTGCTCAAGATAAGGCTCAATAAATGTCCAAGCCCCCATATTTTTTGGTTCTTCTTGACACCAGATCATCTCAGCCTGCGGGAAGGCGCTCAGCATTTGCCGTGCAGCAGTTTCCGGATAGGGATAAAGTTGCTCAATCCGCATAATATAAACATCATCAAGCCCAGCTTCATTACGCGCCTTGCGTAAATCATAATAGACCTTACCGCTACACATCACGACGCGGCGGATTTTATCAGCCTCTTTGAGATGCCCATCGAGACGAGCATCATCATGGTCCCAAAACACGCGGTGAAATGAAGAGCCAATGGACATATCCTCAAGCGAAGAAATGCATTCTTTGTGACGCAAAAGAGACTTTGGCGTCATTAAAACAAGCGGCTTGCGGTAATTTCTATGGAGCTGACGTCGCAAAATATGAAAATAATTTGCCGGGGTCGTCACATTGGCAACCTGCATATTTTCTTCAGCACAGGATTGCAAATATCTCTCCAGACGCGCAGAGCTGTGTTCCGGTCCTTGGCCTTCATAACCATGCGGCAAAAGCATCACCAAGCCTGACATGCGTAACCATTTAGCTTCGGAAGAGGAGATAAACTGGTCCACCATAACCTGAGCACCATTGGCGAAATCACCAAATTGTGCCTCCCACAATACAAGTGCATTCGGCTCAGCCAGCGAATAGCCATATTCAAAGCCAAGCACAGCAGCTTCGGACAACATGGAATTAATCACCTCATAAGAGCCTTGATCTTCTGCGAGGTTTTGTAATGGCTTATAACGGTTTTCATTTTGTTGGTCGGTCCAGACGGAATGTCGTTGAGAGAACGTTCCCCGTTCACTATCCTGACCGGACAAACGAACCGGAAATCCCTCGCGCAACAAACTACCAAATGCAAGTGCTTCCGCAGTTGACCAGTCAAAACCCTGACCGGTCTCAAACATTTTTTGCTTGTTTTTTAGCTGGCGGGTAAGTGATTTATGCAAATTAAAACCGTCCGGCACTTCTGTCAGTCTTTCACCAATATCACGCAGACGATCGGCATCAACGCCTGTTTCACCTCTGATAAATTCTTCACGGCGCTTGCTCTCAAGACCTGACCACCGACCATCAAGCCAGTCAGGCTTATTCGGTTTAAATTCATTGGCAGACTCGAACTCGGTTTCAAGCATGGCGCGGTAATTACTCAGTTGAGCGTTCACTTCTTCTTGAGAAAGCAAACCTTCTTCGACGAGTTGGTTTCCATAGACACTGACAACGGAAGGGTGCTCTTTGATGCGCGCATACATAAGCGGTTGAGTGAATGCTGGCTCATCCCCTTCATTGTGACCAAATCTGCGATAGCAGAACATATCAATCACAACAGGTTTTAGAAATTTCTGCCTGAACTCGGTCGCAACTTTTGTCGCATAAACAACCGCTTCGGGATCATCACCATTTACATGGAAAATCGGTGCCTCTACCATTTTCGCAACATCAGAAGGATAAGGTGAAGAACGCGAAAATCTCGGATTGGTGGTAAAGCCAATTTGATTATTAACAATAAAATGGATAGATCCACCGGATTTATGTCCGATAAGACCAGACAGACCGAAACATTCAGCGACAATGCCCTGACCAGCAAAAGCAGCATCACCATGCAAAAGCAATGGGATGACACTTGAACGATCTGATTTACCGTTTTCAAGTTTGTAGGTATCTTGTTTCGCCCGCGCTTTACCCAGCACAACCGGATCCACCGCTTCCAGATGCGACGGGTTAGCCGTCAGGGAAAGGTGAACTTTATTGCCGTCAAATTCACGGTCAGATGAGGTGCCTAAATGGTATTTTACATCGCCGGATCCTTCAACCGTATCGGGATGGGCTGCACCACCTTTAAACTCACTAAACAACGCGCGGAAAGGTTTGGACATCACATTGGTCAGGATATTCAACCGCCCACGATGAGGCATGCCAATAACAATTTCCTTAACGCCAAGGTTACCACCGCGTTTGATAATTTGCTCAAGCGCTGGCACAATCGACTCAGCACCATCAAGCCCAAACCGCTTGGTGCCGGTATATTTAACATCGATAAACTTCTCTAATCCCTCGGCTTCGACAAGCTTTGCGAAAATCGCCTTCTTTCCTTCAGTAGTAAAGCTGATTTCCTTATCAGGACCTTCCATACGTTCCTGTAACCAGCTTTTTTCTTCAGGATCATTAATATGCATGAACTCCAATGCCAAACGCCCGCAATAGGTACGCTTAAGGATTTCCAACATCTCTCTGATCGAAGCAAATTCTAAACCCAAAACATAATCGATGAAGATTTTACGATCATAATCCTCTGCCGTGAAACCATAGCTTTCCGGTTCTAGTTCGGGGTGCGATTTTGGGGGCTCAAGACCTAGGGGATCCAAATCCGCCGCCAGATGTCCACGCGCACGATAAGCCCTAATCATCATAATCGCGCGGACTGAGTCAATCGTCGCTGACCTAAGGGACTCTTCATTAAGGGCCACGCCGTTGTCGTTTGAACGGGTTGCAATTTTTTCGGCAATCTCTCCGGCAATTTGAACCGGGGGCATATCATCACCCCAGTTACCGTCTAGGGCAGAGGTAATCTCCCCATTAGGTGTTTCAGGCCAATGCGGTTTTTCCCAGCTTGGACGGAAAGTTTCGTGATTTTTTTCAGCAGCGCCAAGATTATCAAAAAACTCTTTCCAGCCCGGATCTACAGATTGAGGCGCAGAAAGATATTGCTCATAAAGTTGCTCAATATAAAAAGCGTTAGCACCATCTAGAAAAGATGTGCGATGACCGGCTTCTCCGGTCACCATGTTCTCATTATCACTTTGTGTACTCATGAACGTAATCTTTCCTTACGGTCCGAAACAGCTAGCCGTTTAATATCTGGGACAATGTAGTACCCAATGCTGCAGGTGATGGAGACACCGTAATTCCTGCAGAACGCATCGCTTCCATTTTATCTTCAGCACCACCTTTACCGCCCGAAATAATAGCACCGGCATGGCCCATACGACGCCCGGGAGGTGCGGTAACACCAGCGATGAAACCAACAACTGGCTTTTTAACCGCTGATGATTTTAAAAACTCTGCTGCTTCTTCCTCAGCTGAACCACCGATTTCACCAATCATAATGATGGACTCGGTTTGTTCATCACCGAGAAACAATTCCAAACAGTCAATAAAGTTTGTGCCGTTAACAGGGTCACCGCCAATACCAATACAAGTCGACTGACCCAGACCCGCCGCAGTTGTTTGTGCCACAGCTTCATAGGTCAACGTACCTGAACGCGAAACAATCCCAACACTGCCGGGCCGATGAATATGACCGGGCATAATGCCAATTTTACACTCACCAGGCGTTATCACACCCGGGCAGTTCGGGCCAACAAGTCTTGTCTTAGAACCTTGCAACGCGCTTTTGACCTTAATCATATCCATAACCGGAATACCCTCGGTAATACAGACAGCAAGCTCAATCTCAGCTTCAATAGCCTCAAGAATCGCGTTGGCAGCAAAAGGTGGCGGCACGTATATCGCGCTCGCCGTTGCGCCGGTTTTGTCAACGGCTTCTGCCACTGTATCAAAAACGGGCAGACCAAGATGGGTTTCCCCACCGCGCTTTGGCGTTACGCCGCCGACCATTTGAGTGCCGTAAGCAATTGCCTGTTCTGAGTGGAATGTGCCCTGACTACCAGTGAAGCCCTGACAAATAACTTTAGTTTCTTTTCCAACGAGTACTGACATCACGCGGCCTCCCTAACAGCGGCAACAATTTTTTCTGCGGCATCCTCAAGATTATCGGCAGGGATAATAGCCAGGCCGGAAGCCGCCATAATTTCCTTACCTTGTTCGACATTCGTCCCTTCAAGACGAACCACCAGAGGCACTGAAAGAGCAAGTTCAGACGCTGCCGCAATCACACCTTCCGCGATAATGTCACACCGCATAATGCCACCAAAAATATTCACCAAAATACCTTTGACGTTTGAATCAGACAGGATGATTTTAAAGGCTTCGGTAACTTTTTCTTTAGTCGCACCACCGCCTACATCCAGAAAGTTTGCAGGCTCTTCACCATAAAGCTTAATGATATCCATGGTCGCCATAGCCAGACCAGCGCCGTTCACCATACAACCGATTGAACCATCAAGCTTGACATAGCTGAGGTCGTATTTTGACGCTTCGACTTCAGCTGGGTCTTCTTCAGAAAGGTCACGTAATTCAACAATATCGTCATGACGATATAAGGCATTGCTATCAAAGTTGACTTTTGCATCGAGACAAATCAAATCGCCGGCACTGTTTACAACCAGCGGGTTAATCTCAAGCAGACTCATATCTGTATCAACAAAAGCTTTGTAAAGGTTTTTAACCAGCGTCACACATTGATCGACCTGATTACCGGTGAGCTCAAGAGCTGCAGCAATTTCTTGGCCATTTGCATCAGTGATGCCCGCAATTGGGTCAACACCCACAGTTAAAATCTTTTCGGGCGTTTCTGCCGCCACTTCCTCAATATCCATACCGCCTTCGGTTGAGGCAATAAAAGACACTTTAGAGGTCGCGCGGTCCACAAGAATGGAGAGATATAGCTCACTTTCGATTTCGGAGCCTTCTTCAATATAAACCCTGCCAACTTCTTTGCCTTCAGGGCCTGTTTGGTGGGTAATGAGGGTCATGCCGAGCATACGATCCGCTTCAGCGCGCACGTCCTCAACAGATTTAACGACTTTTACACCGCCGCCTTTGCCGCGACCACCAGCGTGAATTTGTGCTTTAACAACCCACACTGGACCGCCAAGGCTTTCAGCATGCTGTACCGCCTCATCAGGGGAAAAAGCAATACCTCCCCGCGGTACAGATACGCCAAAACCTTTTAAAACAGCCTTGGCCTGATACTCATGAATATTCATTATTGACCCTCAGATTAAATTTAATTGAGCTGAGGCTAACTGATTGACCTAAGGCAGACAAGCTTAATCGGCGCGGAAACCCGCAAAAATAAGCTTTTTTAGTAGCTATGATGCCTGGTTAGGCCATTTTTCATAAATAAAGTATTACTTATTGCTGAAAGTGTAAGAAATCACCACAAGTGGTTTCAGACAGCAGTCTTATTTCAGCTTGGGGTCAATCTTCTGACAATCTTTAATCAGACCCTTCACGGCCGTAACAGATTTTTTAAAACCTGCACGTTCGCCAGCATCAAGCTTGATTTCTACAATTTTTTCGACCCCTTTGGCGCCAATTACCACCGGAACTCCAACATAAAGGCCTTTTTGGCCATATTGACCGTTCAGATGCGCAGCACATGGCAGAACCCGCTTTTGGTCTTTCATGTAACTTTCTGCCATTTCAATCGCAGCAGCAGCTGGTGCGTAAAAGGCAGATCCGTTTTTCAAAAGAGCAACGATTTCAGCACCACCATCGCGGGTCCGCTGGACAATTTCATCGACTTTTTTCTGGGTAATCCATTTCATTTTCACCAAATCCGGCAAAGGAATACCGGCAACAGTTGAATACCGCACAGATGGCACCATCGTGTCACCATGCCCACCCAGCACAAATGCTGTAACGTCTTTAACTGAAACATTCATTTCATCGGCAAGGAAATAACGGAAGCGAGCGGAGTCAAGCACACCCGCCATGCCAACGACCATATTTTTTGGCAAGCCACACGCTTTTTGCAGCGCCCATACCATTGCATCCAGCGGATTGGTGATACAAATCACAAAAGCTTTAGGTGCATATTTTTTGATGCCGTCACCGACCTGGCTCATCACTTTGAGATTAATACTTAGCAAATCATCACGGCTCATACCCGGCTTACGCGGAATCCCAGCAGTAACAATAACAACATCTGCGCCTTTAATGGCAGCATAGGACTTTGTCCCTTTAAGATCCGCATCAAAATGACTTACAGTGGAACTTTGCGCAAGGTCGAGTGCTTTGCCTTGAGGCACACCGTCAACAATGTCAAAAATCACAACATCTCCAAGCTCTTTAAGCCCAGCAAGATGCGCCAGTGTGCCGCCGATTTGTCCGCCACCGATAAGGGCTATTTTTTTGCGTGCCATGGGAAACCTCCATTAGTGAATTGCATCTTTCAGTTACCTTTTTTAGAAGCTTGATGCAACCCCGATACACTCGACCTTCACCACCTCAGGCCTCTTCAATCATATCTTCGCCTGAATTATGCCCAAGACTGAAATAGTCTTCCGATTGCATCTCATGTAACCTTGAAGCCGTTCGACGAAATTCAAATGCAGAGTCACCCAAAGGATAAAGCTCAGACGGATCAGTCTCAGCGGAGGCCAGCAATTTTACTTTATGCTCGTAAAGCGCATCTATCAGATTTACAAATCTGATAGCTTCATTGCGCCGTTCAGGTGACAGGGCAGGGATATTATCAATGAAAATTGTATGGAAGGTTCGCGCCAATTCAAGATAGTCACCGGCCCCCAGATTGGCCGCACACAAATCCGTAAATTCAAATCGCGCCACACCTTGCGCCGAATTTGGGATAATCACCTCACGCCCTTTGACTGTGATATTCGTACGTTTAGCCTCCGCGCCACCGGTCATGCGGATAAAAGCATTATCCATTTCACTGCGAGCGAATGAGCCTATAGGTTTGAACCAAACAGGATAGCCCTTCAATCTGTCGAGGCGATAATCTGTCGGACTGTCGAGATACAGCACATCAACGCGGGTTTTTAGCAAATCGATAAATGGTAAAAAGCGATGGCGATTCAGTCCCCCCTGATAAAGCTCATCCGGGATACGATTTGAAGTTGCCACCACAATGACCCCTTCACGAAACAATGCTTCGAATAAACGACCTAGAATAGAAGCATCGGCAATATCCTTAACCTGAAACTCATCGAAACATAGCAGTCGCGCCGATTTTGCCAATGCAGACGCGACGGGCGGAATGGGGTCATCCCCCCGCACGAGGCCTTGCTTAAGTTGCTGACGATAATCATGAATACGTTCATGCACCTCCTGCATAAAAGCATGAAAATGCACCCGTCTTTTTCTTTTCTCAGTGGCACTTTCATAAAACAAATCCATAAGCATGGACTTGCCGCGCCCAACATCGCCATGAATATAAATCCCCCGCGGAGAGGGCTTTTTTTTAAAAATTTGAGAAAGACCTGTCGGCTTAAGCGCGTCGTGTAAGCTGTTCAAGCGCGCAACAACATCCGCTTGACCGCTATCAGGCTGAAGAATGCCGCTCTCAATCAGCGCATTATATTTTGCGAGAGGCTCCGAGTTCATAATGAGGGTTTACTGATTTCGATGCCGTTTGACCAGCCCAGAAATAAGTCACAGAAATGAGCCAGGGTAATTAAACCTCGCGGGTCACCATCATTTTTTTAATCTCAGAAATGGCCTTGGCCGGAGATAACCCTTTAGGACAAGCCTTGGCACAATTCATAATTGTATGACAGCGATAGACGCGGAATGGATCTTCCAAGTCATCCAGACGCTCACCGGTCGCCTCGTCCCGACTATCGATAAGCCAGCGATAAGCTTGCAGCAATACCGCTGGGCCGAGATATTTATCTGAATTCCACCAGTAAGACGGGCAGGATGTAGAACAACAAGCACACAAAATGCACTCATAGAGGCCATCCAGCTTTTCACGATCCTCGCGAGATTGCTTCCACTCACTTTGCGGTTGTGGCGTATCGGTTTTCAGCCATGGCTCAATAGACTGATACTGCGCGTATAGATTTGTTAAATCAGGCACCAAGTCTTTAATGACCGGCATATGCGGCAGAGGACGAACAGTAATTTTCCCCTTGGTCTCATCAAGACCTTTCGTACAGGCCAGCGTATTTTGCCCGTCAATATTCATAGCGCAAGAGCCGCAAATACCTTCCCGGCAAGACCTACGGAAGGTCAGCGTCGGATCAATCTCATTTTTGATTTTAATAAGCGCATCCAGAAGCATCGGACCACAATCAGCAGCATCAATCTCATAAGTATCCATGCGTGGATTTGCCGGGTCTTCAGGATCCCAACGATAAATTTTTAATGTCCGAGGCTTTTCACACTTCTTATCGGATTTGTGAATAATCCCTTTTTGGACACGGGAATTTTTAGGCAGGGCAATCTCAACCATAACTGCTTCCTTAATTTATCAGTAAACGCGCGCTTTGGGTTCAATGTAGCTGATTTCATTTGTCAGCGTGTGTTCGTGTACAGGGCGATATCCAATAGTTGGCTTAGCACCTTCTTGTGTGCTGCCGACCCATACCAGAGTATGCTTCATCCAGTCTTCATCATTGCGATCCGGGAAATCTTCTCGAGCATGACCGCCACGGCTTTCCTTACGGGCGTTCGCGCCCTCAACTGTCGTGACTGCCTGAACCACAAGATTGTCAAATTCAAGCGTTTCAATCAAATCGGAATTCCAAATTAAGGAGCGATCAGACACAGAAATGTCGGACATGCCCTCAACAACCTTACGCATGCGCTGACACCCTTCTTCCAATACTTCACCGGAACGGAATACTGCGCAATTTTCTTGCATCGTACGTTGCATCTCTAGGCGAAGTTCTGAGGTCGGTGTGCTTCCCTCTGCATTGCGGAAATGATCAAGACGATCAATAGCGTTTTGACCGGCATCAGCTGGCATTGCCGAATGTGACTGACCAGGCGAAACCAACTCGGCTGCCCGAATTGCAGATGCGCGACCAAACACAACAAGATCTATCAGTGAGTTGGACCCAAGACGGTTGGCACCGTGAACGGATACACAAGCGGCTTCACCAATCGCCATTAGACCAGGAACGGTTCGATCAGGCTCGCTTTCAGTCGGGTTAAGTACTTCACCGTGATAATTGGTTGGAATACCGCCCATATTATAATGCACAGTTGGCAGAACCGGAATCGGCTCTTTAGTAACATCCACGCCAGCAAAAATGCGCGCACTCTCTGAAATACCCGGCAGGCGTTCTGCCAGCACATCGGGGTCGAGGTGATCTAGATGTAGATAGATGTGATCGTTTTGTGGCCCGACACCGCGCCCTTCACGAATTTCAATCGTCATGGAGCGCGAAACAACATCGCGGGATGCCAAATCTTTAGCAGATGGCGCATAGCGTTCCATAAAACGTTCACCTTCGGAGTTAATAAGAATACCGCCTTCACCGCGTGAACCTTCGGTAATCAGACAACCTGCACCATAAATACCCGTTGGATGGAATTGGACAAATTCCATGTCCTGTAATGGTAATCCGGCACGCACGGCCATGGCTGAACCGTCACCTGTACATGTGTGGGCAGATGTCGCAGAGAAATAAGCTCGCCCGTATCCACCTGTCGCCAGAATAGTTTCATGCGCTCTGAAACGGTGAAGTGATCCGTCAGCCATGCACAATGCTGTGATACCAATGCATCGGCCTTCATCATCCATCATCAAATCAAGCGCGAAATACTCAATGAAAAATTCAGTCGAGTGACGAAGTGATTGTCCATATAGCGTGTGTAAAATTGCATGACCCGTGCGGTCAGCAGCCGCGCAGGTGCGCTGGGCGATACCTTCGCCAAAATTAGTGGTCATACCACCAAAGGGACGTTGGTAAATCTTACCTTCATCGGTTCTGGAGAAAGGCACACCAAAATGCTCAAGCTCATAAACCGCCTCCGGTGCGTTACGGCAAAGATATTCAATCGCGTCTTGATCGCCAAGCCAGTCTGACCCCTTCACGGTGTCATACATGTGCCAGCGCCAATCATCATCACCCATATTGCCAAGTGCGGCAGAAATACCGCCCTGCGCTGCAACTGTGTGTGATCGCGTTGGGAAAACTTTTGAAATACAAGCTGTTTTGAGACCCCGTTCGGCACAACCAAGCGCAGCACGCAAGCCTGAACCGCCAGCGCCAACAACAACAACATCGTAAGTGTGGTCTATATATTCGTATTCACTCATTCTTTACTCCACGCGTGGCCGTTTAGGCCAGTGTAAGTTTCAAGATGGCCAGTACACTTGAGGTACCGACAGCTAAGGCAAAAAAGGTATTCAGAATAAGCGCCAAGAGTTTGGCCATATGTCCATGGATATAGTCTTCTATAACGACTTGTAAACCCAAACGCATGTGCCAAACCATACTTATAATCAATAAAAGCATGACAAGCGCCACAATCGGGCGAGACAGGAAGGCTGTGACGGTCACATAATCAGCTCCTGCATGGGCAACCATTGCACTGACGAAGAAGACTGCAAGCGGAATATTGGCCAGCGCAGTGACACGTTGAAGCCAAAAATGCTCCGTGCCTTTTTTGGCGGACCCTAGACCCCGCACACGAGAAAGCGGTGTACGCATTTCAGACATTAAAATGCTCCCATGAATTTATAAGCCAAAACCCAGCTAATTAGGGTCAGAAGGATAGGTATCACCGTTGCTCCGCGTGAAATCCATTCAACCGCGGAAAGCTCAAAACCCGCGCCAGTATCCCAAATAAAATGTTTAATACCACCAAACATATGGTGAAACAGCGCCCATGTGTAACCAAACAGAACCAGTCGTCCTATCCAACTTCCTGCGACGCCCTGAAAAACGGCGAAAGCTTCAGGCCCGGTTGCAGCCGCCATTAACCACCAAACAAGCAATAAAGTACCCGCATAAAGAGCTACACCCGTTGCACGATGCAAAATGGATAGAAACATTGTCAGCGTCCAGCGATAAATCTGGATATGAGGCGAAAGCGGCCGCTGATGAATTTCTCTGTTAACTGTTTTGTCTGATGTATCTGACATTATAACTTCCCAACTTCACCTACCACTTATACTCTTCACATTTGATAATGTCATCCTCGCCAGTGCGACAGGTCGGCGCAGGGAACGGATTGAAAAATCTAGTGTTAAAGTAAGTTTTAAGTGGCTTTCAGGTCTCCATTAACTTTATAGCCGCTGCAATAGCAACTATACGCTTTGCCTGTTCCAGATGCAGTAATTCCGTCATTTTTCCGTTCACTTTTATCACGCCCTTACCGGCATTCTCTGGATTCTCAAAAGCAGCAATAATATTTTCAGCCTCACTAATTTCTTCTGATGTGGGTGCGAAAAGAGTATTTGCGGTTTCAATCTGATGAGGGTGTATCAAGGTCTTTCCGTCAAAACCAAGTGCTGTACCGTGTTCACATTCCTGAGCCAAACCATCAATGTCAGTGATGTCATTAAACACCCCATCAAGAACGCTGATATTATAGGCGCGCGCCGCCGTCACCATTTTGGAAAGGGCATAGAGCATTCCATCTCGTTTGATATGACGATCAGACGTCACCCGAATCTGCATGTCTTTAGCTAAATCATTCGTGCCTGCAATAAGGCAGGTAACCCTTGGATGTGCCGCAATATCGGTGCAATTTAAAACTGCATGGGGCGTTTCAATCATGACCCAAAGAGGCAACTCTGCCGGTAAGCCTGAAATATCCAGATCTGCCTTGCCATTTATTTTTGGCAATAATATCGCATCCGGCATCTCATGACTTGAGAGTTCTGCAAGCGCTGCAATATCTGCCTGACCTAAAGTTTCAGATGAGTCATTTATCCTGACAATACGTTCTCGATTGCCGAAACCACCCTCACGCAAATGCGAAACAGCCGTGTCACGCGCAAGCTGTTTATCATCCGGTGAAACCGCATCTTCAAGGTCAATGATGATACAATCTGCACGAAGCGACCGCGCCTTTGTTAGCGCCCTATCATTACTTCCCGGCATAAAGAGCGCACTGCGCCTTGGACGAAGACGGGTGTCGGGCGAATTCATTTTAGGTTTTGGCCTTTAAGTGACGTTCGACAAGCTCTTCAGCGATTTGAACAGCATTCAAAGCCGCGCCTTTTCTTAGATTGTCGGAAACCACCCAAATATTCAGCCCGTTTTCGACAGTCGGGTCTTTACGAATTCGCGATACAAAAGTCGCATAATCACCCACACACTCAACCGGCGTGACATAACCACCATCTTCTCTTTTATCGACGACCAGCAAACCAGGGGCTTCACGCAAAGCTTCGCGCGCCTGTTTCTCGTCAATCGGCTTGGCGAACTCAATCGTCACAGCTTCTGAGTGCCCGACAAATACAGGCACACGAACACAGGTCGCAGTCATCTCAATGGCTGAGTCGAGAATTTTTTTCGTCTCGACAACCATTTTCCATTCTTCTTTGGTGCTTCCGTCATCCATAAAGACATCAATATGAGGAATGACATTAAAAGCGATCTGTTTAGTGAAGTTCTCCTTCACCATCTCATCATTCACAAAAATGCCCCGGGTTTGGGTGAATAATTCATCCATGGCAGCATTACCCGCACCTGAAACGGATTGATAAGTCGACACCACAATGCGCTTGATTTGGGCAATATCGTGGAGAGGTTTTAAGGCAACTACCAGTTGGGCAGTTGAACAATTTGGATTGGCAATAATATTTTTCTTTGCGTAGCCCGCCAATGCTTCAGGATTAACCTCGGGGACAATCAACGGGACATCCTCATCCATGCGGTAGAGCGAACTGTTATCAATCACGATACATCCTGCAGCCGCAGCTTTCGGCGCAAATTCTTTTGTTGCGGATGAACCACAAGCAAACAACGCGATATCGGCTTTTGACCAATCAAAGTTTTCCATAGCGGAAGCTTTAAGTGTCTTGTCACCAAAGCTTATTTCTCTGCCCTGTGAACGGCGAGACGCCAACCCGAACACTTCTGTCGCAGGAAAGCCGCGTTCTGACAAAATATTAAGAATTTCTCTGCCGACATTTCCGGTCGCACCGGCAACAGCAATACGATAGCCCATTATGAATATTGCTCCTGCAACTCATTCAAAGACGCTATGACCGCATCGCCCATTCCCACAGTGCCGACCTTTTCCATGCCGGGCTGCATAATATCACCACATCGAATGCCTTTATCCAAAACATGCGTCACGGAAGCTTCCAAAAGATCTGCATCTTGGCCACGGTTGAAACTATATCTCAACGCCATTGCAAAAGACATGATTGTCGCAATCGGATTGGCAATACCTTGTCCAGCAATGTCAGGCGCCGAGCCGTGTACGGGTTCATACATGGCTTTGGAACGGCCTTCATCATCTGCCGCGCCGAGCGCCGCAGACGGCAACATGCCAAGTGAGCCGGTTAACATCGCAGCGACATCCGATAACAGGTCGCCAAACAGATTATCCGTCACCAACACATCATATTGCTTCGGATTCCGAACAAGTTGCATGGCACAATTATCAGCCAGCACATGCTCAAGCTCAAGTTCAGGAAACTCATTACCTATGACGCGGGTGACTTCCTCATTCCAGAGAAGACCACTTTCCATTACATTGCGTTTTTCAGCCGAAGCCAGTCGCTTGTCACGTTTCATGGCGAGGTCACCGGCGACACGAGCAATACGTTCAATTTCATATGTCTCATAGACCTGAGTATTCACGCCGCGTCTTTGACCGTTACCAAGATCTTCAATCCCGCGTGGCTCACCGAAATAAACCCCGCCGGTCAATTCACGAACAATCAGAATATCCAGACCTTCAATAATATCGCGCTTTAAAGAAGACGCATCAGCAAGGGCTGAAAAGCAAATTGCCGGGCGTAAGTTAGCAAACAGCCCCAATTCACCGCGCAACCTTAAAAGACCTGCTTCGGGGCGCACATCATAGGCGACACCATCCCATTGAGGCCCACCGACAGCGCCAAGCATTACCGCGTCGGATTGATGTGCCTTTTCCATCGCAGCATCGGAAATCGCCTGACCATGTGCATCATAGGCACAGCCGCCGACAAGATCTTCATCTATGGTGACATCAAATCCGCGCTGTGTGCCGAACCAGTCAATGATACGTCGCACTTCAGCCATTACTTCCGTACCTATACCATCGCCCGGAAGCATTAATATTTTACCCATGAGGTTACCTCTTATTAAATGCCAGATTTTTTAGATTTTCTAGAATTACCAGAATTTCTGGAATTAAATTGTCTAGACCCTCTAAGACTTATTTAACACCATGCAAGTTGATTGCGTTCGGCTTCAAAAGCGTCAATTTTTTCACTTTTTTTCAAGGTCAGTCCAATATCATCCAAACCTTCTATGAGACAATTTTTTCTGAATGGATCAACATCGAAAGCAATCGTTTCACCATTTGGGCGCGTGATTGTTTGCGCCTCAAGATTAATCGACAGCACTGTGCCATTGCCTTGCTTGGCATCGGACATTAGTTTGTCAACTTCAGCCTGCGGTAGTGCAATCGGCAAAATGCCATTCTTGAAGCAATTATTGAAGAAAATATCGGCAAAACTCGGTGCGATTACACAGCGGAAGCCAAAATCCAACAATGCCCAAGGCGCATGCTCTCGACTAGACCCACAGCCGAAATTATCGCCTGCAACCAGAATTTGCGACTGACGGTAATCCGCCTGATTAAGAACAAAATCCTCAATCTCAGACCCGTCAGGACGAAAGCGCATTTCATCAAAAACATTGGCGCCCAAACCGGAACGCTTAATTGTTTTCAAAAACTGCTTTGGCACAATCATATCCGTATCAACATTAATCATATCAAGCGGAGCGACGATGCCTTCAAAGGTTGTAAATTTTTCCATTAGCTTAGCCTCCGATTAAAAATCACGAATATCAACAAAATGACCGCGAATAGCAGCTGCAGCCGCCATAGCAGGCGAAACTAGATGCGTCCGACCTTCACGACCCTGACGTCCCTCAAAATTTCTGTTCGACGTCGACGCACAACGCTCCTGCGGTGATAGTTTATCCGCATTCATCGCCAGACACATAGAACAGCCCGGATCACGCCATTCAAAACCGGCATCAAGGAAAACCTTATCCAGACCTTCTTCTTCAGCCTGCTTTTTGACGAGACCAGAACCCGGCACAACCATCGCATTAACACGGTCAGCCACTTTTTTGCCTTCAATCACTTTTGCGGCAGCGCGTAGATCCTCAATCCGGCTATTGGTGCAAGACCCAATAAAAACGCGGTCAATTTCAATTGACTGAACCGGCATATTTGCCTCCAGACCCATATAGGCGAGCGCGCGTTCGGTTGCCTTGCGACGCGCTTCATTGTCAATCGTGGCAGGATCGGGGACTCGGCCATTGATGGAAATCACATCCTGAGGGCTTGTTCCCCATGTGACGAGTGGCGGCAAATTAGCTGCATCAATTGTAATTTCTCTGTCAAAAACAGCATCAGGGTCAGAACGCAATGTTTGCCAATAAGCGACAGCGGCATCCCAGTCTGCGCCTTTTGGCGCTCTTGGCCTGTCTTTTAAATACTCAAATGTCTTTTCATCCGGCGCAATCAGCCCGGCACGCGCGCCCGCTTCGATGGACATGTTACAGAGCGTCATCCGCCCTTCCATCGTCAGTGCTTCAATTGCTGGGCCGGCATACTCTAGAACATAACCTGTACCACCAGCCGTACCGATTTCACCAATCACGGCAAGAGCGATATCTTTCGCAGTGATATAATCGGGCGCATCACCAACGACATTAACGCGGAAATTTTTCGCCTTGCGTTGTGCCAAAGTCTGAGTGGCAAGCACATGCTCAACCTCAGAGGTGCCAATACCATGAGCGAGGGCGCCAAACGCACCATGCGTCGAGGTGTGGCTATCGCCACAAACAATGGTCAGACCCGGCATGGTAAAACCTTCTTCAGGACCAGTGACATGCACAATACCCTGACGCAAATCCATCATACCAATATGGTCAATGCCGAATTCAGCACAGTTTTTTTCAAGTGTCTCGATTTGGATACGGCTCTGCTCGTCTTCAATGGCCTCAACACCACCAGCGCGGTTGGTTGTCGGAATGTTATGGTCAGCGACAGCAAGCGTTTTAGATGGTACGCGAACCTGACGACCGGACATTCTCAACCCTTCAAAAGCTTGTGGGCTGGTAACCTCATGAATGAGGTGCCTGTCAATGTAAAGAAGGCAATTGCCATCGTCTTGTTCATCGACAAGATGCGCCTGCCAGATTTTATCATAGAGCGTCGTATGAGACATGAGTTCACCTCTCCAAAACAGCCCTGAATTGAATGAAATTTAACGGCCAGGGCATAAACTAACAGATGCCACAATGAATGGCATTCAAGAAATCAGGGGCTTATTCAGCACCGCCATCTGTAGTGGATGCTTCAGCCGTGTCGACTTGGGATTCTTTTTGCGCTGGCTGGGCATCTACAGCAACATTTTCTGCGACTTTACGAGCTGTCCGGCGCTCGGTAATCCTTGCTGCTTTACCAGTCAATCCGCGCAGATAATAAAGTTTTGCACGACGAACACGTCCACGACGAACCACCTCAATGCTGTCAACCAGCGGGCTGTAAATTGGAAAAACACGCTCAACACCTTCACCATAGCTAATCTTGCGCACAGTAAAGCTGGCATTGAGGCCACTGCCGGAGCGGGCAATACACACACCTTCATAGGCCTGAATACGCTCGCGTGTGCCTTCTTTAACTTTCACATTCACCTTTAGCGTGTCACCAGCTTGGAAATCCGGCACGTTTTTATCACCAGCAATTTCTGCAATATGTTCGCGGTTCAGTTCATCAATCAAGTTCATGGCATCATCCATTATAAACTGGTTTAATATGGCCTGTAAGACCCTTAAAAAACCAAGCCGAGTATGTTAATTACATCTATCGGCAAATAAGAGTAACGGTCATAGGAACATTGTTCCTAACCGGATGGGGGCAATTACCACGTAAACTTACCCTTGTCACCCCTTTTTGCCCATAAAAACAGCTAATTTCACCATATAAATATAAGATGGATGTTATAGACGTTAAAATCGGTACAATTCACCGGATTAGGGCTTTTTTTTGTACATTTCCCACAAATCAGGTCGTCTTTCGCGGGTTATCTGTTCTGACATCTCTTGACGCCACGCATCAACTTTGGCGTGATCACCGGAGGTAAGAATTTCGGGAATATTATGCCCTTCAAACTCTCCCGGGCGCGTATAGTGGGGATATTCCAATAAGCCGGCTGAAAAACTTTCATCTTCGCCCGAACGCGCATCACCCATGACGCCAGGACGCAGACGCAAAGCCGCATCCAGCACTACCTGCGCGGCAACCTCACCGCCAGACAATACGTAATCGCCAAGGCTCACTTCCTCAACTGTGCGTGTGTCGTAAAATCGTTCATCTACACCTTCAAAACGTGAGCAAAAAACGATGAGCCCCGGGCCATCTGCCAACTCCTGAACCCGTTGTTGAGTGAGAGGTTTGCCGCGCGGGGTCATGGCCATAACCGGCAAACCGGGATGAGCCGCAATTGCCGCATCATAGGCCGCCGTCGCTACATCAGCGCGTAAAACCATACCTGCGCCACCACCAGAAGGCGTGTCATCTACAGATTGATGCTTGCCTGTGCCGAAATCGCGTAAAGCAACAATATCAAGTGACCAAACGCCCTCATTCAATGCTCGGCCCGCCAACGCATGCCCCAACATGCCGGGAAATGCCTCCGGTAAAAGGGTAATCACACAGGCTTGCCAACTCATTCGCTTGCCTCATCTTCAAAGTCTTGTGGAGGAATAACTGTAAGTGTTCCCAGTTTAAAATCAATTTCAGGCACATTGATTTTCGTAAAGGGGATAAACTGACCTTCAATCTCAAGCAAATCGGCTGAACCAAAATTATGGACGGCTTTAACCATACCCAGCTTTTCACCTTGAACAGTCACCGCCGTAAGTCCGATTAAATCAGTATGATAAAAAACTTCCTCATCAAGCTCGGGAAGGTTGTCGCGCTCGACATAAAGACGCGTCCCTCTCAGCGCCTCAGCCTGTGACCGCGAGGTGACATTTCTAAATCGAACGCGTACGCCCATTTTGTCAGGATAGGTGTTTAATATCTCAAACGTATTTTGTTCAGCCTCATCTGACAGAACGCCATAAGCGGCTATGTCCATGGGGTTTTCGGTGAATGTCTTTATGCGTACATCCCCCTTCACCCCATGCGCACCGGCAACCGCGCCAACACATATACGCGTGGTGTCACGATTGCCATTTGCATCATCTACAGCTGCGCGCTCATCAGTTGAAGGCGCGCCCTGAGTATTCTCTGCATCTCCGTTTTTTTGAGACGCCAATTAGTCTTCCTTTTCAGCCTCTTCAGC
Source organism: uncultured Alphaproteobacteria bacterium (assembly GCA_938091085.1). Taxonomy (GTDB): domain Bacteria; phylum Pseudomonadota; class Alphaproteobacteria; order RS24; family RS24; genus Micropelagius. The sequence goes on from CALKOC010000017.1 coordinate 158,042, forward strand.
AGGAGCCTCTTCAGCAGGAGCTCCCTCAGCAGCAGCCTCTTCAGCAGGAGCCTCTTCAGCAGGAGCTTCCTCAGCAGGAGCTTCCTCAGCAGGAGCTTCCTCAGCAGCAGCCTCTTCAGCAGGAGCTTCTTCAGCAGGGGCTTCCTCAGCAGCTTTCTCGGCTTCTTTGGCAGCTTCCTCAGCTTCTTGTTTCGCAGCCAGACGCTCTTGTGCTTTAACACCAGGTACAGCTTTTTGTGGGTTATTGCGCTCGGTGCGCTTCCACATGCCAGCTTCATCCAAAAATCTTGCGACACGATCGGATGGCTTCGCACCTTTTTCGAGCCAGTGCTTGATACGGTCTAGCTCAAGTTGCAGGCGCTCGGTGTTATCTTTCGGCAAAAGAGGGTTATAAATACCCACTCTTTCAATAAACCGACCATCACGCGGCATTCTGCTGTCGGCAACAACAATACGGTAATAAGGACGTTTCTTTGCCCCGCCTCGGGACATACGAATTTTAAGTGCCATTGGTTATATTCCTTTCAAATCACTTAATCATTTTTTCTTAGGAGGGAAACTAGGCTTCCCACCGCCCGAAAACGGGTCGGAGAAAGATGATCCCCCTAATTGTTTGGAAAGCTGGTCAAAATCCGGCATTTGATTGCCAGTTGGTAAATCAGCAGGAAGGTCAGCCGGTAAATCAGCGGGAAGGTTTCCACCTAATCCACCCATATTCCCGCCCATATTCCCACCGAGACCACCACCGAGCGCACCCATCATGCCTGACAGCCCGCCCTTGCCCAGTTTTTTCATCATATCCGCCATTTGGCGGTGCATTTTAATAAGCTTGTTAACATCCTGAACCTGCGTACCGGATCCGGCAGCAACCCGCTTTTTGCGGCTGGCATTCAGTAATTTTGGATTGTCTTTTTCAGCCTGCGTCATCGACGAGACAATCGCGGCCTGACGAATAAGCTCTTTATCATCCATGCCGAGATTACCAAGCTGTTTAGCCTTTTTACCCAACAGATTTCCGGGCAACATATTCAACACACCGGCCATGCCGCCCATTCGTTGCATTTGTTTGAGCTGCTCCGCCATATCTTCCAGCGTGAACTGCCCTTTTTTCATGCGCGCCGCCATTTTTTCGGCTTTTTCGGCATCCAAGGTTTCGGCAGCTTTTTCAACCAGTCCAACGACATCGCCCATGCCAAGAATGCGACCGGCTATGCGCTGGGCATCAAAGGCCTCGATTTTATCAGTGCCTTCACCCGTGCCCAAAAACTTAATTGGAACGCCGGTGACATGCCTCATGGAAAGAGCTGCACCGCCGCGTCCGTCACCTTCGGTTCGGGTCAGGACAATCCCGCTTAGGCTGACACGTTGACTGAATTTCTCAGCAATCGTTACCGCTTCCTGACCCGTTAGACTGTCAGCAACCAGCAAAACCTCTTTCGGCGTGGCAATTTTTTCAATCTCGGAAAGCTCTGCCATAAGAGCTTCATCTGCATTCGTACGTCCTGCGGTATCGAGCAAGACAACATCAAACCCACCAAGCCGACCGGCATCCAGCGCCCGTTGGGTAATAGAAACAGGACGTTGCCCTTCAACAATCGGCAGGGTTTCAACGTCGATTTGTTCTCCCAGCACCCTTAGCTGTTCCATCGCCGCCGGACGAGACGTATCCAAAGACGCCATAAGAACCTTTTTTTTCTCACCCTTCAGGCGGCGGGCAATTTTTGCGGTACTGGTGGTTTTACCTGAGCCCTGAAGACCCACCATCATCACAGGGACGGGTGGCACAGCTTCAAATGAGAGCGGCACAGCCTCACCGAGCATGGTGACCAACTCGTCGTGAACAATCTTAATAACTTGCTGGCCTGGCTTTACAGATTTTAGAACATTGGCTCCCACCGCCGCAGGTTTCACGGATGCGATAAAATCTTTGACGACAGGCAGGGCAACATCAGCTTCCAATAGCGCATTGCGGACTTCCTGAAGCGCGGCATCGACATCTTTTTCAGACAGCGCACCGCGTCCGGTCAATCGGTCAAATATACCTTCCAGATTTTCAGACAGTGATTCAAACATGTCTTTGTTTCATCCACCCTTTAAATATTCACATAAACATTCACATAAACATTCACAGTCATTTTTTGTGAATAATTTCCAACCGATAATGCACCCGAGGACGAATATCGTTGTCGGGTGTTGATTTTGCTCCAACGAGCTAAAACCAGATAAGGTAACTTATCTCTGTAATTTGAAGGCAAACTAGGCAGAGAATGAGAGAAAGTCAAGTAAAGCAGATGCTTACATCTAGCCTAGCGTATCGTATTTGATGCAAAACTGGCTATTTTCGCCTATTCTGCCTATATAGGCGCTATTGACTTAAATATGTAAACGCAATTTGGGACCCCCGTTGTGACGAATACAAACGGACAGGATAATTTGAGACCTTTCTCCCGCATGAATGGGCTGGGTAACGATTTCATCATTTTTGATGTGATGGATAATGATGCCTCATTGCCTGATGATATCTCCCAAAATGTATGGCGTAACATTGCCGATAGAGATAATCCGGCGACTAAAGGCTGTGACCAGATTTTGATTTTGCGCCCCGCCCATGAACAGGGTGATTGCTTCATGGATATCCGAAACGCCGATGGCAGTCGGGCTGAATCCTGCGGAAATGGCACGAGAGCTGTGGCCGCTTATATTGCCAAGCATAAAGGCCAAAACAACCCTGTGATTGAAACACTTGGCGGGTCGCTAAGCTGTACAGTTATGCCGGAAAATCGCGTAGAGGTCACTATGCCGGCACCAAAATTTGCTTGGACGGATATTCCTGTTGCTGAAGAGATTAAAACTAATGGCGTAAAATTACATGATGAATTACCACCGGCTTTTTTGGTGAATGTCGGTAATCCACATGCAGTGTTATTCGCCTCCAGAAAAACCAAATGGATGGCATCCAAATATGGCAGTGATCTCGAAATGCATCCTCTCTTTCCGCAAAAGGCAAATATCAATTTTGCTCAAATATTGCGTGATTTTGAGAGAGCAACGATTTTGCTTCACACATGGGAGCGCGGTGCCGGGCTGACTAAAGCCTGTGGTTCCGGGGCTTGTGCCACCGCTATCGCCGCTATTGAACTTGGCGCAACTCGATTGCCCGACGGCACATTACGCACCGAGGTGGATATAATCCCGCCTGTTAATCAAGACAGGAATGAGAGCGACATTATAACCATTCGTTATCAACCCGGCGCAGAGACTTATATAATGCGCGGACCTACTGAATTTGAATTTGACGGGAAAGTAAGCTTGTGAACAAAAATGATGACCTTACAGTCAGGAATTTTGGTTGCCGCCTCAATGCCCTTGATGGCGATCATATTCGTGAAGCCGCGAACAAGGCAGGTCTTTCGCAAGCCACCATCATTAACAGTTGTGCCGTAACATCTGAAGCCGTCAGACAGGCACGTCAAGCTGTTCGTAAAGCGGCAAAAACTAAACCGGAAACTCCGATTATTGTGACAGGCTGTGCCGCCCAAACCGACGGCGATGCCTTCGCCGCAATGCCGGAAGTCAGTCAGGTACTTGGTAATGAAGAAAAATTTCTAGCCGCCTCTTATGCGTCACAAAACACGCACCAAGCCGAGACGCCAGAAAACGCCAAAGCTTTGCAGGTAAGCGATATTATGGAGATCACGCGCGCTGTGCCGCGCGCCAATATACCCCAACAAAGTCGCGCGCGGGCTTTTGTCCAAGTGCAAACAGGTTGTGACCATAGATGCACATTTTGCATTATTCCATTCGGGCGCGGAAATTCTCGCTCAACCCCGATTACGGAGGTCGTAAAGAATTGCCAAACACTTGTGTCATCAGGGCATCGTGAAATTGTTCTCACTGGCGTCGATATTACAAGCTGGGGGGGTGACCTTGAGGGTCATGAACAAGACGGGTTAGGCGCATTGGTGTCAGCCATATTGGAAAACACACCCACGCTGGAACGGCTTCGTCTATCATCTGTGGATGCGGTAGAACTGGACACCAAATTGCTTGAGCGTGTTGTTCTGGATGAACGTGTCATGCCCCATTTGCATCTTTCTTTGCAAGCCGGTGACGATATGATTTTAAAACGTATGAAACGCCGTCACACTCGTGAGGATGCAATAAATTTTTGCCGTGAGATGAAAGCTAAAAGACCTGATATGGTTTTTGGCGCTGATATCATTGCGGGCTTTCCGACAGAAACAGATGCAATGTTCGAGAACTCTCTCAGGCTCGTGAAAGAGTGTCAGATTGTCTGGTTGCATGTTTTTCCGTTCTCGCCCCGCCCCGACACACCAGCAGCTAAAATGCCTCAGCTCTCTGCCGAAACCATTAGGGAGCGCGCTAGATTATTGCGCGCCGCCGGAGATAAAGTCCGACAAGAATGGTTGGAAACCCAAATCGGCACCACAGTGAAAGGCCTGATTGAAAAACCGGGTCAGGCAAGAAGTGAAACTTTCGCCATGATTGATTTTTCTGATGAACAACAAGAGACCATGCCCATAGGCGATATATATAATTTTAGCATCACCGGACATGACGGCACAAAATTAATCGGAAAGCGCGTCGCATGACTGCAAGTAAAGAGAAACAAAACTGATGGGTATTTTTGACCGTCTAAAGACCGGCCTCTCCAAATCAAGCCGCGCTCTTGGTGAAAACCTTGGGAGCATTATTGGCCGCCGCAGGTTGGACAAGGAAACACTTCAGGAGCTTGAAGAATTGCTTATAAGCTCTGATCTGGGTCTATCCGCTTCAGCAGATATTATTGCTAACATTGCGCAGAAAAAAATCGAAGGCGACGTTTCAGAAGCCGAAGTCAAAGAAATGCTTGCCTCTGAAATAACAGATAAACTTTCCCCTCATAGCAGTGCGTTAAATCCGGATACACATCAGCCCTATGTCATTCTTATGACGGGGGTAAACGGGGCGGGTAAGACCACTACCATTGGCAAACTGGCCAACAAATTTCAAAGTGAAGGCAAATCCGTGATGCTTGCAGCGGGTGATACATTCCGAGCCGCCGCTATTGAACAACTCACCATCTGGGGAGAGCGCGCCAATGTGCCAGTGATTACTACCAAGCAAGGCGGTGATGCCGCTGGGTTGGCCTATGACGCTTTACAACAAGCCAAAACTTCCGGCACAGATATTTTAATGATTGATACGGCAGGGCGTTTGCAATCAAATACCGACCTCATGGCTGAACTAGAAAAAATTATCCGTGTGCTACGCAAAATTGACCCTAATGTGCCACACGCCTCGCTCCTTATTCTGGATGCCACTACCGGGCAAAACGCCCTCACGCAGGCAGAGATATTTCAAAAATCTGCCGAAATCTCTGGGATTATTATGACCAAGCTTGATGGTACGGCGCGCGGCGGGGTGCTGGTTGCGATTGCTGAGCGCCTCCACCTACCAATACATTATATAGGTGTTGGTGAAACGGCTGAAGATCTTCTGCTTTTTGATGCTTCGTCTTACGCCCGTGCGCTTGTTGGGCTTGAGGATATCGCTTAAAGCAACTTAACCGGTATAATTAAAGCCCGGTGTGGCGAGCCAATCCTCCGGTTGGGGCGCAGGCGGAAAATTTTCCATTTCTCGTGTTTCGTGAAAATATTTTAACGTCCAATAAACACTCGGAAAAGCCAACTCAGCCCAAGGAATTTCCTCCCAGTCTAATAAAGCAACTTCAACAGTCTCATCCCCGGCGGCAATATCGGGAGAACGTAAATCGCCACGATAAAATATCTGCACCTGACTGATGCGCTCAACATTATAAATTGCCAGCAAGGGTCCGATGTCGACATCCGCACAGGCTTCCTCTTTTGCCTCGCGGGCGGCACCTTGTTGTGTGGTCTCCAACTGTTCCATGAAACCGGCAGGGAGTGTCCAGAAGCCTTTGCGAGGCTCAATATCCCTCCGACACATAAGAATCTTGCCTTCCCATAGAGCAAGAACTCCGGTGACAATTTTCGGGTTCACATAATCAATAAAACCACATGTGTCGCAAATATCTCTGGTGAAAGTGTCATTATCCGGTGCGCGTTTCGAAAAAAGCGGGGCATGATTATAATCTCGTGATTTATCTTGAAAAACCATGTGACTCCCTCGCGGCACTAAAACGCAGATAATAACAAACCGTTTGATATTCCTAACATTGGAAGCAATGTTTCAGCAATGAATTCCTGTGTTAATGGGCCAATATGACGGTGTAAAATCTTGCCGTCACCATCAATCACAAAAGTTTCCGGCACACCATAAACACCAAAACCAATAGCAACACGACCGTCCTGGTCCATGCCGACTTTTTGATACGGGTTACCCAAACCGCCAAGAAAGCGGGTCGCTGCCTGAGGCTTATCTTTATAATTCAGGCCATAAATTGGAACACCAGCACGTGCCAACGACATCAAAGCAGGATGCTCTTCCCGACAAGGAACACACCAACTCGCCCAAATATTGAGTAAAGACACATCACCCTGTCTCAAATCCGACTCATCAAATCCATTAAACCCATTCTCTGGATTTTCAGTCGAAAGGGGAGGTAAAGAAAACGCCGGTACGGGTTTATTAATCAGAACAGAAGGAAGCGAAGAAGGATCACCTTTTTGCAAAGCAAATAAAAACAAAATGAATATCAAGAAAAAGACAGCAAAAAAGATGAAATATCTTCCCAATGCACGCATCTTATGGGCTGTTGGGGGAGTCTTCTGGTTTAAATTCATCATCAATTTGCTTCCTGAAGCTAAAAAAGGCGCGCAAAGTATTTGCCGTCAGTAGACATAAAATCACCCCGGTTACGCCATAGCTAAGACCTATATAAAAGTCATGCTCCATATTAGCCTGCTGTCCCGTTAGAAGTTTCCACGAGTCCTAGACGCCGAACACGTAATTTTTGTTTAAAAATTTCTGTCTGCATCCGCAAAAGCCAAAGGGCAAAGAACAAAAGTTGAAAACCCAAAGCCATAACCAATAAAGGCCAGAGATAATCACTGTGAAGCGCAGGCGCATCAAACCGCGAAACACTCGCCGGTTGATGCAATGTATTCCACCAATCGACTGAAAATTTAACAATCGGTACGTTTACAAAGCCGACAATTGCAAGAACAGAAGAAACACGCCCGGCCTGAAGCGGGTCTTCAATCGCCGTCCATATGGCTAGATAGCCGAGATAGATGAAAAACAACACCAAAACGGAGGTCAACCGCGCATCCCAAACCCACCAAGTGCCCCACATCGGCTTGCCCCACAGCGCACCTGTGATGAGCGTTATTAGTGTAAAGCCAGCCCCGATGAGCGCTGCGGATTTCGCGGCGACATGCCCCAATGGATGACGAAACACAAGACCGAAAATGGAAGAAACAGTCAAAAATGTATAGACAAACAAAGACATCCAAGCGGCAGGAACGTGAATAAACATAATCCGAACCGTCATGCCCTGTTGGTAATCTGCCGGCGCCGAAAATGCCATGAAAAGACCGATACTGAGACACGCAAGGCTTAGCCCCCAGACCGGAAGGGTCAAGCGTCGAGCAAGATGCATAAATCTATTCGGATTCGCGTAGGTAAACATTCGGGTAATTTATCCGTCCTTCATGGAAAGTCAAAGCGACATGATGGTCATTTAAGGAAAGCACGCAATCCGGCGGCGGCAACTAAAGGACCAAAAAATAAGGCCGCGCCGCCAATTGATAGCAAGAGAAATACGGCATTTATCCAGTCACTCGTCGCCGCACCTGTGAGAATTTGCGATAATGCGGAACTACCAAAAATCAATACAGGCACATATAGCGGCATTACCATTAGGGCAGCGAGTAAACCACTGCGGGAAACTCCCGCCGCCAGAGCGCTCCCCATCATCCCCAGAAAACTCATTGCCGGACTCCCAGCAAGCAAAATCAAACAAACAGGCAGCAAGCTTGGTGTATCAATATTTAACAAAAGCCCGGCAAGCGGTGCGGTCAGAACCAGAGGCAAAACAACGCCAAACCAATGCGCCAGCCCCTTTGCAAGCATCAGGATTTCAAGTGGGGTATCAGACAAGAGATATTGGTCAAAGCTACCATCCTCCAGATCTGCCTGAAAAATTGACTCCAGCGATAACAGCACGGCCAGTAAAAGTGCGACCCAGACAAGACCGGGGGCAATCTCTCGCAGAAGTTTTAAATCCGGCCCTAATCCAAAGGGTATCAATGCGACAGCTATCATGAAAAAACTAATGGATAGACCGGCAGAATTTTGGCGCCATGCCAGCGCAATATCTTGGCGAATAAGGGCGATAAAACTACTCATCGTTCTGAACCGCCTATCTTCAAATCATGCGTGGTGAAAACCAACGGCTCATGGCTAGCCGCGATAATCAGACCCTTTTGCTCTAAATGTGCCTGCGCCATATCCGTTAGCCAGTCTTTACCATTATCATCCAGCCCGGTCAGCGGCTCATCAAGCAGCCAAATAGGACGCGGGGCCACGATAAGGCGTGTCAAAGCCAGTCTTCGCTGTTGCCCCGAAGATAAAGCAGCGGTCTTCATATCCGCCAGACCACCAATACCTGCCGCTTCCAAAATATCCGTTGTGGATATTCGGGACGCGCCATTACCGAGGAATTCTGCCCAGAAAGACAAATTCTCCTTGACGGTTTTTTGCTTTTTAAGGGCGTTTTGATGCCCTAGATAATGATAGAGTGAGGCTGTTTCGGGGCGTTTTAACGACCCGCCGGAAAGCGGGAGAAGCCCTGCTATAACACGTAATAAAGTTGTTTTCCCTGCCCCATTCGCCCCCCGCACCATCATTGCCATGCCCGATTTCATCGTAAAATCCAGACCGGCGAACACAAGTCGTGCGCTACGATGACACGAGAGGGATTTACCCTCTATTAAAATGTCAGATTGCGAGAAATTATAAGTATTAATCATTGGTTTTAATATACACTTGTGTGAACAAAAAAATAAATTTTTCTAAGGCGTGGAAATTAGAATCTAAAAACAGTATATTCGCCTCAAATTTGGTTTAATTCCAAACTATCAGCACAGCATTTATCTAATTAGGGGACATTCATGGCGACGCAACGTGTCAGCAAAACTGCAAATAAAAAAGTTCAAAAGAAAAAATCAACAACCACTGCGCGGGCGAGAAAAAACACATCGCCCAAACATCCAAACAGTTTTAAATCACTCAAAACTCTTAAGGTTGGCGCAAAATCCTATGCCTATTTCAGTTTGAAAGAGGCGGAAAAAAATGGTCTAGACGGCATTTCCGCTCTGCCATATTCAATGAAAGTTTTGCTCGAAAATCTTCTGCGCCATGAAGACGGAGAGACCGTTACGGCTGATGATATTATCGCGATGAAAAAATGGATGTCGCGTCGTAAGTCAAATCGTGAGATTGCCTATCGTCCCGCACGGGTGCTGATGCAGGATTTCACAGGCGTGCCGGCTGTTGTTGACCTCGCAGCAATGCGGAACGCTATGCAAGATATTGGCGGCAACCCCAAAAAGATTAACCCTCTTACACCTGTTGATCTGGTAATTGACCACTCCGTTATGGTTGACCATTTTGGTACAAGCTCATCATTGAAACAAAATGTTGATCTTGAGTATAACCGAAATCAAGAGCGTTATGAATTTTTGCGCTGGGGCAGCCAAGCCTTTGAAAATTTCCGCGTTGTCCCGCCCGGAACAGGTATTTGCCATCAGGTTAACCTGGAAAACTTGGCACAAACTGTCTGGACAAAGAAAACCTCTCTTAACGGTAAATCGGTTGAAGTTGCCTATCCTGATACACTCGTCGGCACGGATAGCCATACGACTATGATTAACGGTCTTTCAGTTTTGGGCTGGGGCGTTGGCGGCATTGAAGCTGAAGCTGCTATGCTTGGACAGCCGATTTCTATGTTGTTGCCGGAAGTCGTTGGCTTCAAACTTTCCGGGCGATTGCCGGAGGGCGCAACCGCCACGGATCTTGTTTTGACAATCGTCGAAATGCTCCGCGCAAAAGGCGTTGTTGGCAAATTTGTAGAATTTTACGGTGAAGGCCTCGACACATTGTCTCTTGAAGATCAAGCGACAATTGCCAATATGGCACCTGAATATGGGGCCACCTGCGGCTTCTTCCCGGTAGACACAGATACATTAGGCTATCTAAAAGCCACAGGGCGGTCACCCTCCCGTATTCAACTGGTTGAGAAATATGCCAAAGCACAAGGCATGTTCCGAACTTCCAACTCTCCAGACCCTGTCTTCACCTCAAAACTGAGTTTGGAACTTGAAGACATCCGTCCAAGTCTGGCGGGACCTAAGCGTCCACAAGACCGTGTTCTAATGGAGGGCATGGCGGATAATTTCAGTCAGGCACTTGAAGACCTCGGCACCGCAAAATATGCCCGCAACAAACGCGTCACTGTCAAAGGTGAGAAGTTTGATCTCGGTCATGGTGATGTTGCGATTGCTGCAATAACGTCTTGCACGAACACATCTAACCCTTCCGTCATGATTGGCGCAGGACTTCTGGCAAAGAATGCCGTCGCCAAAGGGCTAACCGTCAAGCCATGGGTCAAAACGTCCCTCGCGCCCGGCTCTCAGGTCGTGACGGAATATCTCAAAGAAGCAGGGTTACAAACATCCCTCAACAAGCTTGGCTTTAATCTCGTCGGCTATGGCTGCACAACCTGTATCGGTAATTCAGGCCCATTGTCGAAGCCAATTTCAGAAGCGATTCATAAAAATGATTTGATTGTGACTTCCGTGTTATCCGGTAACAGGAATTTTGAAGGTCGCGTCAGCCCTGATGTGAAGGCCAATTACCTCGCCTCACCTCTACTTGTTGTTGCCTATGCCATCGCCGGCACAGTTAAAATCAATCTGGCTACTGACCCGATTGGTCATGATAAAAAAGGTAACCCTGTTTATCTCTCGGATATCTGGCCATCCAGCCATGACATTTCCGAAACAGCACGCAAGGCCGTGAAGCCAAGTATGTTTAAAAGCCGTTATGCTAATGTGTTTAAAGGCGATACTGGCTGGCGCAAAATTAAAGCGCAAAAAGGTCAGACATTCGACTGGAATACAAAATCCACATATGTCCAAAAACCTTCCTTCTTTGATGATTTGGGTGATAAGGAAGTTAAAGATATTCAACCTATTAACAGCGCACGTATCCTCGCCCTTCTCGGGGATAGCATCACAACTGATCATATATCCCCTGCAGGCTCGATTAAGGCAGACAGTCCCGCGGGTAGCTATCTGACAAAAAACAAGGTGAAGTCGCAGAACTTTAACTCTTATGGTTCACGACGCGGTAATCACGAAGTAATGATGCGCGGTACATTTGCCAATATCCGAATCCGGAATCAGATGGCACCCGGGACAGAAGGTGGCGTCACGCGCCATCAACCGTCAAAAAAGCAAATGAGCATTTATGACGCCGCTGTGGAATATGCAAAATCTGAAACACCTTTAGTGGTTTTTGCTGGCAAGGAATATGGCACGGGTTCCAGTCGTGACTGGGCTGCGAAAGGCACAAGATTGCTCGGTGTACGCGCAGTTATCGCAGAAAGCTTCGAGCGTATTCACCGTTCAAATCTTGTCGGCATGGGCGTCTCACCACTTCAATTTGCTGAGGGCGATAGCTGGGCAAAGCTCAAGTTAGATGGCTCTGAGAAAATCACTATTGAAGGGCTGGATAAGTTAAAACCACGCCAGAAGATTCAGATGGTGATCGAACGGGCTAATGGACGCAAAACCAAGGTTAACCTGCTAAGCCGTATCGACACGCAAAACGAAGCCGAATATTTCCGTAGTGGTGGTATCTTGCAATATGTTCTCCGTCAACTGGCCGCCTAAAGGCGGCTAAAGGCGACAACTCTCCGCCTAAAGCAAGTAGGAGACTATTTGCCTTTTGGGCGAATTTACGTCAGGTTTGGCTTATGAGTCAGTCTAAATCCTTGCAATTTGTCGGCAACGCTTTTGAGCTTGAAAAACAAACTGCGGCGCGTCCCTCAAAGCTGACAATGTGGACCCGGCAAGAGCTGGATATCATCTTATCTCTTTATGGAAAGCATGTAGCTGACGGACGTTGGCGTGATTATGGTATCGACGCGACAAAAGATTTAGCCGTATTCAGCGTTTTCAAGCGCGCGCATGATCAGCCGCTTTATCGCATCGAGAAGAACCCATCACTGCATAAAAGGCAGGGCATGTATGCACTGGTCAACAGTCATGGGCATGTTTTGAAACGTGGTCATGATCTATCGCAGGTTCTAAAAGCTATAAAAACAAAGAAAGACGCGAGAGGAAAAGCAAAAAAGGCGCAGATTATCCGCGCCTTTTAAACCAGATTGAACTGTAAATAAATTCTCTGACTAGTCTCGATTACCGAGGAATTGTAGCAAGAAGAGGAACATATTTACGAAATCAAGATACAATCTCAATGCCCCAAGGACGGCTTTCTTCTCAGCTATTTCACGCGTATCACCGGCATAATACATCTGCTTAATCGCCTGCGTGTCATAGGCTGTCAGTGCTGCAAAAATTAACACACCGACTACAGAAATCGCAAAATGCATCGCTGCGCTCGCCATGAAAATATTGACGATGGAAGCCAGAATAATGCCGAACAGCCCCATAAGTAAGAAGGAGCGCATACCCGACAAGTCTTTCTTAGTGGTATAGCCATAAAGGCTAAGCGCACCGAATGATGCCGAGGTAACCAGGAATGTTGTCACAATGCTTTCTTGTGTGAAAACCAGCAAGATATAGGACAGAGAAAAACCCATAATACCTGAATAGGTAAAGAAGGTTGTTCGCGCCGCATTTGCAGACATTTTATGTATCCGAGCGGATAAATAAAGGACAAGACCAAGAGGTGCTAACATCACGACCCAAACCAGCGGCGTGTTGGCAATAGCTTGATAAATACCGGATGACACACCAAAAAATGCAGCCGCAGCCGTTACAAGCAATCCAACGGACATGTAGTTGTAAACCTTCAGCATGTAGATGCGCAGGCCTTCGTCAATATCACGACTGCGCGCTTCTGCTGCGAGGTTTTGAGAGTTCATATTGTCAAAATCAGACATGTATCACCTTTCAAATTGATAATACTTAATATCTGTTGTTAGCCTCTAAAATACAAGGCTTAACTGGTAAAAACATTGCGATTTTGAGTTAATGTCTAGTCTGAACGCAATACGGGTGCTGCTTTTGCACCCAGACTTCGCCATGTTCCTAATAGACCGAGAAACATCGATATCCCAGTCGCGCAGATAATTGTCAGAGCCAATGTACCCGGCAACATTACCCAAGAAATGCCCAGTACAAATTTTACAATGGCCCAGGCCGCGAATGTCCCGATAAATGCCGCAATCAATGAAGCACCTAACCCAGTAAGTCCGTATTCAATCAGATAAACATATAAAATTCTTCGCCTCTCCGCGCCCAGCACCTTCATCATAACCGCATCATAAACACGTTTACGATGCCCGCCTGCAATTGCTCCAGACAGAACAAGAATACCTGTAATGATTGACAGCGCACTCATCGCGCGAACTGCCAGGCCAAAATCATCAAGAATATCTTTTATGGTTTCCAGCGACTCTTTAATGCGGATAACGGTAATATTCGGGTATTCATTTATCAGAGCGCGTCTAAGTGCGGCTTCTCCACCTATTGGAATGACCTCGCCCTTATTTTCTGGCTCAACATCATCTAATGAAATTGTCATTAGATGCGCATGCGGTGCAGAGGCCAGAGGTTGAGGAGAGAACAGGAAGACAAAATTAATGCCCATCGACTCCCAGTTAACTTTTCGCATATTTGAGATTTCTGCTGTAAAAGGCCGTCCAAGCACATTCATAGTGACGGTATCACCAAGCTCAAGCCCTAGACCTTCAGCAATCTCATAATCCATCGATAATAAAGGCGGACCAATATAATCTGCCGGCCACCATTCACCCTCAGTCAACTCAACACTTTCAGGTTTCCCCGCAGCATATGTAAGCCCACGATCGCCGCGCAGCACCCATTCAGCTTCCGGTGCAGGCGTGACATCCCTGGAAGGAACGCCATTCACATGAGTCAATTTACCGCGCAACATGGGGCTGGTATTTAGCCCTCTAAAACCATCGGAAGCTTTCGCAAGACGTTTCACGCCCTCTAATTGTTGCGTTTGAACATCCAGCAAAAAGAAAGACGGCGCCAAATCGGGAATATCGCCATCTATCTCGGCTTTAAGATTTCCATCAACCAAAGAGATAACTGACAACAATGTCACCGCCAGCCCGATAGACAGCATAACAGCTTGTGTCGGCGCATCGGGACGGTGAATATTTTTTAAAGCAATTCGAAATTCCGGGCTTGGCAGTTTCCGTCGACGCCCGGCAAAACGAGCCAGGCTCGAAATAATGCCTGCTGCAAATCTGAGAATAAGGTAACTAGCTGTCACACCAGCAAGAAACCACAATGTAATCTCAATATATCGAACCACTAAAAATGAAATTAAAACGAGACCAAGCAAGCACAATGCATAAAGACCCATGACCCAGAATGGCAGAGATGTTTTTTCTGTAACAAGGCTATCGCGAAACAGGCTAGCCACCGGGATAGTCTGAGCCCGCGCCAAAGGGTTTAGTGCAAATCCGATAGCCGTGAGCAGGCCAAATCCGGTGGCAGCCGCTAAAGGCGCAGGAAATAACCTCATATCAAGGTCAAAGGGAAGAAGCGATGCCAAAAGTCCATTCGCCAATAAAGGTGTCAACGCACCCAAGGCAAGACCAAGAAAAACTCCTAACAAAGCCATCAAGAAAATTTGCAGCATATAAAACAAAAACACCAAAGCTCCCGTCGCGCCGAGTGACTTGATTATGGCAATGCTATTGCGGCGATGATCTAGATAGGCTCTTACAGCGTTACCGACACCAATCCCACCAACAACTAGAGCTGTCAGACCAACCAGTGTTAGGAAAATTGCCATGCGTTCAATACTACGACGCAAAGACGGTGATGCGTCTGTACGTTCCTTGATTTGCCAACCAGCATCAGGAAAAGCTTCGTTCATTTCAACTTTGGCAAGTTTGAGATCGTTCTCTGATAAAGGTGTTTTTGAACGCAGACGATAATTGTTTTCTACAAAACTGCCCGGCTGGTAAAGCCCTGAATGACGTGCGCCCGCCTTACTCAGGAGCACCCGCGGACCGATAGAAAAACCACCGGATAATCTGTCTGGTTCGGAAAGGACAACACCCGTAACCGGAAAAAAACCGGAGCCAATTTTAATTGTATCTCCAACCTCAATGCCGAGTGTTTCAAGCAGAGCCAGTTCAACTAATGCACCATATTTTATGTCTTGATTATTGTCCTCGGCTTTGGATTTCTGGACACCAAGTGCCACATGCGGGTCAATCGCAGGTTCAATATCCAATGTGCCATAAAGCGGATAAAAAGAGTCGACGGCTTTTAACTCAACCAGAGCATGACGCATCTGATCTGTTTCAACATTTTCTTCGGCATGGCTGTAACGCGCCATGCTGCGCATTTCATTTGACGAAGAAATATCATAACGCGCCTGTAACCATTCCTCCTCGGTAGCATTTAAAGTGCGGTGCATCATGGTAATAGAAAGATCGCCACCTAGTATGGATTGACCTTTCACATTCAAACCTGACACAAGCGCTTCTGAAAGCGATCCGACGCCAGCAATGGCCATGACTCCAAGCGCCAAACAGGCCAAAAAAATACGAAAGCCCCGAATGCCACCTTTAAGCTCGCGAAATGCCAAACGGACGGCTAATCGAACCGCTAAATTTGGCATCATAGATGTTCTCAGGTTGTTTGCGCCTGAAGATTGTGTATCACTCGGCATCAATCATCCCATCGCGCAAAGGAATAATACGATCGCATCTTTGTGCCAGATTCATATCATGCGTTACCATAATAAGCGTCACACCAAGACTTTCCTTCAGACCGAAAATTAAATCCATAATTTGCGACCCATTTGATTGGTCGAGATTTCCCGTCGGTTCATCTGCCAGCAAAACAGGCGGCTGAGCAACAACCGCGCGCGCCAAAGCAACACGTTGTTGTTCGCCCCCAGAAAGTTGCCCTGGATAATGGTCTAATCGGTGCGCGAGACCAACATTTGCAAGCGCAGTCTCCGCTTTTTCCAGATAATCTTTATCCATACCGGCGAGTTCCAGCGGGAGCGTCACATTTTCAAATGCTGTCAATGTCGGTATGAGATGAAAAGATTGGAAAACAATACCGATATTTGTTTGACGAAAACGAGCAAGCGCGTCCTCATCCATATCAGAGAGACAATGACCGTTCATTACCACGCTTCCTGCACTTGGCAGTTCCAGACCAGCAAGTGTCATGAGCAAAGTTGATTTTCCCGAACCCGATGGGCCGGTTAAGCCAATTGCCTCGCCTTTCTTGACAGAAAGGTCGATGCCTTTAAGGATATTGACATCTCCGGCTAGGCTGGGCAGGGAGACATGTAAATTTTGTACTTCCAGAAGGGAATCGTTAGACATGTTAGGCAAGCACTCCGGACTGTTTCAAGGCTTCAAGACTTTGAGTATATACCAGACCTATACGATTATTTCAGGTTTCTGGACGCCTATTTTATACACCTCCATTTTTTGCGCGATTTTAATGAGCTTCGGTCTTCAAAATGCAAAAAGTGAGACCGCACCAATCGTTATTACCATGCTTGGGGATAGCCTGACCGCGGGGTATGGCCTGCCTATTGGCGAAGGGCTAACAGATCAACTCCAAACCGCCCTAAATGAGAAAACCGACAAAAAGATAAATATTCGTATCATTAATGCTGGTGTTTCCGGTGATACGACAGCCGGCGGGTTGGCGCGATTTGATTGGTCAATCCCCTCGGAAACGGATGCACTTATAATTGCTTTAGGCGGTAATGATGCCCTACGTGGTGTCCCACCTGAGTCAAGCGGCAAAAATATTGAAGCTATGATTATCAAGGCTCATCAGGCCGGTATATCAGTGCTGCTGGCTGGCATGGCCGCCCCTCGGAATATGGGCGAGGATTATGTGCAAAAATTTGATGCCATCTATCCATATCTTGCTGGAAAATATGATGTCGTCTTTATGCCGTTTTTGCTTGAAGGCGTCGCAGCAGATCCTGCACTCAATCAGCCTGACCTTATTCACCCAAACCAAGAGGGGGTTGCCATTATGGTATCTAATTTAATACCTTATATTGATCGGCTTACCCACCTTCTTGGTAAAAGTGATAATCCTATTGCTCCCTAAACGCCACCCCTGCTGCTCTTTCCAACGGAGTCAGAATATAGCTCAGCACGGTGCGCTTCTTACCGATAATGTCGATTACCGTTGGCGTACCCGTCGTAATCTCAACAGGCGTTTCGCTTTTTGAAAATTGCGGATTAGGCACCTCTATCATGGTCACATAATAGGGTGGAATACCTTCTTCCTGCGTCGTATTTTGTGCAATGCGTTGCACAATACCCTCCAACGACCCGTAACGGGAAACATCATAGGTTGATAGAGACACCTGAGCAATTTGACCAGGATAGACATTGGCCACATCATCTGCGGGTAATCTGGCTCTAATTAGCAAACTTTGTTCGTCGGGAACGATTTCAGCCAACACAGTACCAGCCTGCAAAACTGCACCGACTGTCTTAACTTTAACTGATGTGACAATGCCGCTACTAGGCGCACGGACATCCGCATGACGAACTTTTGCTAGATAAGCATCTTCCCTTGCACCTGCTTGACGAGCGGCAACCTCATGCTCGGCAAGTTGACTTGCTGCATCGGCACGAAAATTATCAATAGTCGCTTTATATTCATCACGCGCTTTTTGCGCTGCTAAAACTGTCTGCTCATAATTCGACTCAAGTTCTAGCAATGTTAACCTTGGTTCATAACCTTTTTCGACGAGGGGTTTAATGATTTCCATTCGCTCTTTAAGGTTTTCAGCTAACATCACATTCTCTCGAATGTTCTGGTCGATAACGGTTAAGCTGGCATTTAATGCGCCTGTTCTTTTTTTGAAAAGAGACCGTTCGGACGTTACAACTTCCAACGCAGAATTTTCCAGCCCAGGCGGGAAGGTTATTTCCTCTGTCCCGTCGGCCAGAACAAGCTTACCGACAGCATTACCGCGAAGGACAGAGCCATCATCTCTAGTTAATTCAATACCGACGATGCGCAATTGCACCAGGGCAGAAACTTCCTGATTAACGTTACCCACCGGATCACGGAAACCCCAATCCGCCACATCAATTAAAAGAGCGTTATCTTCATCAATATTGCCCGGATTTTCACCGCGATCAGCATCCGGCGACGCCAATGGCTTGCCTTGAGCTATGCTACGCGCGGTATTTACACGATCTGTTGACGTGCCGGGGTTTTGCAAATCATCATCCGTAAACCCGTCAGCATCAATAAGCTTGGCGATACGCTCTTCAGTTTCAGGCGTTTCTTCCATCAGCAATTGAAGTTTAATGGCTGCCGTAGCGATTTTTTCTCTAATGCCGCCTGGCGACTGCAAAGGTTTAGGAGCCGCATCGGTCGGCAGAATAAAACTATCAGGATCATTAAGGTGCTCTTCTGTGACACCACTATTAGCACCGAACAATCTTAGAAATGCTTGCTCTGTCGCCTCTTCTTCTATGAGTTGCTGCTCAATTGCCATGAGCGCCTCAACAATATCAGCAATAGCTGTGGAGATTGGCGACAATACAACATCATCTCTACCAAATTCATTTACCTTGGCACGGTAGACGATACCGTCTGGAATTGTCTCACCAGTAAATAGATCAAGCGCACCTGCCACATCTGCAAGGATTTGCTCACCCGCATATTCACCGGGAATATTTCTGACTGCGCCCGTCTGATCGGTCGTGCCGATAAGCACATCCCCTTCGTCAATTTGACCATTGCCGTTTATATCAACGTAAACACGCGCGCCTTCTATGATACCGTCAGCTACAAAAATATCGAATGGCTGTGCATTGAAGTCACCGTCACCGCCAGGACCCACACCCGGACCATCTGGCCTAACCGGTGGTTCACCTGGACCATCTGGCCTTGGATTTTGATTATCAGGATCTGTCAGATAAACCGGAACCCGCACTGTTCCTCCACCGCCACACGCAGCCAGTAAAACTGCAAGTATCGGAGAAAGCGTATAAGGAGAACTCATAAGCTTGAGACTTTTCTCACGATTAAGATTGAGTGTGTCCAATGGTGTAAAGGAAGAGCTGCTGAGGAGCTTGTTTTGCAAAAAACGACGATCTAAAAACATATTTTCAAAATCCACTTTTCTATTTTTATTTTCCGACCCACCCCTACAGGGTAGCCGCTGCATGTAATTATTTTTGGGCGAACGCTTTTAACTAAATTTAGGGAAAGCAACCGAACGAAAAGCCAGAGGTAACAAAAGCCAGAGGTGATGCGCCGACTAACAACTTTGACAAAAAACTGTGACAAAAAACGGTTTTACGGAAGCAACAGAAAGGGCATTCAATTTTATTTTTAAATCTTACGAATGCTTAAATTACGAATACCGAGATTACTCTTGTCTAAAAAATGAAATTTTTATTAAAAATTTCTAACAACAAATACTGCAAAAAATACTGATAAATCAAACATCAGGAACTTACCAAAAACATATCTATCATGTGATGGTTAAAAAAATGTCAACGCATAACAGCTTTTTACAATTTTTTTTTACGATTTTTTCTTACTGTTTTTTTTACTGTCAATCGCCCAAAAGGCCTCGTCTTGGTAACAATTACTGTAATAATCACTCAGTTTAATTGTTACCACTCCACATCATTAAGATGCTCAATAAAATACTATGTAGACCTAGCAAAAGAAAAAATTACTCTTTGTATTCCAAGGTACAGATAAGATGATGTTGCCGCCCTACACAAGGAGGTATATTTCAGTAAAATTAATAAAGAAAAAATATTTTAATCAAATAAGATTATTCAAATTACAGTGTTGAAATTATCAACCCAGACCTGACATACTCCTTTTGACACTCATTCTTTCTAGCGGTTTAGGAGACGATTATGGCAGCTACGGTTGAGAAACTTTCCACCACTGAACGACGTAAAGCCCTTGCAACACTCAAGGGCTGGCAAAAGCAACGCGGACGTGATGCGATTACCAAAAAGTTTATGTTTAAAGATTTTTCATCAGCCTTTGGTTGGATGAGCAGGGTGGCTATGAAAGCCGAACAAATGAATCATCATCCTGAATGGTTCAATGTGTATAACCGGGTAGAAGTTGTATTAACCACTCATGATGCGGGCGGCATTTCCCAGCTTGATATTGAGATGGCTCGCTTTATGGACCGGACCGCACCCAGACAAAAATAAGGGCTAAATATTGAAACTGTTGAAAGGTGGGGTCATCTCGTGAAGGGCGGTCTCCGGCGGCTCGTTTTCCGAACTCTTATTTTTAAAACCGGATCCCTTCCTGCATCCCTGAACTAAGGGAGCCGAAATGCTGCAAATTGAGCTTTTATTGAGAGGTTTTTATCAATTTGTAGCCATTATCATAATAATCCCCAAGACCTAACAAAGGGTTAATCGCCCTTCCTCAAGACAGCACTTGACGCAACTTTTAACGAAAAAAGGTGATGAAAAACTCACCTAGCAACAAATCTTTATCGGCATTTTATCTGAGTAAAATAACTTCAGCGCCCCATATCAATAACAAGTTTCCCTGTTACTTTTCTGGCCGCCATCTGCGCAAGGGCTTCAGCCGATTCTTCCAAAGGATAAACCCCGGAAATATGAGGTTTTATTATCCCATCATTTAACATACCCATCAGCTCGATGATATTTTGCCGCGCATCTTTGGGTTGCTCCGCATTAAAACGCCCCCAAAACACACCAACCAGCGATGTACCTTTGAGCAAAGTCAGATTAAGCGGTATTTTAGGAATGTAACCGGCAACAAAACCGACAACTAGATAGCGTCCGCCCCAAGCCATCGCCCGCACAGCAGGCTCCGCGTAATCACCGCCAATAGCATCATATACAACATCGACACCTTTGCCGCCTGTAAGGGTTTTAATCTCTTCAGAAAAAGCTTTCTGATCATCCGAGGAAAGGCCACCGGTTTTATAAAGCAGCGTTTCATCAGCGCCATGGTCGCGACATACCTGTAATTTTTCTTCCGATGATGCCGCCGCAATAACGCGCGCGCCCATCGCCTTACCAAGCTCAACAGCTGCCAGTCCTACACCGCCAGATGCCCCCATAATAAATAAGGTCTCACCAGCTTGAATTTTCGCGCGGTCCTTAAGTGCATGATAAGATGTGCCATAAGTTAGCCCCATCGCTGCCGCGATTTTAAAATCCATACTATCAGGAATAGGCATACAAAGAGCGGCGGGAAGCGCGATTTCATCTCTAAAGCCGCCTGTACCACAAACAGCCATCACTCTGTCACCGACTTTCAGCGTGTCAACATTAGCACCAGCCGCAATCACTTCGCCGGAAACCTCACCGCCAGGTGAAAATGGCAGAGGCGGTTTAATTTGATATAAATTCTGAATCACCAGAACATCGGGGTAATTAACCGCAGCATTATGAATTTTAATGACAACATCATTTTCACCAGCAGTCGGTGACTCGATGTCTTCAAGCACCAGACTTTCGGGCGGACCATAATCTCTGCATAAAATGGCTCTCATTTATTTCCCCTAAAGAATTTCCAATTCGTGAAATCTAAAGTTATTATTCGACTTTGTAAAAACAAAAAAAGGAAAACCTCATGCGTGGTTATTTTGGTATTGGTGTTGAAGGCATTTCTAAGCCTATGAACATGGGTAGTTTGATACGTTCAGGGCATGCTTTTGGCGCCAGTTTTGCATTTACGGTTGATGCTAATTACAAAGTCCGCGAAGCCCGTTCAGACACATCCAAGACACCGAAAAATATCCCTTGGTATGACTGGGACAATCTTGAGGACATGATTCTCCCGAGACATTGCCAGCTAGTCGGTATTGAACTGGTAGACGAAGCGATTGACCTGCCGAGCTTTACACATCCAAGATGCGCGGCCTATGTGCTGGGCCCTGAACGCGGGACATTATCGGAAGCCATGCTGGATAAATGCGACCATATCATTCGGGTGCCGACGCATTTTTGTTTAAATGTTCAAATCGCTGGCGCGGTTGTCATGTATGACAGGATGCAGAGCTTCAGCAAATTTGAAGATCGTCCGGTAATGCCCGGCGGGAATCCTCGTTGAAAAAGTAAAGACATCTGGCAATTAGAAGTTTGTAATTAAACTTTACCGTCCAGCGCTTCTTTCAACCGCGTGAAGGATAAGCGCAAGCGTGATTTCACAGTGCCTAAGGGTAGCCCTGTTTCTTTAGCGATTTCGCTATGTGACCAGCCCTTATAGAACGCAAGCTTCACAAGTTCGATCTGCTCCTCCGGCAATGTCGCCATGGCAGCTTGTACTTCTACCTTGCGCTCTGCCATAATCACCGCATCATCAGGCTGAACTTCTTCATCCGGCACCAAAGCCGGGTCTTCAGGGTCAAGCTCAGGATATTTCTCGCGTCTTAGAATATCAATCCGACGATTACGCGCGATGGTGAACAGCCATGTTGAAGCGGCTGCCTTTCGGCGATCAAAAAGCGCCGCTTTACGCCAGACCGTCAACATAACGTCCTGAACGAGTTCTTCAGCCTGTGCTTCAGAAGAACCCAGACGCATAAGATACCCTTTGAGACGCGGGGCGAAATATTCGAAAAGTTTTTTAAACGATGCCTTGCTTTTATGCGAAGCAATATCCTCAATCAAAGTCGCAAGTGCAGCCATAGCGGCTTTGTCACCCGAGGAAAGCTTTTTCCGCGGCTTGCGCTGTGAAGAAGATTTACTAGTCGTAGGTGGAGAGTCGGACAATCCCGACTTTACGTCAACACCACGGCCGCTAGATGTTCCGGCCACGTTCGATTCCTTGCATGTTCAAATTCAAATCATTCTAAACAAACTCTATCCACCGACCAGATGCAAGCTAAAAAGCCCTCATTTATCCATTACGAACAGCATAAGTCTCTTCAATACGCGCCCCGACGAAAAATATGGAATTATTCAGCAATGCAAATTATGATGCTCTTATGTCGAGAATTTCAGCTACCCCAAGTCACATATTTCATCACACACTTCAAAATCTGAGCCGTCTGTTTTTGGCCATTATTATGGCTGTCGGATCATTAACGGTTTTAAGTGTATCAACGGAAACCCTATCGCAAGCTCACGCTGCCACTCCTGAGAAACTTGGGACATTTCGTTATTGGCGCGTTTATCAACTTGGCAGTGGGGTGAATAAAGTTTGCTACATGCTTTCCGAGCCGGTTGAGAAACTCCCCCGCAATGTACGCCGTGGAAAAATTTACTTTTCCATCATGCATCATCCTGCAAATGGTATTCGGAATGAGGCTTCGGTTAGCATCGGCTATCCCTTCTCCCCAAAAAGCAATCCCTATGCGCGTGTCGGAACAGATAGCTTTGATTTTGATTCGGGCGTTCAGATGGACGCGGATCCCTCTTGGGCATGGCTTCGCAACCCCGTCCATCATAATCGCCTTATTGATATGATGAAGCGCGGCAACCAACTTGTCTTTAAAGGGACGTCCGCACGCGGCACATTGACAACCGACACTTACTCTTTACTCGGTTTCTCCAAAGCACTGGCGCGGCTTAATCAAGCCTGCCCGCCTGTATAGCCGACGTAACCGTATGTCATCGCTCTCCCCTCAAATGCCGTCCTCACTGGTCGGGCTAGATCGCACAGCGCTTAAGCAGGTACTTGCCGATATAGGGATACCGGAAAAAGAACAAAATATGCGTGTCCGCCAAATCTGGAGTTGGCTTTATGTCCATGGCGTTCAAGACATTGATAAAATGACGACATTGTCAGGCACGCTCCGCGACCAGCTTGCCGAACGCCATACGCTTGAACGACTGAGCGTAAGCGAAAAACAAGTCTCGGAAGACGGCACGCGGAAATATTTGTTTAAACTGCATGACGGGCATGAAATTGAAACCGTCTATATTCCTGAAACCGATCGCGGCACATTATGTATTTCCAGCCAAGTCGGTTGCACTTTGAACTGCACGTTTTGTCATACCGGCACGATGCGTTTGGTCAGAAATCTTGAGCCACATGAAATCGTCGGTCAGCTTGTTGCTGTGCGCGATGATTTGGAGGATTGGCATAACAATGAAAGCAAGCGCGCTGTCAGTAATATTGTGATGATGGGCATGGGCGAGCCGCTTTATAATACCGATCACGTGATCACCGCACTGAATGTAATGAGCGACGGGGATGGCACGGCACTGTCTAAGCGACGTATCACACTGTCCACATCAGGCGTCGTCCCCGACATTGCTCGTGTAGGCGATGCGACAGGCGTGATGCTGGCAATTTCACTCCACGCGGTGCGTGATGATTTACGTAACGAGCTGGTTCCACTTAACAAAAAATATCCGATTGAAGAATTGCTGAATGCCTGTCGCGCCTATCCCGGTCTGTCCAATGCACGACGCATCACATTTGAATATGTCATGTTGAAAGATGTGAATGACAGTGACGAAGATGCCCGCGAGCTTGTGCGGGTTCTTTCCGGCATTCCGGCAAAGATTAATCTTATCCCGTTTAACCCGTGGCCCGGCTCACCTTATGAATGTTCGAGCCGGAATCGGATTATGAAATTTGCTGATATTGTTAATCATGCGGGCTATGCCAGCCCCGTGCGGACACCACGCGGACGCGATATTATGGCGGCTTGTGGCCAGCTGAAATCTGCCAGTGAAAAAACATCTGCAGCAGATCGCAAGAAAGCCGAACTTGCTGCCCAACGGCTGAACCGACCCATAAGTTAGCGTAGACAGTAAAGAGTTAGTGCCATGGAAGAAGACGAGATTAATGTTAAAGGGGACAAACTCGCCCTCCGGATTTTCAAACCTTCTGACAATCGCCTGAATGGGGCGGCTGTTGTTCTGGCGCACGGATTGTCCTGCACCATGGATAGTCGTCTATTTGCCTTTGCAGAAAAATTCGCCGAAGCGGGTCTTACCGCCATTACGTTTGATTATCGTAATTTTGGATTTAGCGGCGGGCGGCTTCGCCAATATATCAATGTCCCCATGCAGATGGAGGATTGGCATAACGTCCTTGCTTATGCGCGAAACCGCGCCGATGTCGATGCAGATCGTATTGTAATATGGAGCACATCTTTCGGCGGCGGACTGGCAACTCATGTTGCGCATGATGACGGAAATATCCGCGCCGTTGTTGCACAATGCCCGATGATGGATAACCCAAAAACCATAAAGCTTGGCATGTCACAGCGCAGTTCGGCGCAGAATAACAAATTAAAGCGCCTTGCTGTGAGAGCAGCACTGATGAATCTTGTGGGTTTGCGGGGGCCGTGCTTGCCGGTGACCGACCCCAGCCGTATGTCGATTATTCCCAGCGACGAGTCAGTGAAATTCCACGAGGTGGGTGGCCCGACATGGCGCAATGAAGTCGCCGTGTTGAGTTTTGCGAAAGGGCAAACACTGGTCAATAATCCGATACGGATTGCCGACGGGTTCACTACGCCTTTGATGTTACAAATCTGCGAAAAAGACGAAACCGTTGATAATGCAGGGGCGGAGGCATTCGCCGAAAAAGCGGGTACCTGCGTGACCAAGAAATATTATGACTGCGGTCATTTTGATTTATATCTGGAACCGCTTTTCCCAATGGCGGCGGCAGATGCGACAGCGTATTTTTTATCGCATCTCTAACAAGAGCCATGCCTGTTGTTTGAAATCTAAAGGGCTGGTAGCTTTGACATAATTAATGAAAACCATAACAAATAATAAGAAAATTAATTATGTCATCCGAACAGTCGCCCGAAAGGCCAGCCGAAACTTCAGTGAAACAAAAGCCACCCCTCCCCAAAGATGGCAAAAAGTGGCAAGCCTTACTCAGAGCCTATGAAACTCCAAACGCCGCTCGCAGTCTGCTGGAGATTGCGCTTACCCTAAGCCTCTATACCGCGCTCTGGTTTATCGCCGTTCAACTCGTCAGCATTGGATGGTGGGCATCCCTCCCAGTCAGCATTTTAATAGCAGGGGTGCTGACGCGGATTTTCATCCTGTTTCATGACTGTGCGCATGGCAGTTTGTTCGCAGAAAATACCATCAACGAATTCTTCGGACATATTACCGGCATACTTACAGCCACGCCCTATAACGTCTGGCAAAGCAGCCATCTGGCGCATCACTCTGTTCTCGGCCACCAAGACCGGCGCAAGCTTGATGATATTAGCACGATGACGATTGATGAATTTAAAAATGCCGGGCGATATGACAAATTCATCTACAGGCTTGAGCGGAACTGGATGGTGCGTTTTACATTCGCGCCCGCTTTGCTTTTTGTATGTTATTACCGCTTCCCGCTACCTGAGATAAAACATGCGGCACATATTAAAAGCGTCATTATTTGCAATATCGGATTTGTCGGATTTGTCGGCTCCCTCATATTGCTTATCGGCCTCAAGCCTTTTTTAATCATTTATATCCCGGCTGTCATTATCGCGGCGGCGACGGGTTCTTGGCTGACCTATGTGCATCACCAGTTTGAGGGTACAGTATGGATGGAGCCGGATGAATGGAATTTTCAAGACTCGGCGCTTTATGGCAGTTCCTATTATGAACTCCCTGCTTTTTTGCGTTGGCTAACCGGCGATGTTGGAGTCCACCATGTGCATCATCTATGCAGTCGTATTCCGTTCTACCGCCTGAAAAATGTCCTAAAGGATTATCCCGAGCTTAAAGAAATCAATCACCTAACCATCAGAGACAGCCTCAAAACAATCCAGCTGAATATCTGGGATGATGATAAAAACAAGTTGGTTTCTTTCCGTGAAAGTGGTTTATAACTAAAAATTCTTGATAAATTAAAAGCAATTTTGGCGGAGCGATTATGTCAGGTTCTGATATTAAAAAAATTGTGCTGGCTTATTCCGGCGGGCTCGATACTTCCATCATCCTGAAATGGCTGCAGGATACCTATGGTTGTGAAGTCGTCACCTTTACAGCTGATTTAGGGCAGGGCGAGGAGCTTGAACCAGCGCGGCAAAAAGCGGAGATGTTGGGTATTAAAGAAATCTTCATCGAGGATTTACGCGAGGAATTTGTGCGCGATTATGTATTTCCCATGTTCCGTGCCAATGCGGTTTATGAGGGCATCTATCTACTCGGCACCTCTATTGCGCGGCCATTGATTTCAAAAAGACAGGTGGAAATTGCCGCCGCTACCGGCGCAGATGCTGTCTGTCACGGGGCAACAGGCAAGGGCAATGATCAGGTCAGGTTTGAACTTTCTTATTACGCTCTCAACCCCGACATTAAAGTCGTCGCGCCATGGCGGGAATGGGATTTAAGCTCGCGGGAAAAACTTATTAACTACGCTGAGCAAAATCAAATCCCTGTTCCTAAAGATAAGCGGGGCGAAGCGCCTTTTTCAGTTGATGCAAATCTCCTGCATACCTCCAGCGAGGGTAAAGTACTGGAAGATCCGGCACAGCCATGTCCCGATTACGTCTATCAGCGCACAGTCGCGCCAGAAGACGCACCCGACACGCCAACTGAAATCACTGTTGGGTTTAAAACAGGCGATGCCGTTTCGATTAACGGGGAAGATATGTCCCCCGCAACATTACTTGAAAAACTGAATGAGCTAGGCGGCGCAAATGGAATTGGACGGCTAGATTTGGTGGAAAACAGATTTGTCGGCATGAAATCACGCGGCGTCTATGAAACACCCGGCGGCACTATTTTGCTGGCAGCGCATCGGGGCATTGAATCCATTACTCTTGACCGGGGTGCAGCGCATCTCAAGGACGAGCTGATGCCGCGCTATGCTGAATTGATTTATAACGGTTTCTGGTTCTCACCGGAGCGGGAGATGTTACAAGCAGCAATTGATGCCAGCCAAACACATGTGACGGGCGAAGTAACGCTCAAACTCTATAAAGGGTCAGTCGACGTTATCGCGCGGCAGTCCCCCTATTCGCTTTATTCAGAAGCTCATGTCACTTTTGAGGAAGATGCCGTTTACGACCAGAAAGACGCAGAGGGCTTTATCCGCCTCAATGCATTACGGCTGAAACTTCTTGGTAGGCGCAATAGCTAGAGATTTATTTTCTCAATCCCAGCCTGAGCACAGGCGGCATCGAGGGTATTTTTTAACAGACACGCAATCGTCATCGGCCCGACCCCACCAGGAACGGGGGTGATATGCCCTGCAATTTCAGCAACTGCCTCAAAATCTACATCGCCGACCAAACGCATTTTACCTTCACCGCGCTCCGGCGCATCAATGCGGTTAATGCCTACATCAATAACGCAAGCCCCAGGCTTCACCCAGTCCGCTTTTATCATTTCCGGTATGCCGACTGCGGCAACAAGAATATCTGCAGTTTTACACAAGTCTGCTAAATCACGCGTTCTTGAATGTGCCATCGTAACAGTGCAATTTTCCTGCAGAAGCATTTGCGCCACCGGCTTACCGACAAGATTAGATCGCCCAACAATCACCGCATGCAAACCTTCAAGATTACCTAATGTTTGCTTGGCAAGTATGACACTGCCTTGAGGCGTACAGGGGGTTAAGGCATCCAGCCCAGAGGCCAGCCGCCCTGCGTTAATGGGATTCAACCCATCCACATCCTTGCTGGGCAAAATAGTTTCGATAATGGTTTGCTGACTAATTTGCGGCGGCACGGGGAACTGCACCAGAATGCCATGCACAGTGTCGTCTTCATTCAACTCATTAACTTTTGCAAGTAAGTCAGCTTCAGACACATCTTTATCGAGACGATACTCAAAAGACGTCATGCCTGCGGCCTTGGTCGCTATGCCCTTGTTACGCACATAAACTTGACTTGCCGGATCCTCCCCGACCAGAACAACAGCAAGACCGGGGGTTAGATTATGCGCAGCCTGTAAATCCGCGACCCCTGCACCGATACGCGCACGTAAATTTGTTGCAATCTCTTTACCGTCAATCAACGCAGCTGGCATTTAAAACCTGCCAGGCGTAAAAATTTCCCACATGAAATCACGCAAAAACATTAATGCCAGAATGACAATCACTGGTGAGAGGTCAAGCCCCCCAAGTGGCGGCAAAAACTTCCTGACACGGCTAAACACAGGCTCGGTTAAACTGTTAACCGCCTGTGAAAAACTATAAACAAACTGATTGCGTATATTTATGACATTAAAAGCCAAGAGCCAGGACATCACGGCACTCGCAATAATGACATAGATATAAAGCGTGATGATCGTGTCGATGAGTTTCAACAGAGCCAGCATACAATTCTCCGTTCGGAATGAGTTAAATTTATCGGTGTCACCTTACTCTTTGACACTGCCTTACTTCTTAATTTACATCGCACTGATGCCGCCATCTACTTTCAATTCTGATCCTGTGACAAATTTTGACTCATCACTTGCAAGATAAAGAACGGCATAGGCAACATCGTTAACTTCACCAATACATCCAAGAGGAATCTGACGAATAAGTTTTTCTTTCAGGGCTTCTCTGTCGAGGTTTGCCGTGAAGGACTCCAAAATAGGTGTATCCACAAAACTCGGATGAACTGAATTGCAGCGAATGTTATAATTCTTACGCGCACAATGTAGAGCGACTGATTTGGTCAACATCCAAACACCCGCTTTAGCAGAATTATAGGCTGCCATATTGTGACCGGCAATCAGAGCAGCAATGGATGAAATATTTACAATAGAACTGGGCGCATCCTCGCGCATATAAGGCAGGGCATATTTACAACCGAAAAATACCGAGTCGAGGTCAACCTTATGCACTCTTTGCCAAAGCTCGAAACTTGTACTTTCAATTGTACCTCCGTCACCAATACCGGCATTATTAACCAAGATGCTCATGCCGCCCATCGCTTCAGCACCTGACTCAAGCGTTGCCTGCCATTCGGACTCACTGGTCACATCATGCGCAAATGCAAAAGCCGTTCCTTCACCATGGCGATCATTAATTGCATCGCGGGTCGCCTGTGCACTGTCCAGATTAATATCCGTAACGCAAACTTTTGAACCTTCAGATGCCAGCATTTCAGAAATAGCCCGCCCAAGACCGGAGCCTGCACCTGTTACAAAAGCTTTTTTTCCTTCAACTCGTCCCATAATAATTCTCTCTTTTTAAAAACCGGAGTTCCGGCGCTTCAATCATGTTTATCAGAAATGAGCTCAGGTACGAAGCTTCTTTAAGAAAACACCTATCCGGTTTCGAGCAATATAATCCCTGATTCCGAATGGCAAATAAAGCAAACAGAAAACAAAGACGGCCAATGGCACAATCGGCACAAGATGGAATGGCGGCTCAGGGAAAAACGCCATAAGGTTTAGTCCCTGCGGTTTTGCCGTGAGATACCAGAAATTTGCATTCTCTCCCAGATACAAATTAATCGGATATAAAATAAGGGCCGCACAAATTGTGATTACAATAATCTTAAGAACATCACTAGCTACCGGGCGCTCTCGCAGGGTAATAAGCGCATAGAACACACCCAGCAAAATAAGACCGTGACTGACAAAAAACGGAACATAAGCAACATGGGGGTAGAAATATGGCAGATCTGGCTGACAAATAGCCATTGTCGCGCCACCGATACCCCAAAAATAAGCGATAATAAAATAAATCCGCTGACGCGAAACAAGATAGACCGCAATGGCAATGGAAGATAAATCACACATATGAAACGGTAGAGCCTGTTGCCAAGGATACCCAAAAGAAGGTGTGTCGATGGTTTGTTTCAAAATATGATAAGTAATGAGAACTGCAATTGAAACGCCCACAGTATAGCGTGTCTCATATGAACGTCCGCGCACGCCAAGCGGGATTAAAATTGCCAACCCTAATGTAATGACAATCGTCAAAACGTGTACCGGGGTAAATATCTCAAAAGGTGTAAGGGTCATATAATCAACTACAAACAAACGATGTCATTATCTTATAAATCTAGAGACTATATTCTAGTGATAAATCTCACCTCAAAATGAACTATAAACTCTTTAAGTCAGCAAATCTGGGAAAAACTAAAACCTTCATCAGGCGTCACATCATTCATATCGGGTTTCCAAAGTGCCTGATTGGCAAGATTAGTGTCAAAAAACTCAATAAGCTTGGTAATTTTTCCATCTCGAACGGTTGCAATATGAGCATAGACTTGATTGTAATTTTTGCCACTCGACGCAATACCCTCATTCTGGGCAATGGCAACAACCTTGTCGCCCTCTGCACACATAATTTCAACATTCTTGCAAAAAACAATATCTTCAGGGTTCACACAGCCAAAAACAGTGCCAATAATATCAGCCATAAATCTCGCTTTACCGATATATCTTCCTGATAAAACCCCGCCAGCATTAGGTACGATAAGTTCAAAATTTTCATCTACAAGTTTTTCAAGTCCCGCTGCATCGCCGCCGGAAATACAGGCGTAAAATGATTTTACAATATCTCGATTATCCATATCTCTTTCCCAACTCCACTACATCGCAGCTCTCAACAAATATGAACTACCCAAAAACATAGGGAACAAAGCCGTATCAATGCAATCAATTTATCTTTATCTATAGTTAGAATAAGCCATGCGTCACCTGCCCCGGAGTTAATCATGCAAGAGCAACACTTCAAAAAACTTGAGAATATGTATCACGCCGCTCCCTTTCAGGAATTGATCAAGTCAAAGCTGAAAATCTCTGAGGGTGAGGCGGAATTGGAAATGGTAATTGACCCAATCCTGCATCATGCCGCAAATGCTATTCACGGGTTTGTATATTTTAAGATGATGGATGACGTCGCCATTTTTGCCGCAAATTCTATGGAAAAAGAATTCTTCCTCCTGACCTCAAGTTTTAACCTGTATTTTTTAAGGCCCGTTCAGTCCGGTAAAATACGAGGCGTGGGGAAAGTCGTCAGTAGAACCAAAAGTCAATATATCGCCGAGGCCGTTATCTATAATGATGAAAATAAAGAAATCGGGCGCGGTAGCGGTGCCTTTGCCGTCAGTCGAAAAACTTTCGCGGACGTACCGGGTTACAAGTTAGATTAAAGCTACAAAAAAGCCCCGCCATTAAGACGGGGCAAGTAAATTCCTTTAGGGAGGGTAATTATATAAACGACCACTCCCCAGATTGTTTAATCCTGCACCGGAATTTATTTATCAATATTAGTAAACGTCACCCAGTTAGTGGCGTAAATACATTCATTCACTTTTTGTTGAATTTTCTTTACGCTTAGATACGCGCTTACCCAATAAGCGCAGTTCCCGAACTAGCCGTCGACATCATCTGCCCCGGATGCCCCCATTTAAAGGCGTCAATCTGCCCCGTTTCAGGACATACAGCCTGCCACGATGCCGCTTCTCCTGACGGACCAACCCAACAAGCATCAGGCGCCGCAGTCAATGCACGGTCCATCCATTCACGGGCTAGCCCCGCATCCTCATTCTCACCAATCTCAAGATCAGCCATTAATCGGCATACGCGGCGCGTCGGGTTTTCAACCTCATCTTGTAATGCCACACGCGCCATGCTCCAGCGTCGCGCTTTGATTGCCGCATTAGCAAGCGCAATACGGCTTTCCGAATGAGTACGATTTTTTGCAGTGAGTTTTTGAACTAACTTGAGATTTTGCAATGCCGACTTCCCTGGCTGCAAAGCAAGATAGGCAGATATCAAATCAGGATGTGGCGTTTTCTTCCAAAGCTGTTCAATGCGTTTGACAATCTTATGCGCTGAATTACTACCATTATTTGTTGAGGCAAGCTGAGATGCCAGAACAAGCGCCGGAATAAAATCTGGTACGAGAATAATGGCACGTTGGACAAGTTTTAAACCTTGCGCCCTTATTTCAGCATTTTCATTTTCGGCTAATTGCAAGGCAAGTGCCTGCCCTTCGGCAACCAGCAAAACAGCTCGCAACCGCTTTGCGTCAGGCTTTTCAATCCCCCCACGCGCTGCAAGCTGATCAACAAGCTTTAACGCCTCCTGCCAATTGCCGTCACCCGCCTCAATTTGGAAAAGACCCTGCAAGGCCCAAACAGGTTTACTTTTAACAGCAGATGCGGCGAGCGTGTGTTGGAGATGCTCACGCGCTTCATCCTTTTTTCCTTCTGCAAGTGCCATAGAAAACAATCCACGATAGCCAAGCTCTTTGGGATTGTTTTGCTTGTTTGTGGATGCAGGTAAAGCAATCAATGCCTTATATTTTTTTTCAGCCAAACTATGATTGCCGTCCATTCGTGCTGCCTGCGCCGCGAGCAAAAGCGGCAGGGCATGGTCTGGCAAATTGTTCTGCGCCTCAAGCGCAGCTTTACTTGCCTCCGCGACATTACCCTCAGCCAGAGACATGAGACTGCCTGCCATTGCCGCCTCACCACGCGCCTTTTTTTGCTTTCGGCGCATAACCTTAAATCTTACCGGCCAGTTTATAAGCCAGGTATAACCCCGCCACATAACCAGAAAGATAAAGAGGGTGACAAGTGTAACCCCTATACCCGTCGCAACACTCGTTCGTAATTCATAGCCCGGCCAGCGCAATACCAAATCACCGGGGCGGTCGCCAAGCCAGATGGCCACAACACCAATAATTGTAAGGAGAATAATGTTAAGTAAAGGCCGCCTCACTCTGCAGGCTCCTTATCCTTTGAGGGGGAGTCGAGTTCACTCAATACGACCAGCAGGCGGCGACTTTCCACATAACCCTGCAAATCTCTCATCCATATTTTCAAATCAGATTGCATGTCGGCAGGTAATTGACGGCTAAGCTTCAGCGCTTCAGTAGCTTGATTATTAATCAGAGCCTTTTCAATTTGTGCCAAAGAATATGCTGGGTTAGCGTCATCACCAACTTCCTCGCTAATTTCTTGACCGATTTCCTGGCCGATTTCCTGAATGTCCGGATAGTCTGTTCGCCTAATCTGAATCCATTCGCCAAGCCCATCCATCAAATCCTCTAACCAGCGCTTGGCCCAACCCTCTGACATCATCTCATCGTTTTTGCCGGAAGGCACATTACGCAGTAGTTCTGAGATACGGTCTTGAAATTTTTCCGTCAAACGCTCCAGCGATTGAATGCCTTCACGCGCATAAGGCCGAACCCAGTCGAGAGAAGCACTAAGTTGCCCTTCAGCTTCGACCGCCGCTAATTCTGCCTCAAACGGGCCGCCACTGATAATGGCTTGTGCCAAACGATTTGCCGGTTTTTGTGACTCTGAAGCCGAAAAGGCCTGTGTTAAGGCTTGTGGTAAGGCAGTTACTCTTTTTTCTCGAAGCGCCCTAACAGAACGCGACAAGGTCTCAAGTTTTTTAGCATCACTCAGCAAGAGGGATCTGTTTTCATCACTGCGCTCTTCTAGTGCCGAGATTAATTCATCCATCCCCGCCAGACGTGTCTCAAGATTTTCAGTATCTTCCAGACCCGTCAGCTTTTCATTAAATTCAGAGAACAAAGCCAGAGCTGCTTCATTACGGGCTTTCAACTGATTGACTTCTTTTTGCAGAGCCAGCAAGTCATCCGCTTTAGACTGAATGTCATTCTCTAACGTTTCTAATTGCGTTTTATCCTGCGGATTTAAAACCCCCGGCTGAAACAAGACGACAAATATCAGGGCCAGCGATAAAGCAGACGTGACGATGACCAGTAACAGGCTTGAAAAAAGTCGCCGCATTATACTTTTACGGGGTGAATGTGTCGGCATATCAATAAAGGGGGGAACACTGCTAGATGCGTCTGACGAGGTTTTAGTCTCGTCTTTTTCAGGTTCAATAATTTCAGCTTCCACATTATTAACAGTCTCCCCTGATGAGGCGTTCCTTTTACCGGAAACAGTCTTAGACTCGGGTGTTTTGCCCTGAGCTTTTTTTTGTGTTTTACGTGTTGGTTTTCTGGCAGCCATATATTGCTCAAATTGCGAATCACGACAATTTATCCACATGATGCCTTTTGCATCGGTGAGTTGCAACGTTCTAAATAATACCTAGTTTAATCAGCAGAAATTCAGTAATTTTCAGTTAGCAATTTCAGCATGCTGTCTTCAGTTGTGTTTGCCGCAACTTTTATATCTACGACCCCGGCCTGCTTTAAAATTTGAGCCACCGCATCTGACAGACAATAAGCGGTTATCGACAGCTTGATACCAGCACGCTCCGTAAGCGTAACAAAGTGAGTTGCGGTTCTGGAGGAATAAAACATAACGGCTTCAATCTCACCCGAAGCAAGAAGTGTTGCAATATCATCAGGTAAGGCAGAAATTGTTTCAGCGCGGTAGAGTACCAAAGAGGTAGCCTCATAACCCGCATCATAAAGCTGTTGGACAAGATTCCCTGCCTGATCGCGGCCTGAAATATGCACCAACGAACCCGATGCCTCATCTATATCAGCTGCCTTGATCATCCCGACAAGGCTCTGGACATCGCCCCCCGCCTCGGTGACTTTTTTGAAGCCTGCAATTCTACATGCATCGGCGGTTGCAGGCCCAACAGCAAAAACGGGCAGGTTTGGATTTTTTGTTAAGCCATGATGTGACGCCGCCCGTACCCCATTAGCACTTGTAAAAATATAAGCCTGCGCCGTAGATCGTTTTTGTGCTGTAGAGGTATCCACCTCTTCGACGGGCAAGATGTTTATATCCAGCATCGGACAGGCTGAGACAGTAAAACCCTGTTCGACAAGTTTGTGTTTCAGAGCCGGAATGTCATCTTTGGGGCGGGTCAACAGAATATGCATACATCTCAGAGCGTCAGCCCTATCCCTCCGGCTTATCGCTGATCGGCACAAGTTCAGGGTATTTATTCCTAATGTCCTGCGCGATACGCTCACCCAAAGCAGCGGCCTCATTTACAGAACCGACAATCTCTGCCTCGGCGCAAACCTGACCGTCTATGGATAAAAGCCGTCCAGTAAGTGTCAGCTTGTCGTCCATAACCTGTGCATAGGCCGCAATCGGGGTTTTACAGGAACCGTCCAATCGCGCCATAAATTCACGTTCAGCTGTGACTTGCGCCCGGGTAATGGCACAGTTTAAAGGTTTGAGTAAGTCAATCAATTCAGCATCGTCAGTGCGGGTCTGCACAGCCAGCGCGCCCTGCCCCGGTGCTGGTAGCATTTGGTTTATCGGCATAATCATATCGATACGTTCACTCAGTCCAAGTCTTTTTAATCCAGCCACGGCAAGTAATGTTAAAGCGATGCCATCATTATTTTGAGTATTATGTGTCAATTGGCTGATACGAGTGCCGACATTGCCTCGTAACAATCCAATCTCCAGATTAGAATTTAAACGTAAGACTTGCGCCTGACGTCTCAAGGAGGCGGTACCGAATCTGGTCTGTGCCGGCAAATCTTCCAGACCGTTTATCCCTTTAAGTTCAGGTGCTAAAATAAGTGCATCTCGCGCATCTTCGCGAGGCGGAATAGCTGCAACACATAACCCGTTTGGGTCTTGTGTAGGCAAATCCTTGAGGGAATGCACCGCAAAATCGAGATCACCTGAAAGCAGTTTGCTCTCAAGCTCTTGCGTAAACAAACCCTTACCGCCCAATTCAGATAAAGCTTGATCCAGAAGAATGTCGCCTTTGGTATCAATAGGAACGAGTTGAACACGTGTCTCAGGCCAACCATGTGCATCACATAGAGAACGTGCAACTTCATGACTTTGCGCCATTGCGAGAGGCGACTTTCGTGTACCAAGATGGAAAATTCGGCTCAAGGCAGCCACCTCACTGGCTAAAATTGATATAAGGAAGACAATTCATTATGTCTGGTTTACAGTTCTCTCCAGTTTAGGACAAGTGTACTTTAGGACAAGTAGAAAGCTTATGCGCCAACAGGTTAATCATCGCACAACACCCTTCAGAAAAGCGTCAGGAATTTTATAATGACACTGACTGTTCTTGGCATTGAAACCAGTTGTGATGAAACGGCGGCGGCAGTCATTCGTCTGAATCCTGACAATCCCAACGGCCCGGGTGAAATCCTATCCAATTGCGTTCATAGCCAAATAGACGTGCACGCACCTTATGGCGGGGTCGTTCCCGAAATCGCCGCACGCAGCCATGTCAGTATTATCGATACACTTGTCGAAAAGGCCGTTACCGAAGCCAAAATTGAACTTACAGCTCTGGATGGTATTGCCGCTACAGCCGGCCCAGGACTGGTCGGCGGCGTCATGGTGGGATTAATGACAGGTAAAATGCTTGCTTTGTCTCTGGATAAGCCATTCATCGGCGTTAATCATCTCGAAGGACATGCTCTCACTGTACGATTATGTGCGCCTTTGCAGTTTCCTTATTTATTGTTGCTGGTATCCGGTGGGCATTGTCAGCTTATAGCCGTGGAGGATCATGGCGTTTACAAAACCTATGGGTCCACCTTAGACGATGCCGCGGGCGAAGCCTTCGACAAAGCCGCTAAATTAATGGGACTGGGTTATCCCGGCGGCCCTGCTATAGAGGCGATGGCAAAAAAAGGCGATGCAACAGTTTTTGACCTACCGCGTCCACTCACAGGCGATGGCAGTTGTGATTTTTCTTTTTCGGGACTCAAAACGGCCTTGCGCGTTCGCGCGACACAAATGCAACCTGTCAGTGATACTGATGTAGCGAATTTGTCAGCAAGCCTTCAGCAAGCCATCACGGATTGTCTGGTTGAACGCAGTCAAAATGCCATGAAGCGATTTTCACAAGACAGGATGAAGCCATCTGAGGAAATGTCAAAATTGAAATTTGTCGTCGCGGGCGGTGTCGCCGCCAATACGCATATTAAATCAGCTCTAGCGCAGGTTTGTGACAAACATGATTTCGAATTTCACGTCGCGCCACCGCATCTTTGCACGGATAATGCCGCCATGATTGCATGGGCAGGCGCGGAGAGATTGCGTGCTGGCAAACACAGTATGTTGGATATGGCCGCACGCCCAAGGTGGCCGTTAATGGAACTTAACGAACAATAATTAAAGCATATTTTACAGGAAAAAACGCTGACGGGGGAGGGGCCGTCAGCGTTTTATGCCTTTTCAGGCTCTTGCGAGGGGAGGGAATCTCGCAAATCTAAAGTAAGTAACCGCCTGCAGTGTTCTGTGTAAGAACCGCGAAGCCGTATAAAGCAAGCAAAGCAGCAATCAGTGTTGGTACATTGAGAAACTGCTTCAAAGATTTAAAGAACCGCTTAGTCATAATCATATCCTTTCAAAGCAATTTGTGCTCTCGACAATTATGAATATAGGACATCTAAAAATAAAAAACAATAAATATTTTGATTTTTATTCATTATTTAGGGAAAAAACGCATTTATTTCATAACTAATTGATTTAATTTA